>JAYYQG010000001.1:0-8868 GCA_036128515.1 Chloroflexota bacterium
GTGCCGGGATTGAATACAAGGACCATGTTTGACCTTGAGAATCCCTCCCTGGATTGGGTTCAGATGGCAAATGGAATGGGGGTGGAAGCAGCAATGGCTGATACTGCAGAAACATTCCACCGGGCTTTGGAAAAGGGCTTAGAAACTAATGAACCGTTTTTAATTCAGGCCAATTTGTAGATTTATAATTATGAATAATTTTGTTATAGAATGTTATTATTTATCAATAAGGTTTATGTTTCTTAAGCAAAGAAAAATAAATTTTGATTATAATGATTGAAATAAAGATTATTTGATAATCAAAAAAAGGTAATAATGAAAATTGAAAATATAGAATTTTTTTATTTATCAATGCCTGAAGTAAATAATTCAGTTGATGGTAGTCAGGATGCTTTGTTAGTAAGAGTAACTTCAGGAGATCATGTTGGATATGGTGAATGTGAAGCATCTCCTTTAACTTCGATTTCAGCCTATGTCTGTCCATTATCACATGGAGCATGCCGTCCAGTTAAAGATACTGTTTTAGGTGAAATTATTGAAAAACCTGAAGATATTCATAGGTTAAGAAATAAACTTCATTTAAATAGTATGGATCTACTTCAAGCACCCCATACTTTTTCAGGTATTGAAATGGCATTGTGGGATTTAATGGGTAAAAAATACAATGAGCCCGTTTGGAGTTTATTGGGTTATAAAGAAGTTTTTCCAAAATTAGCCTATTTTTCAGTATTATTTGGTGATAATCCTGACATTACTTACATGAGAGCAAGAGATGCAAAAAAATTAGGATTTAAGGCAGTGAAATTTGGATGGGGTCCAATAGGAAAACTAAACAGTAAAACTGACGCAGAACATTTTATTGCAGCTAGAGAAGGATTTGGTGAAGAAAACTACGTTATGGTTGATGTGGGACAAATTTTTGTAGATGATGTTGAAAAAGCTAGTGAAAGAGTAGATATTCTTGAAAAAATAAATGCTACATGGCTTGAAGAGCCTTTTCACGCATATGAATATGACTCGTTCAAAAATTTAAAGAGTAAATGTAAAAGACTTAGAATTGCCAGTGGTGAAGGATGTCACAATACTTATATGGCAAAGAATTTAATGAAATATGGTCAAATTGATTTTGTTCAAATTGATTGTGGTAGAATAGGTGGAATTGGACCTGCAAAGGAGATTGTAGATTTCGCCATAAAGAATAATGTAACTTATGTCAATCACACTTTTACTTCCCATTTAGCATTGAGTGCCTCAATGCAACCTTTTTCAGGAGTTGAGGATTTTTTTATCAGTGAATATCCTGGCAATCCTATGAAACTTGCAACTGAGATCACGGTTAACTCAATTGATAAAGATAAAAATGGATATATAAAATTACCAGATGGGCCAGGACTTGGTGTAGATATTAATCTATCTTCATTAAAAAAATATTTAAGAAATGTTGAAATTTCAATTGATTCAAATACTATTTTTCAAAGTTCAGAATTATAAAAATGTTAGATTATAAGATAATAGAAAAAAATAGATGTCAACTTGGTGAAGCACCAATATGGCATCGAAATAATAAAAGTTTTTACTGGTTAGATTATATTGATAACAATTTTTTTAAGTTTAATACTGTTTCTGAGGAAGTAGAATTTATTAAACTAAGCTTAGAAACACCACTTGGTGGCCTCGTTCAATTTGATCAATTTAACAAATTTTTAATTGGGGCGGTGAATGGTATTTTTTTATTTGATTTTGATAAGAATAATTCAAAATTATTTTTGGATCCAGAAGAAGGAAATAAAAATATTATCTATAATGATCTTAAAATTGATAATAGTAAAAGACTTTGGGTCGGTACTTCTCATAAGGATGAAAAACTACCAGAAGGTTCTTTGTGGTGTATAAATAGAGATCTTAGTTATAAAAGAATAGATACTAACTTTATTGTCTCAAATGGTCCAGCATTTTCAAAAGACGGTAAAAATATATATTTTAGTGATTCATTTAATAGAACTATTTATAAATATAACAATTCAAAAAATCTTGATTTGATTAAAAGCGAAAAATTTTATGAATTCAAACAAGAAGATGGTTTTCCTGATGGTCTTACTGTGGATAACATTGGCAACATATGGGTTGCACATTGGAACGGCGGTAAAATATCTCAAATAAGCAGTAGTGGAAAGCTATTAAAAGAAATTAAATTGCCATCCATGAACATAACATCGTTGTGCTTTGGAGGAGATAATTTTAAAGAACTTTTTATAACATCAGCTAAAGAAGAGGTTAGTGAAAGTGATTTTAAGAAATTTCCTGAATCAGGTTCATCATTTTTAATAAGTCCTGATTCAATCGGTTATGAAAGTGAAATATGGGAATCTTAAAAAATTGAGCTTATACCACCATCAACAGATAAGTTTTGCCCGGTAATGTAATCAGAATCATTGGAACATAGAAAACATGCTGGGCCAGAGATGTCTTCTGCTAAGCCAGTCCTTAGAAGTGGTATACGTTGATGTTTAAGATATGTGTCCTTAAAAAAATCAGTTTCATATTCGTGGCCAGAGCCATCAGTTAATAAAGCCATCCTTGTATTAATAAATCCAGGACTAATGCTATTTACACATATACGTTTTTCTCCTAATTCCACAGCTAAGCATTGAGTAAAATTAATTATTGCTGCTTTCGCTGTTGAGTAAGGAATGGAGTCCTTTGATCCTCTCATGCCCATAATAGATGATATATTTAGAATCTTGTTATAATAAGAATTTACTTTAAAAAGTTCTAAAAATGTCATGGTCGAATTCAACAATGAATTCAGATTATTGTTTAATATAAAATTGAAATGTGTAACATTTAAATCTTCCAATTTTGTTGCATCTAAAATTGCAGCATTGTTTACTAGTATATTTATTTCTTTGTATTTTTTTTTAATTTTTTCTTTTATGTCAAATAAATTAGATTCTGAAGTGAGATCTACCGTATGAAAATCAAATTCTTTTTGATTATTAAAATTTTTATCAAATGCATTGCAGTCAATATCAAGAATTATAGTTTTAGCTCCTTCAGCACTAAACCGTTTACTTATTGCGGCTCCAATGCCTTGTGCACCACCAGTAATTACTGCAATTTTGTCTTTTAATATATACATGTTAATTGACAATATATTTTTCTATAATTTCATGGTCTGGTTGTACACCCAATCCTGGTTCCTCCGGAAGATGAGCATATCCATCAATTATCTTTACAGGGTTTTTAGAGAGCTTTCTTGAAATTTCACCATTTTCGTTACAATACTCCATAACAAGTGAGTTTGGAATAGAACATAGAAAATGGAGTGATGCAGAAGAATTAATATCAGTTGTGAAATTATGATTACAAACTTTTATACCACAAAGATTTGCATAATTTGCTATTTTCATTGCCTGAGTTATACCACATCGAGTAACATCAATTTGAGCTATATTAATTTTTCCTACATCAATGAGTTGTTTAAATCCTCTAAGAGTACATTCTTCTTCTCCAGCTGCTATATGTTGAACGCAATTATTTGACAATTCACCATAACCAGTATAGTTATCAGGATGTAATGGTTCTTCTATCCAAAATAAGTTGAATGGTTCATATTGCTTGGATCTTTTAATCGTTGTTTTAGCATCCCATATTAGTCCTACATCTAACATGAAATCATTTTCACCAAGAGCTTTTCGTATTGCTTCAACATAATGTAAATCTTTACTTTCATTTAAACCAAACGGTTCCCATCCAAATTTAACACCTGTATGTCCTGTATCTAGAGCGATTTTTACTCTTTCTATCGTATCTTCGATTGTGTACTGAAACATATTTGATGAATAAACACGCAGTTTTCTTTTAAATGGGCCGCCTAATAATTGATAAATTGGTAATTTTAAATATTTACCTTTTATATCCCATAGAGCTATGTCGATACCAGCCATTGCCTGGATAACTGCACCTGATCTTCCAAAATATAATGTGCTCTCGTACATTTTGTTCCAAAGATATTCGATCTCTAGTGGATTTTCATTAACAATTATATTCTTAAGTCCATTAACAAGTGTATGAGAAAAAGGAGCATTTATAATTGCATTTGTAACACTGGGGCAACCATCAACTTCACCCCATCCCTCAATTCCATTATCTGTTTCAATTTTAACAAGTAGTGCATCTTGTGATGAATCAGTCCGAGCATCAATATTTTTCTCTTTTAGATAAAAAGTTTTTATATCAGTAATTTTCATTTTATTCCTGTTAAAGTAATTCCTCTAGTAAAATTTTTAGATAGAAAAATAAATAATATTAGTAGTGGTAGACATGCTAAAACACTGATGGCTAATTGTTCAGGATAGGGCGTAAAATAAACTCCTGAGAAAAGTGATATAGCTTGTGGCACAGTTCTCATTTCAGGATTAGAAACTATAATTAGAGGCCAAAGGAGAAGATTCCAAACCCATTGTGAATGAAAGATGATCAATGCGAATATTGCAGTTTTAGCTGAAGGTAATGCAATTTTCAAAAATATTTGAAATTCATTTGCGCCATCTATTCTTGCGGATTCTATAGTTTCTTTTGGCAGTGTATAAAAAAATTGTCTCATTAAAAAAACACCAAATGCGGTAAGACTTTCTGGTACAATTAATCCAAGATATGTATTATTAAGACCTAGGTCCTTCATTAAAATAAATAACGGAACGACTATAGCTTGAAAAGGAATCATTATTGTCGATAAAACTATAATAAAAAAAAAGTTACTATATTTAAAATTGTAGGTAGCAAAGCCATAACCTGCTGTTGTACATAGGATAACTGCAAGTAAAACAGCTGCTATTGTGACGAAAATACTATTAAAAAAGTATCTTGGAAAATTATATTCGCTATAATTCATTAAATTAGTGTAAGCATCGATTTGCCAAATCTTTGGAAATATTTTGACCGGTATGGCAAGAACTTCTTCATTTGGCTTAAATGATGACACTAGCATCCAGAAAAATGGAAACAAAAACAACGTACTTAGAACTAACAGGAAAATAAAACGTGTACTTTTAAGCATTATAAATTTGACTCAGACTTAAATAACCTAAGTTGTATAATTGAAAATAATAATAAACTTGCAAAAAAAGCAACTGATATTGAAGATGAGTAGCCAAATTTTGTAAACTCAAAAGCTTGTTTGTATATTAAAAGTGCAAGAACCTCTGTAGATCTTCCTGGGCCACCTTCTGTCATTACATATTGTTGTGGAAAAGCAGCAAATGAAAAGATTACACCAGAGACAAAAACAAGGATAAATGTATTTTTCATTTGTGGTAATGTAATATAAATCAGTCTTTCAAAATAATTAGCACCATCTACTCTAGCCGCCTCATAAAAGGTGTTGGGGACATTTAATAATCCTGCAATAAAAATAATCATATAGTAACCGGTCATTTTCCAAACATTTACTAATATCATAGAATATGGAGCTATTTTAGTAGATGTAAGCCATTTTACTTTTGTCCCAAATAAATCAATAAATAAATTTGATAATATCCCAGTTGATTGAAACATAAATTGCCAAACTACTGCTATTGACACCATGGTTAAAATTACTGGAATAAAGATTGCTGATTGGAATATATTTTTAAATTTAAAACTTTTTTCTAAAATCAGGGCAAGAATAAATGATAGAATAATTATTAATACAATACTGATTAGGGTAAAATGAAATGTTGTAATATAAGAGTTCCAAAATCTTTTATCATTTATCATTTTTGCAAAATTTGATAACCCTACATATTTCTTTTCACTCAATAAATTCCATTTAAAAAAAGAATAATGGAATGCAGTAATCATCGGATAAATTAAAAAAATACCATAAATGATTAATGTCGGTAGAACAAAGTAAAAACCGGCAATCTGAATTTTTTTGTTATACATATTTTTGGTGGCACCGCGTTAACGGTGCCAATAAAAAATTTACATATCTAATATACTGCCTACATCATCTTTCAGCATAGAAAGTGATTCTTCATTTGAAATATCTTCAAACAATACTCTTTGTACAGAAGCACCAACAGCATCCTGAATTTCAGCAAATTTTGCAGATGCAATAATTGCAGCTGCATACTCAAACTCTTCACCGAAAACTTCATAATTAGGTATGTACTTCGCCGCTAGTTTTTTGTCCAAAGTTTTCCTTGGTTGAAACCAACCATGAACAATATATTTTTCAGGTCGATTCTCCAGGTAATTTAGCCATTTCCAAGCTAACTCCTTGTTCTTTGCCTGTTTAGAAACAAAAACACAATAGCCATAAGCAACTCCACCTATGTTTTTACCATCTTTGAATCTTGGATACTTTATAGGCATAACTTCATCTCTTTTGACGGAATAACCATCTAACACACCCCAATACCATGTCCCGCCTGTTAAAAACTGTGAAGTTAATCCATTGCCGAAACCTTCTCTTTCATTTTCAAAAAGACCAGGATCAAATATTCCATCTTTGGTAGCCCAATTAGTAAAAGTTGAAAAAGCGTCCAATGCTTCTTTTGTATCTAAACTGGAATATAGGCCTTTTTCAGATGACCAATCTAATCCTTTTTGCTGCATAAGTGAATGCAGTATAAGGAATGGAAATATTGCTGCTTTTGTATTGATTGCAAATCCATTTCTGGTAATTTGATCTCCATTCTTTTCTGTTAGAATTTTACCTAACAACTTAAATTCCTGCCAAGTTGTTGGAATATCCTTTTTTGGATCTAACCCAGCTTTTTTCATATGATCAATATTGATCCATGCAGCATAATTACTCATTTCATGAGGGATGCCATAATATTTACCTTCATAAAATCCCCCTGTTTTCTTGATCGCCCCGGGCAACCACATGTCTACAACTTCTTGTATTGAATTCTTCCCAAATGCTGAGGGTATGATTTCTGCTGTAGTACCATTTGCCATGAACCATGGAGATTGCATATTTGGCATTGCAAATGTTTCCACACCATTTGCAGTTAGAGCTGTTCTAACTTTTGTTGGCATATCTGCATCGGCAACTAATTGAATTTTTATTTCTACATTTGGATTTTCAGACATGAAATCCTTTGCAGTACCCATGATTATTTCATCATATGGTGGCTGAGTCCAATGTATGTGCCTTATAACCTCTTTAGCAAAAGATACACTACTAAAAGCTATTAATATAGCTAACGAAATTAAATTTTTCATAATGATCCTTAATTGAAGTATTTAAAAAAATGAAATTATGTATATAATTAGATTATTTGCATAGGCATCCTTTCTTTATGGAAGAAGTTTATAAGAACCTACTAAAGGGTAGGTAAGTACTTGTCTAAATCCTTCTGCATATTTGAAACCAGGAATATATCCTCTATATGAACTTTGTTTTTTCATCATATTACTAGGAGTGTCATCAAATAATTCTATTAACCAATCATTTTGACTTATGTGACAATCTAACATTTCTGTTTTGATATCTATAACACTTGAAATGTCTACATAATGTTCTGGTTCGAAACCAACTCCACCAATACTATCCATATAAAACATATGTGGGATATTTTTTAAATGATTAAAATTAGTTTCTACAAGTCTTACTGACACAGGTATTTTTGAATCCTCAGCTATTTTACCTGCATTACGATGGTCAGGATGATAGTCATTTTTATTATGTATAAAAACAATATCTGCCTGAGATTCTCTTATTGCGTCTATAAATTTATTTCTAGATTCCGGTGTGTCATATAACCATTCATCATCAAAGTTCATCCATATCAATTTAGCATTGATTAATTTACAGGACTGCAAACACTCATTTTTTCTTATTTCACTTATTTCAGTTTTACTTAAAGTGGGCGAACCAACGTTCCCATTTGTGGCAACAGCAATAAATATTTTGTGACCTTGTTTAGCGTATAAAGCCAAAGTTCCAGCACAGAGAAATTCAATGTCATCAGGATGAGCGCCAATTGCTAAAATATTCATAAACACTCCTTATTCAATATTTGATTCTAAAATTTTTAGTGCAATATCTTTTTTGCCTGTTTTAAACATATTAAAAATTGCATTATGCTCATAATATATTTCAAGAGGATTTTTAAATTTCTTATAACTTCTTATAAAATGCCCTCTTAGCCGATTAACGATAGTATTCCATATAATAATTACATCACTCATTTCTGATCGCTCTATAATAATTCTATGGAACATAATATCTTCTTCAGCTATTTTTTTGAAATTTGTGTTTTCACATTCTTGCTTCATTCTTTTTAAACATTTATCCCATTTTAAAAAGTCTGAGTCATTAATTTTATCAAAATATTGACCAAGTGCATAAAGTTCCACTGTTTTTCTTAGTGGAATTACTAAATTTATAATTGCATCGTTATTATAACTAGTAACTTTAGAGCCATAATTTTTTCTTGTTTCAACTAACCCTTCATTTGTCAGTTGTAATAAGACTTGTCTGATAATACTCCTCCCTACACTGAATCTGTTACTCAATGCTAATTCTCTGAGAGGTTCGGATTCTTGAATTGTTCCAGCTATGATTTCTGACCTTAGTTTGTCGGCTATTATCGTGTGCTCATTCATGATAATTGTATACAAAAAATGAGAAATACGCCTTTATTTACAACTAATTTATAATATTGTCAACAAAAAATTGATATATGGATAAAATATTGCCAAATATAAAAACTTATTCAGAATCGGGAATTAAAAATAAAAAATTCGATTTACATGAAATATAACTATTTCATCTGCGATGTCTTCACCCCAAGACCATTTAGCGGCAATCAATTGGCAGTCTTGCCTGAAGCAGAAGGGCTCAATGCAGTTCAGATGCAGCAGATTGCAAGG
>JAYYQG010000002.1:0-5241 GCA_036128515.1 Chloroflexota bacterium
ATTAAAAGTGAATTGTCTTTCTCCATTTTATTAAGTGCTTTTATCCCAGTTGTAGTTTCCTCAGATACACCTTTTACATCTTTTAAAAGTTCTTTGTATTCATTATGCATGATTGCAGTAAGATCGCCCCCATCATCCAAAAGCATGTTTGGCTTCCAATCTTTTTTACCAACTATAGTTTGTTTAATACACCATATATACTCCTCTTCAGTTTCACCTTTCCACGCATATACGGGAATACCTGCCTTGGCTATAGCAGCTGCCGCATGATCTTGCGTAGAAAAAATGTTACAAGAGGACCATCTTACATCTGCACCTAAATCAACAAGAGTTTCTATTAAAACTGCCGTTTGAATTGTCATGTGTAAGCAACCAGCTATTCTAGCACCTTTTAGCGGAAACTGATTTTTGAATTCATCTCGTAGTGCCATCAAACCAGGCATTTCTGCTTCTGCTAAATTTATTTCTTTCCTTCCCCATTCAGCTAAGGTGATGTCTTTCACTTTGTATGGTATATATTTATTTTTATTCATTGTATATTAAATTTATTTTTTAAAATTTCTACATAGTCTAACTTTTCCCAAGTAAACAATTCAACTTCAATTTCTTTTACTTCACCAGATTTAGAAACAAAAGATTTTTTCACAATCTGGGGATTTCTGCCCATATGGCCATAAGAGGCAGTTTCAAAATAAATTGGATTCCTAAGTTTTAATCTTTTCTCAATGTGAAATGGACTTAAATCAAAAGTTTCCTCAACTATTTTTGATATCTCGTGATCTGATAAATTAATCTTGTTAGAATTATAAGTATTTACATATACAGACATTGGCTTTGCTACTCCGATTGCATATCCAACCTGAACTAAACATTCATCAGCGACTCCGGCTGCAACTAGATTTTTAGCTATGTGTCTTGATGCATAAGCAGCACTTCTATCAACCTTACTTGGATCTTTACCAGAAAAGGCCCCTCCGCCATGAGCTCCTTTGCCACCATATGTATCAACAATTATTTTTCTGCCAGTTAAGCCTGTATCACCGTGAGGGCCTCCAATAACAAATTTTCCAGTTGGGTTAATATGATATTCAATTTTATCACTAAAATACTTTTCATAATCAGGGTATCTTTTAAGTAATCTAGGAATTAAAATAGATTTAATATCTGATTTTATTTTATCAAGCATAACTTTTTCCGTATCAAAATCATCATGCTGAGTGGATAAAACGATGGTCATGATTTTTTCTGGCTTATTATCATCAGAATATTGAATTGTAACTTGGGATTTAGAATCTGG
This sequence comes from Chloroflexota bacterium, assembly GCA_036128515.1. Lineage (GTDB taxonomy): Bacteria > Chloroflexota > Dehalococcoidia > Lucifugimonadales > Lucifugimonadaceae. The sequence goes on from JAYYQG010000002.1 coordinate 1,298, forward strand.
CCTTAAATATTTTATTTGATTATTTTCTCTTCTGAGATTAGCTAACTCAATTAATAATTTGTGGGACAAATCTAAAGTTAGAGGAATGTAGGTCTTTGTTTCATTACAGGCATATCCAAACATAATACCTTGATCACCCGCTCCTTGATCTTCAGCAATTTCCCTGTCAACTCCTTGGTTTATATCTGGAGATTGTTCATGAAGATAGGAATTAATTATACAGGAATTATGATCAAATAAATAATCAGGATTATCATAACCTACTTTTTTTATAACTTCTCTTACAATTTTTTCCTCATCTAAATCTGAATTTGATTTTATTTCTCCAGCAATAATTGCCAGATTAGTAGTAACAAGCGTTTCACACGCTACTTTTGAATTCATATCAAAAGCCAAGTAATTATCAATTACTGCATCACTTATTTGATCTGCTAATTTGTCAGGATGCCCCTCACTTACAGACTCCGATGTAAATAAATAGCTCATTTTTTAAAATTATTTTTTGATTTATCGAATACATATTCTATTACTTCTTTGTGCCTTCTATCAAATCTTGCCTTACTTCCTGAAGCTGGTGCCCCATAAAATCGTCTCGAGGCAACCCTGAATTCTTTTGCTTTATCCAAATGCATTAATAGATGGCCCCAGGCACCCATATTTCTTGGCTCTTCTTGAGCCCATACTAACTCATCAAATGAATAGCTCTCAATAATACTTTCAATCTCTTTCTTTGGTAGGGGAAACAACTGCTCTATTCTCACAATCGCTACATTTAAAATTTTATTTATTCTTTTATAATGCAGAAGATCATAATAAAATTTACCGCTACAAAATACTAAAGATTTGACATTTTTTTGTTTATCTCTATCATCAATAACAGGCAAAAATTCTCCATTAATTAAATCACTAGTTTTTGAAATTACTTTTGGATGTCTTAGTAAACTTTTGGGAGTTAATAAAATTAGAGGCTTTCTAAACTTTGTTACCAATTGCCTTCTTAGTATGTGAAATAAATTTGCTGGAGTTGTACAATTAGCTACATACATATTATCCTTAGCACATAATTGTAAATATCTTTCCACCCTAGCAGATGAATGTTCAGCGCCCTGACCCTCATAACCATGAGGAAGCATTAATACAAGTCCATTTTGGAGTTTCCACTTATCTTCTGCTGATGAAAGGTATTGATCAATCATAATTTGAGCTCCATTACTAAAATCTCCAAATTGAGCTTCCCAGACTGTTAGAGTATTAGGATAAGCCAGTGCATAACCATATTCAAAACCCATAACTCCATACTCCGATAAAGAAGAATTGTAAATTTGAAATGAGCCTTGATCTTTCGAAATATTGTTTAGGGGTATAAACTCTTTTTCTGTTTTCTCTGTTTTCAAAATTGCATGTCTATGAGAAAATGTTCCTCTCTCCACGTCCTGACCAGAAATTCTTACATTATACTTTTGATTAATTAAAGTACCGTATGCTAAAAGTTCAGCCATAGCCCAATCAATTTTATCTTCATTAAAAAACATATTATTTCTCTCATTCATTAATCTAACTACCTTTTTTAAATAAAGAACAGGATTATCTAACGTAAAAATATTTTTAGCAACTTTTTCTAGAATATTTTCATCAACTTGAGTTTGAAATGTTTTTAACATTTCTTTTCTTTTAGCTAGGGACAAACCTTTCCATTCATGCTGCATAAACGGTGTAATAACAACATTTTTTTCCTTTTTAGAAACTGATAAATCTTCATTTAAATCATTACTGTAATTATTTTCAATATTCTTAATTTCCTCACTATCAATTACTTTATCATTTACAAGTTGGTTTGAATATATATCTTTGACACTTGGGTGATTTGAAATTGATTTATATAGTTTAGGTTGAGTAAACCTAGGTTCATCACCTTCATTATGGCCATACTTTCTATAACCCAATAAATCAATAAAAATATCTCTTTCATATCTCATTCGATATTCCAGAGCAAAATTAGCTGCATGGACTACAGCTTCTACATCATCTGCATTAACATGAAGAATTGGACAAAGATTAACTTTTCCTATGTCAGTGCAATAGGTTGATGATCTTCCATCAATATAATTAGTTGTAAACCCAATTTGGTTATTTACTACAATATGAATCGTGCCCGCTGTTCTATATCCCTTTAACCTTTCCATCTGAATAACCTCATAAACAACCCCTTGGGCAGCTATTGCAGCATCACCATGTATAATTACAGGTAAAACATTTTTTACCTCGTTTTTATGATATTTATCTTGCTTGGCCCTAGTAATACCTTGAACTACTGGACCTACAGACTCAAGATGAGATGGGTTGGGTGCCAAATTCATGTATATTCCAATACCAGAATCTGATTTCCTCTTTGATGTCCAACCAAGATGATACTTTACATCTCCATCAAAAATTTGTTCTTCATAATCTTTGCCATCAAATTCATTAAAAATTTCTTTTGCTGGTTTACCAAAAATATTAGACAGTGTATTAAGTCTTCCCCTGTGTGCCATACCCACAACAAACTCTTTTACACCCATAGTTGCAGCATTTTCAAAAATTGAATCCAAAGCTGGAATAAGCGATTCACCACCCTCAAGAGAAAATCTTTTTTGACCAACATACTTTTTCTGTAAAAATTGTTCAAAATTAGTGGCTTGAACTAACTTTTTTAATATATGTTTCTTTTGTTTTTTATTAAAATTAGGCCTGTTGTCATTTTCATTAAGTTTGCTCTGAATCCACTTAATTCTTTCAGGGGTTCTTATATACATGTACTCAATTCCAATAGAATCACAATAAATTCTTTCTAAATGAATTAGTATATCAGCTAAAGTAGAGTTACCTATTCCAATTATTTCACCCGCACTGAAACTTAATTCTAAATCATCTTTTGAAAGCTCAAAATTTTCTAAATCTAAATTTGGTGAATATTTTCTCCTATCACGAACAGGATTCGTTTTGGTAAATAGATGTCCTCTGGTTCTATAAGCATTAATGAGCTTAACAACCTTGAATTCTTTTAAAATATTTTCTGGAATGTCTTCTTTTTTTGATGCTTTATCAATTCCAAATTCAAATCCTTGAAAAAAAGCACGCCATGTTGGTTCAACAGATTCAGGATTAATTAAATATTGATCGTAAAGCTCAGCAAAATAAGCTGTATGGGCTGTGTTTAAAAATGAATAGGGATCCATAAATCCTTTATCTATTTAAAATTACAACTAATCTCGAATTTAAAACAGAATATTTTAAATTATCTTCCATAATCATCATCTAATCTAACTATATCATTCTCATCAGACGGATTATTATAATCTGTGTGCTGCCAAATCTCAGCTAAAACTGCATAATCATCCAATCCTATAAGCCTGTGCCTTTCTCCTTTTTCTAACTTAACCTGATCACCTTCATCAAGATTTACAATAGGATTTTGGTTGTTATCATTACTCCTAGATATACCAACCTTCCCCTTCAAAACTTTCCAAATTTCCTCTCTTCTATGGTGATACTGCCATGAAAGTTTTGAATTTGGTTTTACTATAAGAATTTTTGGACTTAGCTTTCCTCCTATTTTTAAGAATTCAATATCAATGCCATCAAAAAATTTATTTATAAATTCTTGTTCTTGACTTTCATTTATAACTAAAAACCCTCCCCACGGTCTTTCAAAATCTTTTGAAATAATATCAAAACCCAAACCCTTAATTTCATTCTCAATTTCATATAAATAATCCATGTTCTAAAGTTATCTAAATTTTAATAAAAAAATCTTGAATTAGGCGTTATTTCAATGTATTTTTAAATTGATGTTTGCCCTAATCGATTGTAATAATTTTTACGTGTCTTGTGAAAGAGTTTTTAATCCAAAACTCAATAATAAACCTGTTGTAGTTTTATCAAACAACGATGGTTGTGCAATATCA
>JAYYQG010000003.1:0-44820 GCA_036128515.1 Chloroflexota bacterium
TAAGTGAGTCAGTAATAGAATCGCAATTTGGATCTATTCTGGGAAGTATATTAGTTTTTATGTCAAATAATCTCATCATTTAAATTTTTTTGTTTATAATAATAATAATTAATATAAAAATAGGAAATCTGATGAATGACAAGGAAGTAAAAAATTTAATAAATTTAGAAGAAAAAAGTCACAAAACTTCTCTAAATTTAATTGCTTCTGAAAATTACCCATCTAATGATGTATTGAATGCATGTGGTTCTATTTTTAGCACAAAGTATGCTGAAGGCTACCCTGGAGCAAGGTATTACGAAGGATGTGAAATTACAGATGATATTGAAAACCTTGCAATAGAAAGAGCAAAAAAACTTTTTAAATGTGATCATGTAAATGTTCAAGTTCATAGCGGAACTCAAGCCAATCAGGCAGTTTTCTTATCTGTAATGAAGCCCGAGGACAATATTTTATCAATGAAGCTTGATCAGGGGGGGCATTTAAGTCATGGATCAAAAGTAAATTTTTCTGGAAAAATCTATGATTGTAATTTTTACGGTGTTGATCGAGAAACAGAAATAATAGATTTTGATCAAGTAAAAAAAATCGCATTTGAAAAAAAGCCAAAAATAATTATATGTGGTGCAAGTGCTTATTCAAGAACTATTGATTTTGAAAAGTTTTCAGATATCGCAAATGAAGTTGGGGCATATTTATTATCTGACGTTGCCCATATTTCTGGACTTATTGCTGCCAATGTGCATCCATCTCCTGTTCCACATTCTGATTTTGTTACAACAACAACTCATAAAACTTTGCGCGGGCCTCGAGGAGCAATGATAATGTGCAAAAAGGAATTTTCAAATATTATTGATAAAGCTGTTTTCCCGGGAATGCAGGGTGGACCATTTGTGAATATGATCGCTGCAAAAGCTATTGCTTACAATGAAGCACTTGGTATTGAATTTAAAGAATACTCAAAACAAGTTGTAAAAAATGCAAAAAAATTATCAAGCGTAATATCTTCTGGCGGATTTAGAATTGTTTCAGGTGGAACTGACAATCATCAGTTCACTATAGATTTGTCTAGAAATAATTTAACAGGTGCTGAAATAGCAACCCTTCTTCGAAGTAATGGAATAATAGCAAATAAAAATGGAATTCCTTATGATAATCATCCGCCTAAAATTACTTCTGGTATAAGATTAGGTACTCCTGCATTAACAAGCAGAGGTATGGTAGAGGACCAGATGGAAGTATTAGGCAATTTAATTGTAAATATAATTAATAACAAAGACGATAATAATATGCTTAATAAATTATCAAATGATGTTAAAGCTTTGGCATCAGCTTTTAAATTGCCAGGAGTTGATAATTAAAAAAATTGTTACTTTTTATGATTTACGCTAAAATCCCATACTTGGAAAAGGATACTAATAATGGCAAAAATAAATAACTATGAATTGATGTGGATATTGTCTGCAGAAGAATCTGATGAAGCTATTGAAAAAACAATTAACGGTGTAAAAAGTAATATTTCAAGTTCAGGTGGTGAAATTAATTTTTTTGAAAACTATGGAAAAAGAAAACTTGCTTATGAGCTTTCAGGTAACACAGAAGGAAATTATTATTTATCAAGATTTTCTATGGAATCATTAAAGATAAGTGAATTGGATGATAAGTTAAATAAAGACAATAAAATTTTGAGGCACCTGATAACTTCTATTAAACCAACTGATACTTTAATTGCTGCTGACAAAATGGATGAAGTTCCTGAAATGAAAAGGTCTAAGAGGTAAAAGTGGCAAGTTTAAATAAGGTAATGTTAATAGGAAATGTTGGTCAGGATCCTGAATTAAGGTATACACCTGACGGTAATCCTGTTGCAAATTTCAGCATTGCAGTTAACAGAAGAAGAAGAGTTGGTGAAGAATATAAAGATGAAACAGAATGGTTTAATATCGTTTGCTTTTCTAGGACTGCTGAAAACGTCAACCAATACTTATCCAAAGGTCAAAAAGTATATGTTGAAGGCAGATTCCAAAGTAGTGAATATGTCGGCCAAGATGGTAATCAAAGAAAATCTTTTGAAGTAATTGCAAATGAAGTTACTTTTTTATCAACAAGAAGCGAAGCTGAATCGGCCAATCAAAATAATGTACAAAGTAATGAAAAAGCAGAAACTTCTGTAGCTGATACCGAAGATGAAGATAAGGATTTGCCATGGTAACAAAAAAACGCGATTCAAAAAGACCTAAATTTAGAGGTAAAAATAACTTACAAAGATCTGAAAGGCATGGATATTGCCCTGAGGAAGGTTTTGATTATAAAGCTGTTGGGCTTCTAAAAAAATATATATCAGAAACTGGTAAAATTGATTCTGGAAAAAGAAATGGTCTTACTGCAAAATGCCAACGTAGTTTAACATCTGCGGTCAAACGGGCAAGACATATGGCTCTACTTCCTTTTTCAAGTAATCATGTTTATGACACTTCATTGCTAAGCCTTGATAAAGAGATACAAAATGATGAAAATGAGGAAACTGTTTCATTTGTTGAGGACTCACAAACCAACGAAGAAATATCTGATTCGTCTCAAGATGCAGTTGAAGATGCTACTGAAAATAATGAAGATTACAGTAATAAATCTGCTGAATCAACTGAACAAGATTCCACAGATGAGGATACTGAAAAAACCGACTGAAATCATAAATTAAATTTATGAATGAATCTTACTCAAGAAAAGAAATACTAAGTTCTATTGATAAAAAAAAGAACTTAAGATCCAAACTCTTTCTATTAGTTATAGCTTTATTTATTCTGTTTTCTTTAATTCCTATATCAAGTTACTTTGTTAATGTATGGATGCCATATCAGAAAATAGCATTAAAAGTTGAAAATACAGAATTTACTAGAAAAGATTTAGTAGAATTTATTAGATTTAATCAAAGACTGTCAGAAGAACAAGGAAATAAATTTGACTTAGGCTCTTCTCTTTTTCAATCTTTACAACTTCTTGCTGAGAATGAAATCGCATTTTTATATGCTACAGAATTTGGTCTTATTGTGGATGAGTGGGAAATTGATGAAGCATTCTACTTAAAATTAGGATTATATAATAATTTTAATTTGGAATCCGAAGAAGATGAAGAAGTATTTAAAGAAAGAAAAATTCAATTTTTAAATCAAATACAAATTGATGAAAATAAATACAAAGAAATTATAAGGAAAAGTCTTTTTAGGGAAAAGCTAAGAAGAGAGCTTTCTCGTGAAATACCTACTCTGCAACAACATAAATATATATATGAACTTGCCCTTGAAGATATCTCAACATCTAATTTAAATAAAATTCAAAAAGAAATAACAGCTACTAACAATATTTCTGATGTTGTGAAGAAGTATTCAATTGATCCAGAAGTCATTAGAGGTGCAGGTGATTTAGGTTGGATCCCTAAAGGAGTAAAACCTGACCTTGATTACTTGTTTTTTAGTGAAAATAATCAAGCTCTAAGACCTAAAGAATTGTCCGAACCATTTATAGACCAAGAAAATTCAGTTTTTAAATTTTACATTATTAGTGATGTGAATGAGTCTTTAGAATTATCCGAAGAAAATTTTGAAATAATTTCTGAAGGCATTTTAACGAATTTTTTTAATGAAAAAAGTCAATTAGTAAATATGCAATATGGACTAGATAATGAAACATTTAATTGGATAAATGATAAAGTTCAGGTTGCATCAATATTTAATAATAATGACCAAACTAATGTTATTATTGAATAAATTATTAATCTAAGGAAAAAAAGTTGAAAATAGGTATTATTGGCATAGGTAATGTAGGATTACAGGTTCTCAAAGATATTCAATCAAACCGCAAAATAAATAATTTTTTAAATATTGAAAAGATATTAGTAAGAGATAAGGACAAATATTTAAAAATTTTAGAATCTGAATTTGGTGCAGATAGCCCAGTCTTAGAAAAATTAACTGATGATTATAATAATTTTATAAATTCAGATATTGATACAGTTGTTGAATTAATTGGTGGAAGCAGTCCTGCAAAAGAATATGTAAATGAAGCATTAAATTACAAAAAGAATGTTGTAACTGCTAATAAGGAAATCATAGCTAGCTCAATAGAAGATTTAACCTCCTCTGCTAATTTAAATAAAGTAAAAATTAGATTCGAAGCAGCTGTTGGTGCAGGAATTCCTTTAATTGAGGTTTTAATCGATATGCTTAAGCAAAACAAGATTTCTAAGATAACAGGAATAATAAACGGGACATCAAATTATATTTTAAGTTCTATGCACAACAGTAATAAAAGTTTTGATGAAAGTTTAAAAGAAGCTCAAAAATTAGGTTTTGCTGAATCTGACCCAACTAATGACATTGGTGGTTTTGATGCTGTGTACAAACTAAGTATTTTGGGGTCCATAGCATTTGGAGGTAAAGTCCCAATTGAATCTATATCAGTTAAAGGTATTGAAAATTTATCTCAAAAAGATATTAGTTATTCAAATGAATTAGGATTTGTAATTAAACTGCTTGCAGTTACAGAGAATAAATCATCCAAAATCTACTCAAATGTTGCCCCTTATTTAGTACCTGAAAATCATCCTTTAGCAAAAGTTAATGATAATTATAATGCAATAGAAATAAACGGTGATCTTGTTGGAAACTTATGGTTTCAAGGTCAAGGGGCAGGTAAATTATCTACGACAAGCGCAGTAATTGGAGATCTAATAGGAATTAAAAATAGTACCAGTGGAAGCCTTTTACTAGAAGATAAAGAATTAAACTTTCTTTCAGATGACGAAATAGTTGGAAAAAAATATATTAGACTAAATGTTGAGGATAAATTTGGGGTTTTGGAAAAAATTGCCGGAATATTCTCAAGAAATAAAGTTAGTATTGCATCTGTGATTCAAAAGGAGGTTGATAAAAAGGGTTTAGCAGATTTAGTTATTATGACTCATGAATCAAAAGGAAACAATTTAAAAAATTCTTTGGATGAAATTCAAAAATTAAATTTTATTAAAGAAGATCCAACAACTTTTGAAATATATAAATTATGAAGGGGATAATAGAAAAATATAAAGAATTTATTGACATTGGAAATGCAAAACCTATTTCAATGGGAGAAGGTGATACTCCTCTTCTACATTCTGACTTTTTATCAAAAAAAATTGGAGCAGATGTATTTATAAAGGTTGAAGGGTGCAATCCAAGTGGATCGTTTAAAGATAGGGGCATGGTTGTGGCAGTTTGTATGGCATTGCATAGAAAAAAACAAGTATTAGTCTGTGCTTCAACAGGTAATACAAGTGCTTCAGCTTCAGCATATGCAGCAAAATTTGGATTGATTTCAGCAATTATTGTGCCAAATGGAAATATTGCTAAAGGTAAATTATCACAAGCAATGGCTTTTGGAGCAAAAATTATTGCAATAAAAGGTTCATTTGATGATGCATTAAATATTGTAAGGAAATTAGAAGACTACGATAAAATTGAAATTGTAAATTCAATTAATCCCTATAGAATTGAAGGTCAAAAATCAGCAGCATTTGAAATTTTAGATGATATCGGTGAAATAGATTCATTGTGTATTCCTGTTGGAAACGCTGGAAATATTACAGCTTATTGGAAAGGTTTTAAAGAATATAATGAAAAATTTGGTTTTAAATTACCAAAAATGTATGGTTTTCAAGCTGAAGGTGCCTCTCCGATAGTAAAAAATGAAATTGTAGAAAATCCTGAAACGATTGCAACTGCAATCAGAATTGGTAATCCTGCTTCTTGGGATAAAGCTAATGAAGCTGTTACTGATTCAATTGGTGCAATTAAAGCTGTATCCGATGAAGAAATAATTAATTCTTATGTAAATCTTGCAAGGCAAGATGGAATCTTTTGTGAGCCAGCTTCTGCAGCCGGTATTGCGGGTTTAATCAAATACTCAAAAAACTATGATTTTAAAGGACAAAAAATCGTATGTGTTGTAACAGGTAACGGTCTTAAAGACCCTTCAACTTCTGAAAAACATGCAAGTTCAAATATATTTGAAGTAGATTCAAGCCTTGATGATGTTCTAAAAATTATTCATTAGAGGTTCTATTGTCTGCAAAATTAAAAATTTTTGATAAATTTGATGCTGAGCTTGAAAAATTATGGACATCTTTAGAAGTTAAAGATGATAACCCCTTTTTAAATTATGAGATAAATAAAACATGGTTTAATATTTTTGGTGAAAATTCAAACTTAAAAATATTTTCAGATAATAAAAATTTTATTGCCCCCATGTATTTTCAAAAAAACGTAGCTTACTTTTGTGGCGGGCAAGACCTTTTTGATTATCATGACTTAATTTCAAATCAAAAAGTAAATAAAGAATCAATAAAACAATTGTTTAATGAAATTTTAGAAAATGTTAATTTAATAGAATTAAAATCAATTGTCTCAGGTTCAAAACTTCATAAGTTCGCTAGCGAAATAGAAAAAGAATATGAGGTTAATTATATAAATGAAGATGTATGCCCAATAATTAGCTTGCCAGATACATTTGAAAATTATTTATTACAGCTTTCAAAAAAAAATAGGCATGAAATAAGACGTAAAATAAGAAAATTTGAAAATAATTTGGAGTTCGAAATTATTGAGACTGATGAGAGTAATGTTGATGAGCATTTATTAGAATTTCTTAGACTAATGAAATTAAATCCTGAAAAAAGAAATTTTTTAAATCAAAGTAGAATTGAGTTTATGTCCAAAATAATTAAATACGCAATTTTATCTAATATTGGGAATTTAACTTTCATAAAAATAGAAAATGAAATGGTTGCTACATCTTTTGAATTTAAAAATAACGATAAATTATTTGTCTATAATTCTGGATATAACGATAACTACTCAGAATATTCTGTTGGATTGTTAAATCATATTTATAATATTAAAAATAAAATTTCTGAATATAAATTTATTGATTTCTTAAGAGGCCCTGAAGAATACAAATATAGAATTGGTTGCATAAATCAAGATTTGATTACTATAAAGATAAAGAGAAAATCATGAAAATAGCATTGATAAGTGTTCATGGTGATCCTAATTTACAAGCCGGAGGAAAAGATGCCGGTGGAATGAACATTTACATTAGAGAAGTTGTGGAAAAATTATCATCTTCAGGGGTTGAAGTAGATGTATTCACAAGAGATCATGATAGAAAAAATGAAATTGAAGTTCATATCTCAAAATTAAATGTCAAATACATTAAAGCTGGAGACAATTCGCTTGATAAAATTGGTACTTTTAACCACATAGATGAATTTGTTCAAGGCGTGGATGACTATAAAACTCAAAATAAATTAAATTATGATTTAATATTTGCTCACTATTGGCTGTCTGGTGCAGCATCATTAAGGCTTAAGAAAATATGGAAAGTCCCGGTGATAACAACATTTCATACTATGCAAGAAATCAAACAAGAAGCTTTTCCTTACAATATTGACGACCCAGAAAGGCAGGCTCAGGAAAAAATTATTTCAAAAGAATCTGACGCAATTGTTGTATGGTCTGAACATGAAAAGAATTTTATTCAAACTAAATACAATGTTCCTTCAAAAAATATTAATATTGTTCCGCCTGGAGTTGATTTAGACTTATTCAAGCCTACTGATCAAGGCGAAGCTAGAGAAGAAATTAATATTGATAAAGATTTAAAAGTAATATTATTCGTTGGCAGACTGGAAAGATTAAAAGGATTGGATACTCTTTTGGAGGCTTTATCAATGATAGATCAAGACGAAATAAACTTGTTAGTTGTTGGGGGGTTGTACAATATTTCAGAAGTTTCAAGATTAAAAAGGATATGTAACGAGTATAATCTTTCAGAAAAAGTACACTTTATTGGATCTATCAACAGAAATGATCTTAAGTATTATTATAATTCTTCTGACATATGTGTATTGCCTTCTTATTATGAAAGTTTTGGATTATCTGCTTTAGAAGCAGCTGCATGTGGAATACCTGTTGTTGCTTCAAAGAAAGGCGGCTTATCTTCAATTGTAATAGACAAAAAAACAGGTTACCTTTTGCAATGGAGATGCCCTGGTCCTTTTGTAGAAAAATTAGAAATTTTGCTAAAAAGTAAAGATTTAAGAAAGTCTATGGGGATGAATGCAAGAAAACATGCTGAAAAACTAAATTGGGATGTTTCAATAAATAACTTAAAACAATTATTTAATAAGTTGACCTCAAACTAGAGCTATGCTATTCTCATTTCGTTTAAAACACATTGAAAGAGAGTAGTAAGAAAATATTAAGTTTTTAGAAAATCGGGGTTTGATGAGACTCGTAACTTAAATTTCTGAACTCGCTCTGGAGTGGCAAGAACGAAAAAAGTAATTCTTGACGTTAGTTACGTAAAACTTAATTGAGAGAGGTAAAATTACCTAATCAAAGGTGGTACCGCGGGTTAATCTCGTCCTTTGGGCGAGATATTTTTATTTAAAAGGGTAAAAAAATGAAAAAAACGGGAGCTCAAGTTCTTTGTGAAGGTTTAATACATCACGGAGTAGAAAAAATATTTGGAATTCCAGGTGGGGCAATACTCCCACTATATGGAACTTTGTCTGAATACCCTGAACTAGACCATATTTTGGTTAGGCACGAGCAAGGAGCTTCGCATGCAGCAGATGGATTTTCAAGAATAACAGGGAAAACAGGTGTATGTTTTGCTACATCAGGGCCCGGTGCAACCAACCTTATAACAGGAATGGCAACAGCAATGATGGATTCTTCGCCTATGATTGCAATAACTGGTCAGGTATCTAGGCCTGGAATTGGTAAAGATTCTTTTCAAGAGATAGATATTACAGGAGCATCACTACCAGTAACAAAGCATAATTATTTAGTGATGAATGCAGATGAAATTCCGAGAGTTTTAAAAGAGGCATTTATTATTGCAAATACTGGAAGGCCTGGCCCAGTTTTAATTGATATCCCGAGAGATGTTTTTACTGAAGAATTTGATTTTGATAATAAATTTTGGGATGAAGATATAAAAATCCTTGGGTATAATCCTCCTAAATTTGCCGACAATCCAAAAATTGATAAAGCTTTAAAATTAATTGAAGAATCAAAAAAACCAGTAATTTTAGCTGGACACGGAATAATTATTTCCAAGGCGTATGATGAACTTTTAGAATTAGCTGAAAGTGCTCAAATTCCAGTAATAACCACTCTTTTAGGAATAAGTTCATTTCCAGAAAATCATGTATTAAGTTTGAGTTTCCCTGGTATGCACGGAGTTGCTTGGGCCAGTCTCGCTTTGGATCAAGCAGATCTTGTTATTGCAATTGGTAGTAGATTTGATGACAGGATAACAGGTGATACATCAAGATTTGCAACAAGATCAAAGAAAATTCATATTGATATAGATCCCGCAGAAATAAATAAAAATATTGAAGTTGATGTTGCCTTAATTGGGAATGCAAAAGATATTTTGAAACAAATGTTACCAAAGTTAAAAAGAAAAACACATATTGATTGGCTTAGTCATATTGAAAAATTAAAAGAAGATCATCCTTCGTTGAAATTAAAAAAATCATCAGATTTAACTGGGCAATATGTCATTAAATCACTTTCTGATGAAACTGAGGGCAAATCAGTAATTGTTACTGGTGTTGGGCAGCATCAAATGTGGGCAGCACAACATTATTCTTATTGTTCTCAAAATTCATGGATTTCATCAGGTGGCTTAGGAACAATGGGGTTTGAAGTTCCTGCTGCTTTAGGCGCTAAAGTTGGGGCTCCAGATAAAAATGTATGGTCCATAGCAGGTGATGGTGGTTTTCAGATGACTTTATGTGAACTTGCAACAATTGTTGAAAATAATATTAAAGTTAAGTTTGCATTATTAAATAATAACCATCTTGGTATGATAACTCAGTGGCAAGGAATGTTTTTTAATGAGGATTATCAAGCAAATGCTTATACTGCAAACCCAGATTTTGTAAAGCTCGCTAATGCATATGGTATGAAGGCACTCAGTGTGAATAATAATGAGGATGTTAGACCTGCGATTAGAGAAGCAAATAGTCATGATGGACCTTTTTTGATTGATTTTAAAATAAAGAAAGAAGAAAATGTTTTCCCTATGATACCTTCTGGTCAAAGTGTTAATGAATTGTTAGAGGAGCCTGTAGATGGTAGCAACTAACACTGGCACAAGAACAGTTATCGCATTAGTCGAAAATAAAGCTGGCGTATTAGCTAGAATTTGTGGTCTTTTTAGAAGGCAGGGTTTTAATATTGCAAGCTTAGCTGTTGGAAGATCTGAGATTAAAGGCCTTTCCAGGATGACATTCGTTGTTGAAGGGCCCGAAGAAGTTGTAAGGCTAGTTGCTGCAAAACTTGACAGATTAATTGAAGTTGTTGAAGTAGAGGATATTTCTGATTTAGATCATGTTTATAGAGAAATGGTTTTAATTAAAGTTACAGCAGATAATGAAAAAAGAGGTGAGATTTTACAGTTATCAAATATTTTTAATGTAAAAACAGTTGATGTTGGTTCAGATCAAATGACAATAGAAACAACAGGCGAATCAAATGAAATTGAGTCACTGCTGGAATTGCTTGAACCATATGGAATTATTGAAGTAATGAGAACCGGTAGGGTTGCAGTATTAAAAAGTAAAGAATGAAAGGATAAATAATGAAATTATTTTACGAAAAAGACATTAATAAAGATCTAATAAATGGCAAAAAAATTGCTGTATTAGGTTATGGAAGCCAGGGGCATGCACATGCAAGAAATTTAAATGATTCAGGCATGGACGTCGTAGTTGGATTGTATGAAGGTAGTAAAAGTAAGCAAGTTGCTGAAAAAGATGGGCTAAAAGTTCTTTCTAATTCTGAAGCTGTGAAACAATCAGACATTATTATGTTCTGTCTACCTGATACTATTCAAGGAAAAGTATATAAAGAAGACGTTGAAGAGAATTTAACTGAAGGTAAAATGTTAATGTTTTGCCACGGATTTAGTATTTTTTATGAACAAATAAAACCACCTGAGTTTGTTGATGTTGCTATGATTGCCCCCAAAGGGCCTGGCCATATTGTTCGAAGAGTGTTCGAATCGGGTCAGGGTGTGCCTTGCTTAGTAGCTGTATATCAAGATCATTCTGGTAAAGCCCAAGAAGTTGCTCTTGGTTATGGTCTTGGAATTGGGGGTGCCAGAGCTGGAATTCTTGAAACAACATTCAAAGAGGAGACAGAAACCGATTTATTTGGAGAGCAAGCAGTATTGTGTGGAGGAGTAACTTCTCTTGTGCAAAGCGCATTTGAAGTATTAGTTGAAGCAGGATATCAACCTGAATCAGCATATTTTGAAGTTTTGCATGAATTAAAACTTATAGTTGACTTAATGTATCAAGGCGGCCTAGGTGAAATGAGATTTTCTATTTCTGATACAGCCGAATACGGTGATTATACAAGAGGTCCGGTAGTAGTTGATCCATCAGTGAAAGAAAATATGAAGAAAGTTCTTGAACAAATTCAGTCTGGTCAATTTGCTAAAGAATGGATTGCTGAAAATGACGAAGGGTTACATAAGTTTAATAGTTTAAGAGATGAAAATGCTGGTCATCCAATTGAGGAAGTTGGTAAAAAATTAAGAAACATGATGCCTTTCTTAAAAAATCAAAGTTAAAACTTATGGATAGAGATTCGGTAATAATTTTTGATACTACATTAAGGGATGGCGAACAATCCGCTGGAGCAGGATTAACTGTGGATGAAAAACTAATTATTGCCAAACAATTAGAAGGCTTAGGCGTTGATGTCATAGAAGCTGGTTTTGCCGTAAGTTCAACCGGTGATTTTAATGCGGTAAGTTTGATTGCTGAATCTGTTAAAAATTGTAAAGTCGCCAGCCTCGCAAGAGTTGTTGAGAAAGATATTGATAAAGCGGCTCAAGCTTTAGAAAAAGCAACAGACCCAAGAATTCATACTTTTGTTTCTAGTTCAGCAATTCACATGGAACATCAAATGCGAAAAGATCCAGAAGAAATTATTGAAATGGCTGTTAAAGCGGTAACAAGAGCAAAAAAGTATGTAGATGATGTTGAATTTTCCCCTATGGATGCCACTAGAACAGATATGGATTTCTTGATTACCTTGCTTGAAGAAACAATCAGTGCTGGCGCCACAACTATCAACATACCAGATACAGTTGGGTACTCAGTTTCAAAAGAATTTGGTGAATCAATTAAATTGATAATAAATAAAGTTAAGAATATTGATGGTGTAATTGTAAGCGTTCATTGTCACAACGACTTGGGTTTAGCAGTTTCAAATAGTTTGTCTGCTGTTGAAAATGGAGCTAGACAAATTGAAGGGTGCATAAATGGTCTTGGAGAAAGAGCAGGAAATGCGGCCTTAGAAGAAGTGATAATGGGGCTTGAAGTAAGAAAAGACCATTTTAATCTTAAAACAAGGGTTAATACTTCAGAGATTGGGCCTACTAGCAGAATGGTAAGTAATATATTTGGTTTTCCAATGCAGGCAAATAAAGCTATTGTTGGTCAGAATGCATTTAGGCATTCATCTGGAATACATCAAGATGCTTTTTTAAAAGATAAAAGTACTTTTGAAATAATGGAACCTGAAACAGTTGGCTGGAGGGGAGAAGCCTTAGTTCTTGGAAAATTATCTGGAAGAGCAGGCCTTAAATCTAGATTGAAAGACCTAGGTTATGATTTTGATGAAGATCAATTAAACTCACTTTTTATAAAATTCAAAGATCTTGCTGATAGTAAAAAAGAAGTTACTGATATGGATTTAGAATCAATTATTCTTGAGCATTCAAGGTCAGATAAAAATAAGCAATTTTTAACCCTTGGCAAAATTGAAGTTCAATGTGGTAATAAAAATGAACCAAAAGCTTCAATAGAACTTATTGATGAGAATGGAAAAAATATTAAAACTGAATCTATTGGCACGGGGCCTGTTGATGCAGTCTGTAAAGCTATAGATAAAGTAATAAGTTTCGTTTCAAAATTAACAGAATTTAGTGTAAATTCAGTTACAGAGGGAATAGATGCATTGGGAGAGGTTACAATAAGAGTAGAAAATGAAAAAGGCAGAACTTTTACTGGCATTGGTTCTGATTCTGATATAGTAGTTGCTTCCGCAAAAGCTTATTTGAATGCAATAAATAGGCAAGTGCAAATGATGAATGAAGGATCAGAGTCACCAGGTTCTGGAGCAGGTAGATGAAAAAAACATTGTTTGAAAAAATTTGGGATTCGCACGTAGTTGAGCAATTAGATGATGATTTAGCTTTAATATATATTGATTTACATTTAGTTCATGAAGTTACATCTCCTCAAGCTTTTGAGGCATTAAGGATTAACTCAAGAAAAGTTAGAAGACCTGATTTAACTGTTGCAACAATTGATCATAATGTTCCTACTTCTGACAGATTTAATATCAAAGACCCAATTTCAAAACAACAAATCGAAACCCTAAGAAAGAATTGTGAAGATTTTAAAGTTCCAATTTATGATATAGATAACATTAATCAAGGGATTGTGCATGTAATTGGTCCTGAGCTTGGGTTAACTCAACCTGGAATGACAATTGTTTGTGGAGATAGCCATACTTCTACTCATGGTGCTTTTGGGGCATTAGCATTTGGCATAGGAACTTCAGAAGTCGAACATGTTTTAGCAACACAAACCCTTTTGCAAAAAAAACCAAAAACAATGTCAATTGAGGCTTTAGGAAATTTACCTTTTGGCGTTACTCCTAAAGATCTAATACTTTCAATTATTGGCAAGATTGGTGTTGATGGCGGTACAGGACATGCAATTGAATTTAGAGGCAATGCATTTGAAGATATGACCATGGAAGGCAGAATGACAGTTTGCAACATGACAATTGAGGGTGGGGGCAGAGCTGGAATGGTGGCACCAGATGAAAAAACTATAGAATTTGTACAAGGAAAAAAATTCTCACCAAAAGGTAAAAATCTTGAGCAATTAATGGAAATTTGGAAAGAATTGAAGACAGACGAAGGTACTAAATTTGATACAGAAATTAAAATTGATTGTTCTTCTCTTGAACCTCACATATCCTGGGGAACTAATCCTGGTCAAGTTGTAGGCGTAAACTCTTCAATACCTGACCCAAATGATTTTGAGACACCTGAGAAAAAATCTAATGCTGAAAGTGCATTAAAATATATGGGCTTAGAAGCTGGTCAAAAAATTTCTGATGTAAAAATTGATAGGGTGTTTATTGGCTCATGTACAAATGGGAGATTAGAAGATTTAAGAGCAGCAGCAAAGATAATTGATGGAAAAAAAGTTAGCAAAGATGTAAATGCCATGGTTGTTCCGGGGTCAGGGATAGTTAAAATGTTAGCTGAAAAGGAAGGGCTTGATAAAGTATTTATTAATTCTGGTTTTGAATGGAGAGAAGCTGGTTGCTCAATGTGTTTAGCTATGAATCCAGATAAACTTAGCCCACAAGAAAGATGCGCTTCAACTTCAAACAGAAATTTTGAAGGAAGGCAAGGGAAGGACGGAAGAACTCATCTTGTTAGCCCTGAAATGGCTGCAGCAGCAGCAATTGAAGGTCACTTTGTTGATGTAAGGGATTGGAAATAATGGATCCATTTATTAAGCATAAAGGATTAGTTGCACCTCTGGACAGATCAAATGTAGATACTGACCAAATTATACCTAAACAATTTTTGAAAAGAATTGAAAGAACAGGTTTTGGTGAGTTTGCTTTTTTTGACTGGAGATATCTTGAACCTGGAGTTTTAAATCCTGAATTCATTTTGAATGAAGAAAGATATAAAGATGCCTCAATCTTGGTTTCAGGTACAAATTTTGGTTCTGGCTCTTCAAGAGAGCATGCTCCTTGGGCACTTCTTGATTATGGTTTTAAAGTTATTATAGCTCCAAGTTTTGCAGATATATTTAGAAATAATTGTTTTCAAAATGGAATACTTTCTATAATTCTTGATAAGAAAGAAGTAGATTACATAATGGGAATGTCATTTACAACTAAAAATTATCAATTAAATGTCGATTTGGAAAATGAAACCATATATGATGAATCAGGATTTAAAACAGGTTTTAAAATTGATCCGTTTAGAAGAGATTCTTTGCTTAAGGGTGAGGATGAAATTGCAAGAACACTTACATCAAGTAGCTACATTGATAATTTTGAAAAAAATAGAATTAAAAGATGGTGATCAATGAAATTTAAAGTTGCTTTATTATCAGGAGATGGAATAGGACCTGAAGTTACAGAAGAATCATTGAAGATATTAGATGGGATTTCAAAAAAATATGGCCATGAATTTGAATTTGATTACCAAGATGTTGGTGGAATCTCAATTGACAAGCATGGTACTGCAATTACTGAAGAAGCACTTAGCAAGTGCATGGAGAGCCAAGCAGTATTATTTGGGTCAGTAGGGGGTCCAAAATGGGATGATCCAAATAGTGATGTGAGGCCAGAAGATGGTATTTTGAAATTAAGAAAAGAATTGGACTTATTTGCTAACATTAGGCCAGCAAAAGTTTACCCAGCCCTTTCCAATTCAAGTCCATTAAAAAAAGAAATTTTAGAAAATGTTGATTTTATTATTATTAGAGAACTAACCTCTGGTTTATATTTTGGAGAGCCAAAAAAAAGATGGGTTGATAATAACAAAAGGTATGCTGTTGATACATTGACATACAATGAAGATGAAGTAAGAAGGGTTGTAAAAGTTGGGTTTGAAATGGCAAAAAAACGTGAAAAAAAATTACATTCGTTAGACAAGATGAATGTAATGGCTAGTTCAAGATTGTGGAGAGAAATTGCAGATGAAGTTTCAAAAGAATATCCAGATGTAGAATTAATTCATATGTTGGCAGATAATGCTGCAATGCAAATAATAACTAACCCTTCTGATTTTGATGTATTAGTAACTGAAAATACTTTTGGTGATATATTGTCTGACGAGGCTGCAGTAATTGGAGGATCAATGGGGATGCTGCCATCGGCAAGTTTATCATCTATCCCGGGTCAAATTGATAATAACGCTAAACCCGCCCTTTATGAACCTATTCATGGGTCAGCTCCAGATATTGCTGGTCAGGGTATCGCTAACCCAATTGCTTCTATATTAAGTACTTCAATGATGTTAAAGTGGTCGTTTGGTCTTGATGAGGAAGCTGAGGAAATAGAAAACGCAGTAAATAGCCTGATCGACAAGGGTTTGAGGACTAAAGATTTATCAGATGATAATTCTTTCCTGACAACAAGTGAAATGGGCGATGAAATATATAAATTAATTAAATAAAAATGAGTAATCAAAATTTCTTTATACCAAAAAAAATTATTGGAGAGATTATATCTCACGCATTAAACAATGACCCCAATGAGAGTTGCGGAATTCTTCAAGGAAAAGGAAGTACTACAACTAAATTTCATCCATTAAGAAATATTCATGAAGCTCCCCAAAACAGATATACAATTGATCCAGTGGAATTAATGAATACAGAAAAGATTTGTGATGAAGATGATGAAGAAATAATTGGAATTATGCATTCACATACTCATACACAAGCTTATCCATCTGAAACAGATGTTAAAAATGCTTTAACTTCAGGATATATTGATCAAAAATACATTATTGTTTCCCTTGTAGAAAAAGCAAGACCAATTGTAAAGGCCTTTAAAATAAATAATCATGGAGAGATTAGTGAAATATTTATAGATTTTGATGGTCCAAAGTATATTAGTCGATAATATTTTTTATTAGCCACCACTCCATTGAATCTGAAAGAGCCATCCAGCTCGCTTCAATAATATTTGACGATGCACCAACAGTAGTCCATACCTCTTTATCATCAGCAGACTCAATTGATACTCTAACAATTGATTCCGTAGCTTCAGACTCATTTACAACTCTAACTTTATAGTCGGTCAATTTTACTTTATCAAGAGATGGATAAAACTTTAATAATGCTTCTCTTAAAGCTTTATCTAAAGCTGCAACAGGACCATTGCCAATTGCAGTTTTTTCAATTTCGATCTCATTTATACTCAGTTTAATTGAGGCAGTACATTGATTTTCTTTATCTAAATTAGTGCTTTTGAGCCTTACATCGTATTCAATTAAGTTGAAAGGAGGTTTGGTTAATCTTTTTTCCTTTTTTAGTAGTAATTCTAAGGATGCAGAAGCCACTTCATATGAAAAACCATTATTTTCTTTATTTTTAATAAAACTTGTTACATTTTTAATATCATCATCATTAAATTTATCAAAGATATCTAATTCTTTTAATCTGGAAATTACATTACTTCTTCCAGCTAATTCAGAAACAGTTATATTAGATAAATTACCAACTTTTTCTGGATTCATATGTTGATAAGAATCAACATATTTATTTACTGCAGATGCGTGCATTCCACCCTTATGTGTGAATGCCATACTTCCAACGTAAGGAGCATAAGGAAATGGAGTTCTATTAACAGTATCAGAAACAAAGTTAGATACTTCTGTTAAAGATTTCATTTTCTCTTCACTCAACAACGAGATGCCTTTTTTAAAATATAAATTCGCAATAAGACTTATTAAGTTAGTATTACCACATCTCTCACCATAACCATTTACTGTTCCTTGAATTTGAGCAACACCTTCGTTAAATGCTGACAGAGTGCAGGCAACAGCAGTGTCTGTATCATTATGACAATGGATTCCAAGCTTTGAGGGATCAATATGTTTTTTTACTTCAACCAATACCTTCTCGATGTCTTCGGGAATCATTCCGCCATTTGTGTCGCATAATGTTACTGTGTCTGCTCCTGATTCATATGCAGTTATAAGTGTTTTGATTGCATAATTTTTATCTGTATAAAATCCATCAAAAAAATGTTCTGCATCATATATAACCCTTCTATCTCTTTTTGATAAAAAGCTGATAGTTTCTTCAATCATTTTTAAGTTTTCATCAAGAGAGGTTTCTAAAACTTTTAAAACTTGCTTGGAAGAAGATTTACCTACAACTGTTAATACTTCTGCCTCAGATTCTAAAAGAGCATTAACAATAATATCGCTCTCTATATTCGCATCTGGTTTTCTTGTTGATCCAAAAGCACTTATCTTTGAATTCTTAATATTTTCTTTTTGAATTACTCTAAAATATTCATCATCTTTTGGGTTTGAACCTGCATAACCACCTTCAATAGTATCAATTCCTAATTCATCAAGCTTTAAAGTTATGTTTATTTTATCTTTTAAAGAAAGAGATATACCTGATTGCTGAGCACCATCTCTTAATGTTGTGTCATATAATTCAATGTTCAATATTTTTTCCTACTAAATGAAAGATTTAATATATCACGGCAACCAAAGGTTAGACGAATTTTTCTGAATCTTCTAAATTCATAATTTTTTTGTTTCCAATTAAAAATTGCCCACTCCAATCATAAATAACTTCACTCAGAGAATCATTGCTTTTATAAATTAATTTTTTAAATGAAGTAAATTCAGAAATAAAATTATAGTTTTTGTCTAAATTATGTATTGTTCCTCCTGCCTCTTTAATTATTAATAATCCTGCACCAAAATCCCATATACTTGCTGGGCCAAACAAGCCAAACTTAATTACCCCTTTCGCAAGTAAAGCCATTTCATATGCAACACTGCCAATAACCCTTTTTTCTCCTTTAATTACTTTATTCCATGGTTTTATGTTTCTATCTTTGTTTCCGTTAATAGAACTAAAAGAAGAATACGATGAGGCGGACCCTTCATCTAAATTTTCATTTATTTTTTCAATTAAATTTAATTTTATTCCATTTGCATTGGATCCATTATTTTTTGAAGCTGAAAAAATTAATGATTTTTCATTGTTTGGCCATGGAATCCAAATAGAGCCTGCAATAGGCTCTAAATCTTTGAGCAAAGCAATTGAAATTGCAAAATTTGGTATACCATTTACAAAGTTTGTTGTTCCATCAATAGGATCAATTACCCAAATATATTTAGAATCTTTTATACTTTTTAACTTATCTTCTTCGCCAACAATTGCGTGATTTGAGTATGTTTTATTTATATTTTGAACAATAATTTTTTGAGTATTTAAATCAATTTCTGTCACTAAGTTATTTCTTTTGTCCTTAGAATAAATTTCGAATTTTCCTTCAAAATTTTCTAGTACATATTTTCCTGCAATTTTAGAAATATTTATGCAGAAATTTTCATACTCTTTGTAGTTTTCCATAATTAAAATTTATTAAGATTATTAGTAATGAATTAAATATTAAGATAAATGTATTAAAATAATATTATGAAAAAATTTAAAAGAGATAAAGAATTAGTTTTTAGGATGTACTTCACATGGTTTTTGTTAGGAATACTATATTTCTTTTTCGCAATGTTTTTAAATGCATTTGGTGTTCAATTTGGCTTTATTGCTGTAATAGTACTAGTTTTTGGATCAATTCAATATTTCATGTCAGACAGAATGGTATTGTATTCTTCGGGGGCGAAATTAATCAATAGGTCTGATGATGAGGATCTTTTTCAAATAGTTGACGAATTAAGTTATTTAGCAGGAATAGATCCACCAAAAGTCGCAGTGATGGATTCAAATGTTCTTAACGCTTTTGCTACTGGCAGGAATACTAAAAATTCATTAATTGCAGTTACAACAGGATTAAGAAAAAATCTAAATCGATCTGAATTAAGAGCTGTTGTGGCTCATGAAATAGCTCATATAGTTAACGGTGATGTGAAAGTTTTAGCTATTGCAAATTTCTTCGTCATGTTATCAAGTTTTCTTATGCAGATGTTTTTTTGGAATATGCTTTTTGGTGGTATGGGAAGAAATAGAGAAAACGGTGGGGGTGCAGGAGCAATATTTATGTTATATATCGCGACAATGGTCGTATATTTCATAGGCCAACTTTTAGTTTTGGCATTAACAAGGTATAGGGAATTTGGCGCTGATTATACTGGTTCAAATTTATGTGGAGAACCAATTGAATTGGCATCTGCCCTAAGAAAAATAGCAATTTCTTCAATTTCAATTCCAAGTCAGGATTTGAGGCAATTTAAAACAGCAAATGCATTTATGATTATTCCTTCACTTTCTGGTGATGACATTTCAAGATTAATGTCTACTCATCCACCTGTTGAGGACAGGATAAGGAGACTTATTGCCTTGCAAAAACAATCAGGAAATTGATTTGAGTAACGGTTTTTTTTCTAAATTCTTTAAAAATGATCCAATTGAAAAACTTTGGGATTTATTATCATCAATTAAATTTCTTAAAAATGAAAATCTTATAAAAGCAGAAAATAAAGTTGGTGTCATGTGTTGGGAAAAAAATGACCAAATTAAAGAATTTTGTGAAACAAAGCTAAAAGATATATTAAATGACGGTATTGAAAAATCAAATACAAATTTCAATTTAATTGATGAAAGTGGAGAAGTAGTTTGGATTGTTCTTGATGACAATGACTTTGATGAATTAATCGCTTCTGCATTCACTGTGGTTAATGCATTATCACAAGAAATTAGCAGTGAAAGTGTTATGGGATTAATTTTCCCTCTGATTATTGAAAATAAAGACAATTTGAATTACCTGGATTTAGAACAAAAACTGTATTTAGTATTTAATGAAAATCCTCCAGGTTATTATCCGTTAGTATATCAAAATGAAACTAGGCAGCCCATTGCAGAAATAGAATTATTTGATCTTATTAAAAACTCAGGAATAGGGTTTAATAAGGATCAAAGAAAATGGTTTAGCGTTGATAAGATACCAATTTAAAATGGAAACTCTGCTTTTAAATAGCTCTGAAAAGATTAACGAAATTTTATCAATATTTGATTACTATGGAGTTGATATCAATTTAAAAAACCTTCTTCATGTCGAAGACATTTCTAAAAAAACTACCGGGATTTTAATCACAGATGAATTTGAATTATCTTTTCTTAAACCAATTTTTGATTATTCCAGTAAAAATAATATTAAAATTTTGGCAGTAGAAAGAGGATTGTTATCCTTGATAAATTTAATAAATGGTTCAAGCAAGGAAATAGAAAGACCATTTAAAGGAAATAGTTCTACTTTTATATCATTGGGGTCAAAGCTTGCTGAAATAATTGGTGGTGCAGGACCGCTAAAAACTAATTTTGAATATAATTTTGAAATACCTATAAAAGCATTACCTCCAAATTATTTACCTTCAAGTATTAATTTAGAAAGCGGATGTATTGAGGCAATAGAATCAGAAGGCAAGACTAATATCTTAGGAGTATTGTGGCCAATATTGTCTGGACAAAAAATACCCTCAAGATTTGAAAATATTTTAAGTTGGATTTCAGATTAAAATAATTGAAATTTATTGGGGAGATTTTTACTATAAATATATTAAATAATTAATAGAAATATGGTACTTCCTGAAAAAGATAATATTAGATTAATTGGCATTGAAGAAGAGATGTCTAATTCATACCTTGATTATGCTATGAGCGTAATTGTTTCAAGGGCACTTCCGGATGTTAGGGATGGATTAAAACCAGTTCAAAGAAGAATTCTATACGCAATGTATGACACTGGAATGAGATCAAGTTCCTCGTTCAAAAAGAGCGCAAGATTAGTTGGTGAAGTGATGGGTAAGTATCATCCTCATGGTGATTCAGCAATTTATGAAGCTATGGTTAGGTTGGCTCAGTCATGGTCAATGAGATACATGCTTGTTGAAGGTCAAGGTAATTTTGGTTCCACTGACGGTGATTCAGCAGCAGCAATGAGATATACAGAAGCAAAATTAAGACCTATTTCAGACACCATGCTTTCAGACATAGAAAAAGAAACTGTTCCGTGGAATGATAACTTTGATGCATCTATACAGGAGCCAAGTACGCTACCAGCAACATTGCCAAACCTTTTAGTTAATGGTGTTCAAGGAATTGCTGTCGGTATGGCAACCAACATGGCCCCTCATAATTTAACCGAAGTATGTGATGCAATAGTATTTTTAGTTGATAATCCTGAATGCTCTGTTGATGAATTAATGGTTCATATTAAAGCACCAGATTTCCCAACAGGAGCTCATATATGGGGAACTGATGGAGTTAAATCAGCTTACTCTACCGGGAGAGGAAGAGTAATGATTCAAGCTAATCACAATGTTGAGTTTATGAATAAACAAGAAGATAGAATTAGATTAGTTTTTGATGAACTTCCATATCAGGTAAATAAAGCTAATCTAGTGATGAGAATAGCTGAATTGATGAAGCTAAAAAAGATTGACGGTATATCTGAAGTAAGGGATGAGTCTGACAGAAAAGGGACAAGGTTAGTTGTTGAATTGAAGAGAGGTGCTAGCGAATTTGTTGTTCTCAATAATTTATACAAATTAACACCACTAAGGTCATCTTTTTCAATAAATATGGTTGCTTTAGTTGATGGATCTCCAAGAGTATTAAATCTTAAGCAAATTTTAAAATATTATGTTGATTTTAGGGTTGATATTGTTACAAAGAGAGCTGAATTTGACCTTAAGAAGGCTCAAGCAAGAATTCATATCCTTGAAGGTTTAAGGGTAGCATTACAAAATATTGATGAAGTTGTTGAAACAATTAAATCTGCTGGGCCAGTTGAAGAAGCTAGGGAAGCCTTAATGACAAGATTCGATTTGACTGAAATTCAATCTCAGGCAATCCTTGATATGCAACTTAGAAGAATTGCTGCTTTAGAAACCGAAAAAATTGAATCCGAATACAACGAATTAAAAGAATTGATAAAAGATCTAAATGATCTGTTATCTAATAAATCAAGGATTTATGATGTCATAAAAACTGAAACAAGCGAACTTAAAGATAAATATGGTGACAAGAGATTAACCAAATTACATAAAGAAGAATTGGGTCAGTGGAATAGAGAGGATGTTGAACCACACGAAGAATGTGTTGTAACGCTAAGTAGAAATGGTTACTTAAAAAGGATAAAGAGCGATACATTTAGGAGGCAGCATAGAGGTGGCAAAGGTGTCAAAGGTCAAAAAATGACTAAAGAAGATGACGTTACACCATACATGCAAATTGCAGATACCCACGACACCATATTGTTTTTTACTGACAAGGGCAGAGTCTTTTCGTCAAGAGTATTTGATCTTCCTGCCAATCAAAGTAGAAATAGCAGAGGAACTCCAGTACACAACATTGTTGCTTTAGAACAAAGAGAAAAAGTTAATGCAATTTTAACTGTTCCTGAAATAAATCAAGAATTAGAATCTTATATTGTTATGGCTACCAAAAAAGGTGTCATAAAAACCATGGATATATCTAAATTTAAGAATTTAAGAAAATCTGGACTTCATTCTTTTAAGCTCAAACAAGATGATGAGCTTGTTTCAGTTGCACTTGCAATTCCACCATCAAATATCAGCAAAAATAACATTATTAAATTAACAGAGAATAAGAAAAATCCAGATAGAGGTATATCTTATCAATTGGACACACTTGTTGAAATTGATGGTCCAGTAGAAATAGATCCTGAAAACCCAAATCCAAATATCCTAAAAAAAGAAAATGGAAGAAAATATTTTTCAATAGTTGATAATAAAGGAAAATTAATTGGCCAGAAAATATATCCAGACATTGTATTGATTTCTGATGCAGGAAAATCAATAAGGTTTCCAGTTGAATCTGTTAGACCTCAAGGAAGAATTGCTGGTGGTGTAAGAGGAATGAAGATTGAAAATAAAGAAAAGATTGTTGCTATGGTTTTGGCATATGCTGACAAGGATAGTTATTTGCTTGTGGCTAGTCAAAAGGGTTTTGGTAAATTATCCTCAATGGATAATTACAGAACTCAATCCAGAGGAGGTAGGGGTGTTATGACTATGAAAATTACTTCTAAAAATGGAAAAGTGTCTGATGCTCAGGCAGTAAGAATGGATAGAGAAGCAGGAACAGCTGATAGTGTTTACTTACTTACAGAAAAAGCAGTAGTTCAGGAGATTCCACTTGATGAAATTAGTATTTATGGAAGAGTAACTCAAGGTTCAACATTAATGAAATTGCAATCTGGCGATAAAATTTCGGCAATCAGGGCTGTTTCTTCAGAATCTGCAGAACTTGAAAAATCTAATAATTCAAAGAAATAAGATTTGATTTGGACCCAAAGCGCTTAAAATCAGCTTGGAGATTAATTCCTACAACTGTAGGAATTTTAATTCTTAAAAACAGCAAGGATAACTATAGCGGAATAACTATTAACAGTTTTTTTTCTGTTTCCATAGACCATTCAATTTTAGCTGTGTCCCTATCAAATAATTCAAACACAATGAAGTATATGGATAAGGAAACAGTATTTAGTATTTCGGTTTTAAACTCATCTCAAAAAGACTATGCTGATTTTTTTAGCAAAAAGGATAAAGAAATCGTTCCTACCAACCTGCTATTTAATACAAGTGATAAGGGGATTAGATCAATAAAAGATGCTTCAATTGTTTTTTATTGCAAATGGGATTCATCAAATATAGTTAAAGATCATACAATAATTTATTCTAAGATCTTTGATGTTGAGTTCAATAATAATGACCCATTAATTTGGAAGTTTTAAAAATAATTAAAATTATTTGAATAAATATTGACCTACATCAATTAGAAATGTAAAATTTTCAAGTTAAATTTAATATAAATATTATGGAAGATTACGCAGTAATAAAAACAGGTGGGAAACAGTATCTTGTAGAAAAAGGTACTCTTTTAAATATTGAAAAAATCGATGGAAAGCCTGGTGAGAAAGTTTCATTTGATGATGTTCTACTTACTTCGCTATCTGGAAAAGTAAATATTGGAAAACCGATTGTTAAAAATTCTAGTGTAATCGCAGAGATAAAAAGTCAATTTAAAGGGCCTAAAGTAAAAGGCATAAGATATAAAAATAAAACTAGGCATTCAGTTAGAACCGGACATAGACAGCAGTTAACATCTGTTGAAATAATGGATCTTTCAAAATCACCTGCAAAGGCTAAAACTGGATCAAAATCAAAAAAGGAAGATAAAGATGGCTCATAAAAAAGGTGGAGGTACTTCAAAAAACGGAAGAGATAGTGCTGGGAAAAGACTTGGGGTAAAAGTTTATGCGGGAACTGAAGTATCAGCTGGGTCAATTTTAGTTAGGCAGCGTGGAACATCTGTGAAGCCAGGAAAAAATGTAGGTGTCGGTAAAGATCACACATTGTTTGCTTTAATTGATGGTATTGTTGAATTTGATATGAAACCAAGAGTACAAAAAGATAAAAAAGAACAAAAAAGGGTTAATGTGGTATCAAAATGAAGAATGAAATTCATCCAGAATATTTTAATGCTGAAGTAAGTTGTGTTTGTGGACATAAGTTCAATACAGGAGCAACACAAAAAGAGATCAAAGTTGAAATTTGCAGTAAATGTCATCCTTTCTACACTGGAGAACAACGGATTGTTGATACTGAGGGTAGGGTTGAACGAATGAGAAGAAGATACAGTATCAAATAAAATTGTCTGAAAAATCTCAAAATACCTATGGTGGCCAAGCGCTGATCGAAGGCGTAATGATAAGAGGAAAGAAAACAGCTGTTCTATCTGTACGTTCTCCTGAAGGTGAAATAATAAGAAAAGAAGTTAAATTCTCTAGATTTTATAACCCTAAGTTATTAAAAATTCCTCTTTTAAGAGGGATATTGAACTTAATAGATAGTTTGATTGTAGGCACCAAAGCTCTAAATTATTCTGCTGTTGTGGCTGAGGGTAAAGATTACGATGAGAAAAGTAACTCAGGATTTAATTTAGGAATTTTAATTTTAATTTCATTGACGATAGCAATTGGCCTATTTTTTGTGACTCCAGCATTGATTTCTCAGCTGTTTGAAAAAATAGGGTTTAATAAAATAATGATATCCATTTCAGAAGGAATTTTGAGATTAATTTTAGTAATTAGTTATATTTTTGTAATTGGCTTGTCTAAAGATATTAAGAGAGTTTTTCAGTATCACGGAGCTGAGCATATGGCTGTTTGGGCTCATGAAGATAGTAAAGAATTAACAAAGGATTCAATATCAAATTATACAAAGGAGCACCCAAGATGCGGGACGTCATTTATACTTATCGTCGTAATGGTGAGTATAGTTGTATTTATGTTTTTTCCAAGAGAAAACATAATATTATTTATAATTTCGCGTATAGTGTTAGTTCCTGTAATAGCCGGCATAAGCTATGAATTACTAAAATTTGGAAGTAAAAGTAAATTTAAAATTTTTAAAACACTTTTGAATGGCCCCGGGATCTTAATTCAAAAAATAACTACCAGGGAACCAGATGATGATCAAATGGATGTTGCTATAGATAGCATGAATTTCGCAATCGAGCTAAATGAAAACTAGTGCTTTTTTCTATTTTCAAGCTCAGTAGCAATATCGTCAATATTTAAATCTTTGCTTGATAATAAAACCATTAAATGAAAAAGAATATCGCAAGCCTCTTCAATAACTCGCAAACTGTTTTCATCATTTGAATTATATTCAACAATTAGCTCACACAATTCTTCAATAACTTTTTGTGAAATTAATTCTTTTCCTCCAGAAAATAATTTGGAAGTATATGAATCATTTATTGGATTAATTTTTCTTTCATCAATAATTTCAAATAATTCATTTAATATTGTTGGATTGCTATATTTTAAGCCATTAGTTGTGTTGTTATAAAAACAAGAATCTTTACCTGTATGGCAGGTTGGTCCTGCTGGTTTAGCCAAAATTAATAATGCGTCTTTATCACAATCTGATTTGATGTCGATTAGCTTTAAATAATTACCACTACTTTCACCTTTTTCCCATAATCTTTTTTTTGATCTACTATAAAACCATACATTTTTACTTTTAACTGTTTTTTTAAGAGCTTCATTATTCATATAACCTAACATGAGAACATCCTTATTTTCTGAATGCTGAATAATCACAGGTATTAAGTTGGTTTCTAAATTTTTCATATCACAATCTTACAGAAACTCCTTTTGAATATAAAAATTTCTTTACTTGTTGGATCGTTAATTCTTCAAAATGAAAAATACTAGCTGCTAAAACAGCATCAGAATTACCAATAACAAGTGCATCATGAATATGTTCCATAGATCCTGCTCCACCACTTGCAATAACAGGAATATTAACTTCGTTTGAAACAATATTTAATAAATCTAAATCATATCCTTCTTTATTTCCATCCATATCCATACTTGTTAATAGTATTTCACCTGCGCCATACTCATTTGCTTTTCTTGCCCACTCAATTGCATTTATTCCTGTATCTTTCCTGCCACCATAAGTATAAACATTCCAACTACCATTTGTTTTCTTTGCATCTATAGCAACTACAATACATTGAGAACCAAATTTACTTGATGATTTTTTTATAAATTCTGGATTTTCGATAGCTGAAGTATTAATTGATACTTTATCTGCTCCAGCTAATAATAATTCTGAAATATTATCTAAATTTCTTATTCCACCTCCTACAGTTAAGGGGATAAATACTTCCGATGAAACTTTTTCAACAACATCAATTATTGCTTTCCTTTGTTCATGACTTGCTGTTATATCTAAAAACACTAATTCATCAGCACCTTCTGTATTATAGTGCTTTGACAATTCGCTTGGATCACCTGCATCAATTAAGTTTATAAAACTTTTACCTTTTACTACTCTACCTTTGTCAATATCAAGGCAAGGAATTATTCTTTTGCTGAGTTTATTTTCCACTATTTATAGTTCCTTAATATTTATTTTGCCTTCGTATAACGCTTTACCTATCACTGCTCCGTGTACTCCCAATTCATTTAATTTAATTAGATGTTCTTTTAACGAAATACCGCCAGCTGCAATTATTTTCCCGTCAGTTAAATTTTTAAGTTCCATATACATGTTATAGTTTGGCTCAGTTAATGTTCCATCCTTCTCTACATCTGTAAACATAAATTCCTCCACACCAATATCTTTCATGTTATTTATCAATTCTTGGTAAGTAATGTTTGTACCCTTTGTCCAGCCACTTATCTTAATTTTTTCCTTATAAAGATCTATCCCAACGATGACTTTATCTTCTCCAAAACTTGAAATTGTTTTATAAATTTCATTAGGACTTTCTATTGCTGCAGTACCAAATATTACTTTTGAAATTCCAATATCAAACATATTTTTTGATATTTCAAAGTTTCTAATTCCGCCACCAAGTTGAATTTCTAAGTCAGTTTCATTCTTTATTTTTTTTATTGTGGATAAGTTTTTTTGATTACCATTTAATGCTCCTTGTAGATCAACAATGTGTATTCTGTTTATTCCATGAATTTTCCATTCATTGCACAATTCAATTGGATCTACTTTGTAAACTTTTTTTTCAGTATAATTTCCTTTAAAAA
Organism: Chloroflexota bacterium; assembly: GCA_036128515.1. Lineage (GTDB taxonomy): Bacteria > Chloroflexota > Dehalococcoidia > Lucifugimonadales > Lucifugimonadaceae. The sequence goes on from JAYYQG010000003.1 coordinate 28,458, forward strand.
GCCTAACTACTTTTCCATCAATAAGATCTATTGCAGGAATAATAATCATATTAAGTTTCTTATAAAGTTTTTATAAATTTTAATTCCATCATTCCCACTTTTTTCTGGATGAAATTGAGTTGCAAAAATATTTTTATATTCAATTGAAGAACAAATTTTATTTCCATAATAAGTGTAAGAAGTAATTACGTTTTCATTCGAAGGCACGCATTCATAACTGTGAACGTAATAAAAAAATGATTTATTTTTAATATTTTTAAAATTAGAAGTTTTTTTTGGAAAATATGTTTCATTCCATCCCATATGAGGTATTTTTAAGTCATTAATTTGTTTTATTTTTTTTACCTCACCGTCTATTAATCCTAGTCCATCTTCATTGCCTTCTTCAGACCTATTGAAAAGCAATTGCATACCTAAGCAAATCCCAAATATTGGAGTTTTTCTGTTATTTGCTTCTAATAATGCATCTGACATGCCGGTATTATTCAAAACTTGCATCGCAGCATCAAATGCGCCAACACCTGGAAGTATAATTGCACTTACTTTATTGAATTCTGAAGGATCATTAAGCTCAATGTAATTACAATCGACATATTTTAAAGCTTTTTTAACGCTATGTATGTTTGCGTACCTATGATTAATAATACCCAAAGTTAAAGTTTCGTTACTCACTACTTTTTTCTTATACCTCTGATTTTTTTTATTTTTTTTCCTTCATCCTCTAACCTGCCTAAAACAAATAAAAGATCACTAATCCTATTTAAATAAACTAATATAAATTTATTAATCTTTTTATCATTATTAATACTAACAACTACCCTCTCTAATCTTCTTGCAATTGTTCTTGATATATCTATTGCAGCTGAACTCGAACTTGTACCAGGCATTATAAATTCATTGCCCAAATCTACGCTCTCAGTAATTGAATCAATTAATTTTTCAATTTCATTTACGTTGTCTTTAGTTATTACATTTATAATATCTACAGTTTTTTCTGAATCTGAGGATAGTTCTGCTCCTATTTTAAATAAAGAATGTTGTAGCATCTCGAGCGTTTCTATTACTTTTGGATTCTCACATAAAGTTTTTGCAAAACCTAATGAGGATACCAATTCATCTACAGTTCCAAAAGCTTCTACTCTGATGTCATTTTTTGAGAGTTTTCCTCCCAGAAACAGATTTGTTTCACCTTCGTCACCATTCTTTGTATATATCTTTGTCATATTTTTATTAAGTTTATGTAGAGTTATAGGTTAATGTATAATAAAATTATATAACAATGGTTAATCAAGTACCCGTAAATACAATAGAGATTACTGAAAAAGCAGCAAATAAAGTAAAAATTTTTGCTGAACAGGATGGTAAATCAAGCTATGCACTAAGAGTTGCAGTTAAAGGCGGAGGGTGCTCAGGATTAACTTATGACCTTGAAATTACTGATAAAGAAGCTTCATCTGATGAGAAAATAATAATTCAGCATGACGTTGAAGTAAGAGTACCAAAAAAATCATTTATATTTCTTGCAGGAACAACATTGGATTATTCTGACGGTTTAAACGGAAAAGGATTTGTATTTTCAAATCCTAATGCAAAAAAATCCTGTGGTTGCGGAACTTCTTTCGCAGTTTAATGACATTAAAATATTTTTATAAATCTGATGTATTCACCTTTTATTCTTTATATGGAAAAGATTCCCTAGATCTTATAAATAGATTGTCAACAAACAATATAAGCGATGTTCATAATAAAGTGACAAAAACAATTTTCACTAATGAAAATGGTCGTATTATAGACGTTGTTTCAATATGGAAAATAAACGACAAAAAACTTTTATTAATTTGCAACACAAAAAATAAAAATTTATTAATTGAATGGATAGAAAAATTTACATTTGATGAGGAGATTCATTTAAAGGAAAGCAATAAATACGAACTCATTCATACTTTTACAGATTCCAGAGCAATTAATATTGAAAATTTTGATTTGGCTGGTAGTAATATAAAACAATACAATGACAAATTTGAATCTTTTTTTATTTCAAAATCTTCTTTTTTCAATCAACATGAAACTATAGATTTATTATTTGATAAAGAATTATCTGAAGAAGTAAATAACATCTTGTTATCCCAAGATTTTAAAGAGCTTAATAATGAACAATTTTTATCATTTAAAATAAAAAATATTATTCCTTATGGTCAAAATGAAATTAACTTATCTTTTAATCCATTGGAACTAAATCTAATTCATCTTATTGATTTTGAAAAAGGTTGTTATGTTGGACAAGAAGTAATAGCTAGGTTAGATACATACGATAAGGTTCAGAAAAAGCTGATTATGTTAAATAAAATAAATTCATCAGATTTAATTAATAGCTCAGGAAGCCAAATAACTTCTGAAGATAAAGATAATTGCATGATTGTTGTAAGAAAGAAATTTATTGATCTTTAAATTACTAGCGATCTTCCTCCATCAATAATTATATTTTGACCTCTGATCATATTTGATTCATCACTGATTAAAAAATTTACTAAATTACTTACATCTTTTCCTTCAAGTGGTTTTCCGGCAGGAGTTTGATATAAATCTGATTTATTTACATCAGCATCATCTGGAAATGAATCTAAAGCCCTTGTTTTAATTATTCCAGGTGAAATAGAATTCACCCTTATCCCTCTTTCGGCCAACTCTATTGATAGATATCTTGTCATAGATTCTAAAGAGGATTTAGATAAACCAACTGAAAAATAATTTGATAAAACTCTTTGAGATCCAAGACTTGTAATATTAATAATTGAAGAGTTTTCAGGCATGATTTTGCTTATATTCTTTGATAATATCCATGGCGATTTTGAATTAGTATTCATAACCCAATCCCAATGCTTACTTGTTAACATTGTTGAATTTTTATTTATGCCAGTAGCAGCATTATTTATAAGATAATTGATTTGATTAAAATTATTTTTCACATCATCACAAAAATTTTCAACTTGGTCTTCTTTTGACAAATCAACTTTGTAGATATGACAATTAGCACCAGTTTTTTTAATTTCATTTGAAGTGGTTAATGCACCATCTTTATCTCTTAAATAAGTAATTATTACATCTATATTTTTTTGAGATAATCCAATAGATATTGATTGACCAATCCCTTTAGAGCCGCCCGTTACAATACCAATTTTATTTTGATTAGCCATTTGCTATATTGCCATTCCTCCATCAATTCTAACAACTTCACCTGTCATGTACCTAGCTTTTTCTGATGCCATAAAAGCGGCCATTCCTGAAATTTCATCCGGTGTACCAAACCTGTTCATTGGAATCCATGTCATAATATGATCTTTTAATTTGTCTGATAAAACATCAACTGTTGCTGTTTTAATATATCCTGGCGCAATTGAATTAACAGTAATTCCTCTTGTTGCTAATTCTTTAGCTAATGAATAAGTAAAAGAATGAATCGCACCTTTAGAGGCCGAATAGTTAGATTGCCCAATATTCCCTCTTATCCCTACAACTGATGTAATATTAATTATTCTTCCCCATCTATTTTTAATCATGGATGGTACACAGGCTTTTGTACAATAATAAGTACCTTTTAAATTTGTATTTATTACATCATCAAAATCTTCATCCTTCATCCTCATTAATAAGTTATCAGAAATTATTCCAGCATTATTTACAAGTATTTCAACAGGGCCAAATTTATCTATAGATTTTTCTATCATGCTATTTACTGACTCTTTATCCGATACATTTCCTTTGACAACATGAGCATCTGAACCTAAATCTTTAATCTTTTTAACAACTTCATCGGCATCATTTTGGTGAGAATTAAAGTTAACTGATATTAAATGACCTTCTTTAGCAAGATCAATAGCGATCGCTTCTCCAATTCCTCTTGAGGCACCAGTAACCAATGCATGCCTTTTTTTGTCAGCCATTAATACTTCCCCTTATACTAGATAATTCTTTGATTGACTGGTTGACATAATCTTTTTTTGTCAACCATGAAACAGTAGAAATTCCGTTTGCAATTGCTGTAGGACTTGATGATCCGTGAGCAACTATTGCAATTCCATTAACTCCAAATACTGGACCACCACCAAATTCTTTCATAATGTTTGTTTTCTTTGGAATCATATCTATTACTTTTAAAGATTTATCATCTTTAATTTCTTTTTTAAGAAATTCATATATTACATGGCCAAAACCTTCAATAGCTTTTAACAATATATTTCCTGTAAATCCATCGCACACTACAACATTTACTTTACCTAAAGCTATGTCATGCCCTTCAATGTTGCCTGAGAAATTAATACTAGATTTTTCAAATAATTTAAAACTCTCTTTAACCAATTTATTTCCTTTGTTTGATTCTGAGCCGTTACTTAGTAACCCTACTGTTGGATTTTCTACATCGTATAAAATTTTTGATTGTGAAACTCCAAGAGCTGCAAAATCTAGCATTTGTTCGGGGGTAGACTCAACATTTAAACCAAGATCTAAAATTAAAGTTTTAGGAGCAAAGCCAAATACTGCCCCTCCAACACAAGGTTTTGATAAGCCTTCAAACATACCAAGAATACCTGCTGATGAAGCAAAAGTTGCTCCGGAATTTCCTGCACTTACATAACCATCTACCATGCCCTTTTTAATTAAACCTGAGCACACATTTATTGAACAATTTGGCCTTCTCTTTATAGCAATACCAGGCTGTTCATCCATTCTTACCGCTTCTTCAGAGGGTATAATTTGTATCCTTTTAGTATCATATGAAAAACCTTTTAAGTTATCAGCAAGCTTTTCAGGCTCACCAACTAAAAAAATTTCTAATTCTGGGTCGTCTAAGGATTTAATTGCACCTTCAATATTGTTTAAAGGATAGTCTCCCCCCATTGCATCTACGGCTACTTTCATTTATCTACTCCTGTACTAATACTGATGTAATTCCACTTATTAGAATATTGCCATCATCATCATTACACATTACTTCACAAGTATACAAAGTTCCATCATTATTTTTATCAATTTTTTTTATTTTTATATTGGTAATTAATTTTGAATTGACGAATAAGGGGCTTCTAAATTTAATTTTCAATGAACCGTTTTTATTCCAGTGTTGATTAAAATTTTTAAACATAATCTCATTTATATTTGAGATTAAAAGCATTCCATGAACAATCTTATTTTTAAACTCTGTATTTTTTGCATATTCATAATCAAGGTGAATAGGATTAAAATCACCAGATACATTTGCATAATCCCTGACCATATTTTCAGAAATTATTTTTTCTATTTTTTCCACTTTAAGTTCCATCATTATTTTTTTGGAACCACCAAGGTTCCTTCAGAAGAAGCAATAATTTCATTGTCTGCTAGATAGTTAGTTTTAATTTTAATAAACAATGATTCTTTGATTTCCTTATAATTTGTAATCATAATTACACCTTTAAATTCATCGTTTCTTTTTATTTTCTTAAAAATTTCTACTTCTTGAGCTGTATGAATTGATCCTTCAGGTATAGGAAACTGTTCTAAAAAATATTTTAATGATAGCGTTGCAAGTTCTGTAGGATTTACATACTCAGAATTATAATTTTCAATACCACATGCTTCTGCATATCTGTTTGAATAATCATCGTTAATTTTTAATGTGAATTCTGATATTTCTTCGTTTAAATTGTATTCTTCAAGGTAATTCATTATTTTCCGCAGTCTCTCTAATCAGATTATTTAATTCAATTTCATTTATTGGTCCAATATATTTTTTTACTATCTTACCTTTATTATTAATAAAAAACTTTTCAGGCAGTGCTTTCACTCCATATTCAATTGCATATTTTCCTTCGTTATCAATAAAAACATCATATTGAAACCCATATTTTTCTACAAAGCTTTTAATTGAATTTTCATTATCCCAAAGTGCTACTCCAATAAATTTAACTCTTTTATCTTTCCAATCCTTGTAACCTTGGGCAAGCGTTTCTGCTTCTTGAATGCATGGTGGGCACCATGATGCCCAAAAATCTAATACAACTACGTCATAATTATCATATGAAATTTCATCACCATATATATTATTTTCATAAATTTCATTAAATACTTCGAATTGAACTTCTGCAGTTCCTGAAACTTCATTAAGCCCCGGTCGCCCCTGCCTGCCTTCTCTATCAATGGTAGAAATTATCAGAATAGTTAAGAATCCTAAAGTAGCAAAAGACAATATAATTGATAAAAATAATTTCAAATTTAACCTTTAATATTTTTTTTATAATTTTCTCTCAGAATTTCATATTCTTCTTTATTGATTTTATTTTTTTCAAATCTTTCATCTAGGTCAATTATCTTATCAATATAAGTATCACTATTTAATTCTAAATTTCTTTTTCTAAAATTAGACCTTAAAAATGAAAATATTAAGATAAACAACAATACCAATCCTGTAATACTTCCAACAAAGAACGGAATAGAATTTTTTTCAATAAAGTAAGTTATTTTCTTCCATGAACTAGGCTTTGATATGTTAATTAAATCTATAACAACGACTTCGCCTTTTTTTATATCTTGTCCTTGTAAAAGTTCATATTTCTTATCATCAACTAAAGTTGAGTCTTTTAGAAGGTTATAATCTGTACTCATTTTGCTATTTTCAGGTACTAGAATTTTGAATTTTTTTGAACCAAAAGGAAGCCTTATATTATATTTTATAGATCCTGTATTTCTTGGCATTGAGTATGAATACAAAATTTGATGCTCGCCAGGAGGAACTGGATTAGAAAGAGCAAATCCAGTAGGTATTTGCATGACATTCCCAGGAGGCAAATCACTATCTACTGATAAATTTTCAAAATTTTCAGGCAAACTAAATCTTAATAAATTTAATCCAGATGTATTAGGGTCAGTTAGATCCGCAAAATATGTAGAGTTACTGATGTTTGTAAAAGAAATCAAACCTAAAACGGAAATTATATCTGAATCTGGTGAGATATGTGGGACCATAATAGAATAATCAATTACTTCAATATCTTTAGGTGTAAATACTCTGTCATAAACAGTTATATTAATATTTTCAGGATTTTCAATATCTTCAACAAATACAATTGTTGGTATGTCTTGATGATTTACAATTAGAAAATATGTAAATGCCTCATCAACGATAACTTTTTTAAAATCAAAATTTTTATTTGTATTTATAATTTCAATATCAATGAGCTCACTTGAAGAATTTTGAGTAGCCATTAACTTTATTTCGTAATTAGTATCAACTGAAGGTGAAGTACCGTTAACTATTTGGCCAGAAAGCTTAAATTCACCGTCAAATTCATCAAGATGTTCTGCACTTAGATTTGAGTCATTAGTCACGAATATTGTTAGAAATAATATGTAAATAAATATTTTGAAAGTCTTAAACATCTTGATTCTTTTTTGATTCTATTATTTTTTCTATTGGGTCAATATTTTCACTTTTTGATTTAATTTTTTTAACAGACTCTATTTTAAATAATTCCTCTTTTAATTCATTAAATTGATTTTGAGTAATAGTTCCATTTTCAAGTTCACTTGTTAATTCTAATAAAACTTTTTTCCTGCGTATTTCAGAATATATTTGAAGATCGTTAATTTTATTTTTACTATTATTTAAATAAGGATAAATCAAGAAAATTAAGCATACTAAGGATATTGTTATTAAAAAAATTAAATTCATGATTTATTGTAATTCCTTGGCCAAAGAGAAATTAATGTACCCAGTATGAATATAGGGCCACCTAACCACATCCACCAAACAAGAGGATTTATACTTATTATTAATTTCATTTTATCATTGTCAATAAAGTCAGAAGGTATAATATATAAATCTTCTATTGGGCTACTTTTTATTCCTGCTCTAATTGATGCCATATTAAAAGATGGGTAAAAAGTATTATTTCCTTCAAGAGTGTCAATAATTTTTTCATTAGAATCTAAAACAAGAAATGTAGCTACTTTTTCTCTTCTATCATTAAAATTATTTTCATTTATTTCAGCAATTTCTATCTTATAATTTCCAATTTCGATTCTTTCTCCGATAGTAACCACTTTATCGATTTTAATTTGGTAAAAATTGATTCCTACGACACCAAGTGCAACTAATAGTATTGAAATATGAACAACGTAACCGCCATATTTTTTTCTGTTGTTGGAAATTAATTTAAAAAATGCATAAAACCAGTGAGTGCCATTTTTAATTAAACTTCTTGATCCTCTAACCCATTCATAAATAATTGTTGATAAAACTAGAACAATCGATGATATTGCTAATGATGACATAAAAGGCTTATCAGAAGAAAAATAGAAAATTATAAATGCTATTGTTGCTATTATTGATGGATATAAAAGGTTAGTTTTAAGGTTCGAATTACTTGTACCTTTCCAAGATAAATTAGGTCCTATGCCCATAATAAATAATAAAAGTAATATAACTGGCCCATTTACTGCATTATAATAAGGTGCGCCAACAGTTACGGTTTCATTGTAAAAAACTTCATTAATCAAAGGAAATATTAAGCCCCAAAGCGTTACAAATGTAATTGCTAGTAAGAAAAAATTGTTAATTAGAAAAGCAGCTTCCCTTGAAATTACCGATTCAATTTTATTGTCGCTATAAATTTTGTTGTAATTAGCAATAAATATTAAGGTACAAAATAATGCACTGAAAACCATAAAACCTAAGAAAATATAGCCTAAAGTTGAAGCAGCGAATGAATGAACAGATACAACAGGGCCACCTCTATTTATGAACATTCCAAATTGAGCTAGTACAAATGCTAAGAAAATCAAAATAACATTCCACACTCTAAACATCCCTCTTCTTCTTTGAACAATTATAGAATGTATAAATGCTGTCATAACTAACCATGGCATAAGTCCAACATTTTCAATAGGATCCCAAACCCAATATCCTCCCCACCCAAGAATTGTATAAGCCCACCAAGATCCTAATAATAATCCTACACCTAAAATGCACCAAACTATAAGAGATGTAGTTCGAACAAAATCAAGACCATTATTTCTAAAAGTGCCTGTTAATATCATGCTTGTTATTAGAGAGAAGGGGACAGAAATAGTTGCCAAGCCAGCCATTAATAAAGGAGGGTGAGAAAACATTCCAGGGTGAGCTAGAAGTGGATTCATACCTCTACCATCAGATGGTATATTTGTTTGAAAAGTATCAAATGGATTTGCGAAAAATACCATTACTGAAATAAAAAATAATAAAAATCCAGACATAATTGCTACAAGATGTGGTTCAGATTCAATCATATCTTTAGGTTTAAATAATAAAACTAATAAAATTGACAAGGAAATAACCAAAGCTATATATAATAGTGAACCTTCGTTACCAGCATACATAGCAACCCATGTGTACGCAGGATCCATAGAAAGGTTGCTATGATTAAAAACATATTTAATTGAAAAGTCGTTAGTAACGAAAGCATAAACAAGGCACATTGATGATATTAAAGTCGTAAAAAATGTAGAATATGCTGCATTTTTTGCACTAAGTTTAATTTGTGAATTATCTAATTTAGCACCAATAATAGACCCTGCTATAGAATAGATACATAAATTCATAGTAAGTATTAGTAAACTTAATCCAAGGCTAGATATTGTCATTTTTTACTATCCCTCGCTGAATTTTTTAACCAACCAGAAAATATTATAAATGAAGCAGAAATAAGAATTAATGGAGCAATCCAAACAATTGAATTAGTGCCACTATTAGGTGGAGCCGAGAGAATTTCAGTGCCATATCTATCCTCAAAATACTTAAGTATTTCATTATCTGTTTTTCCGTCAGATATTTGATTATCAATTATTTTTTTCATGTCATTTGCTATAGAAGCCTGAGATTCACCTATAGTTTGTCCATCACAAACCGGACACATAATTTTTGAATAAAGATCATAATTTCTATTATTGTTTTCATCTACGTCTGATATACAACTTGTTAATGCAAATGCCATAATCAGGATTAACAAATTTGGTATGATTTTTTTAAACATATAAAAATATTATATTAAAAATGAAATAATGGGCTTATTCTGAATATGCTGCAAGACCGTTTTCTTCGTCAACAATGTAATTAATTACTTGATCTCTTTGATCGTCTGTGAACACCCATAAGAAACTAGGCATCGGGCCCAAGCCTACATTACCAGCTTCCATTTTTAGCATGTATTCTAGTCTATTCATCGCCTTATCTTTACCTTGAAGTCTTTGAGATAAATTATGAAGTTGTGGTACAGCTTTATATGGACCCATTCCAGATCCGGGTACTTCATCCGATGGAGTAATTGCATAGAAGCTGTTTTCTGAGCTTATGTGTGGTGCAACAGTACCATCTCCCATTCCTTGTAAACCATGACAGAAAGAACAGTTTATTCTGTACAATTCAGAACCGTAATCAGGATCATATTCAAAGGTAGGATCCATATTTAAAACAGTAAAAGATTCATTTAATCTTTCATCAGGTGTAATAAATTTTTGAGATGTTTCAACTGAGTCAAGCCTTGGAGGCTCTTGATTTTTATAAGCTTGAGAATAATGCATTTCTGAAAAAATTTCTATTGGATAAGTCCCTCTTTGAGTAATACCACTTTGGCAGGTTGGAGCCAAAAGAATTAAAGCAAATAGGCTAGCCAAAATAATATGAAATTTATTAAATTTAAAATTCTTATTTTTCAATTTATTTTCCCGATGATTTAATCTCCATTGCACCAGCATCTTTTAGAGCTTTTTCAGCAATATCTTTTTTATCTGTTGAACAAACTAATGAAACACCTATTAAGCCTTCTGTAATTCTTGTGTCATAAACATTCATAGAAATATCAGGAAGCCTTGATTCAAATAATATTCCAATCACTGTTGTTACTACAGCAGAAAGCATGGTCATTTCATACATAATTACAAGCATTGCAAAAATAGATAATATCGGCTTTCCTCCTGTAATTAACGGGTAAACAATTTGAGTAGTTGTAGTTAAAAACACACTTAGTGTTAACCCCATAATTGCTCCAAATAATGGAAACCTAAATAACCTATGCTGCGGAACATGTTCCCCAAAAGCACCTTCTGGATAAGGTGTCCCAGTTAATACGTCAAAATCATTTGAGTCAAAACCTGAATCATGCAAAGCATCTAATGCGTCTGCAGCTGAGTCAGGGTTGTCATAAAGACCTAGGATACTTAAATTAGACATGATATACCTCCATCATTCTCTTATTACCATTGGGACAGTAGCTCTCCCAACTTTCATTTCTGTTGTAAATACTTGACTTTCTTTTGCTTCAAATAAAGGAACTAAAGGAAAAAACCTGGCAAAAAGAAGCATTAAGAAAGATACCCATGCAAATGACCATGCCATAATAATCCACTCAACTGGACTGGGCCAGTATCCTTCCCATGTGTAAACAAATACTTGCTTTCTTGCTAATCCAGGAACAATAATTAAAAATCTTTCAAGCCACATTCCAACATTTACTAGAATTGTTGTCCAAAACATAATTGCAATATTGTTTCTACATCTTTTAAATAACCAACATCCAACAGGAATAATATATCCGGTTAGTAAGAAAGCAATAAATATTAAATTCCAAGGCCAAGTAAATATTTGAAGTTCTCTTAATGCAATTTCAGGTGCATCTCTACCGTAAAGCGAAAAGATTAATTCTAAGAATGTAAATCCAAGCCACGCAGTTGCAACTACTATTAACAGTCTTGCCAAGGCATCAAAATGTTCAGGTCTAATATAATTATTCCATTTCCATAACCATCTCATGAGGCACATCATTGTCACTACAGCTGATACTCCAGAATGCACAGCACCAATAACAAAGTAAGGTGCAAAAATTGTTGAATGCCAACCTTCAACTGCAGGTGTTACAGCAAAGTCCCAACTTACAATTGAATGAACAGAAACGAAAATAGGTAGCATTAATGCAGATAGCAAGATTCCTGCAACAACTTGTAACTGCCACTGCCTAGGGTTCCCTCTCCATCCTAAAGCTAGCACAGTATAAATTCCTTTTTTAATTCCAGTAGTCCTATCCCTTAGAATTGCTAAATCTGGTATCAATGCAACAAATAAGAACAATGTACTACCTGTCAAATACGTTCCTATTGCAATTGGGTCCCAAAATAGAGGAGACCTCACATTTGGCCATATACCCCTTGCAAAATCATAAGGAAGTAGCCAGTATGCAATTCTCCAAGGTCTGCCGGCGTGCATTAAAGGGAAAAAGAGGGCAGTGAGTAAAGAAAAAACAGTTAGCAATTCAGCGGCTCTTGTTACTGGCCTTCTCCATTCAGCTTGAGTTAGCCTTAAAATTGCAGAAATCATAATTCCTGCGTGACTAATCCCAACCCAGAATACGAACGTTGTTATAAATAAACCCCAATAAACCGGCCTTGCTAAACCTGTAACTCCAAGACCTCTGTTGAACATATAAAGTATTGTAATAAAGCCAATAACTACACCAATACCCAGCACTCCCATTACAGGAAAATACCATTTTGGAGTTGCTAAATTACCGTTAAGTAGTTCTGCATTTATTTGTTTTTCACTTAATATTCTTCTTTGTTGCATTAATCTGGCTTTCCTACTGCATAGACTTCTGTTCTGTAAAACTTAATATGCTTTGTTAATAAAATTGATTGATGAGTTTCCCAAATAGACACTATAGGTAACAGTCTGCTCATTAATAAAAACATAAATATTCCTAAAGATATAAATCCAACAAATAATGTGCCATCAAGCAATGTTGGCATTATCATATTGTCTGGAATATCTTCAGCAGGTATGTACCTTAAATGGATAGTATCCTCTCCATATACCTGCCATGAAATTACAAATAATCTTATTCTGTCTAATATACAACCTATAAGTGTTATTGCAGCGACAAGAACCAGCATAGGCGGATTTTTTCTAACTGGATTCCAAATTATTATCCACCAAGGCACAATAAAACTTAATAAAAATGCACCTATAAATACCCACATATACGGACCATTAACTAATATTTTAATAGTCATTACATTAATTTCTGATTTTCCGTACCAAAAAATCATAAATGCACAAATGAAAAAGTAGAACCAGAATATGGTTGCGGCAAACATTAATTTAGCAAGGCCCCAGATTTGATCAATCCTAATAACATCTTCTAATTTATAGTACTTCCTTATTAAATATACAGCTATCATAATTGTGGCTATACCAGATTGAATGCCAGTCATTGCATGATACATTGGGTATATCGCATCTTTCCATCCGGCAACAAGTTCTAAATTAAAGTTAATGCTGTAAAGAATGTGCACAAATATTAAAAACATAAAGTAAAAAGTGCTCATCATACCAATTCTTGCCCTTAAACTTATCCATTGTCTATCAGTGCCAATAAAGCCACGTGATAATGCTTTTGCAAATCTTTGCCTTCTGCCAGTCGAATGATCCCTCATTGCGGCTAAATCTGGAATTGATGAAACCCATAGCATTGCAAGACCAATTAAAAATAATCCTACAACAGCAAGACCAAAAAACACATGAGGTGTATAAATATTTGCATCAAACCAAATTGACCTTCTTCTGTAGCCCCCAACAACTAATGGAGGCAAAGCGAATATTAATGGAAACACCATTAATACACTGGAAAGTCCTGCTGCAGTAAACATATTAGCAATCCTGGCTATTGGTCTATGCCAGTCTGCTTTTGCAATCATAGGAGCAATTGCTACCATAGGAGCTGTGCCAAATACTCCGAAAAGTAAGGAAACTATTGCCGAATAATATCCCCATGAAGATTTATCATCGAACCCTTGAGTAATTTTAATTACTAAGGAAAGTATGCCCATAATAGATAATGCTGCAAAAATACCAAAAACAATTTTAAATTTTCCGCCCATTTCTTCTTTAGTAGTAGACACTAAAGATTTAGTGGCAGCATTAAATCTTTCTTGATTGTTTAATTCTTCACTAATGAGAATCCTCCTTATGACTACCTTCTCCATGATGTGCTTCAATATCAGGGTCAACTTTAGCAAGATACCAAACATTATTATTGGTTTTAAGGTGATCAAGTAATGTGTAAGCTCTTTTGTCATTTTTCATTTTATTTATTCTGCTTTCAGGATCTTTTTGGTTTCCAAATACTAATGCATCAGTTGGGCAGGCTTGTACACAAGCTGGAGATATATCACCATCTACAACCTCTCTTTTATCTCTTTTTGCGTTCCTTGTTCCTCTTCTAATCCTCTGAATGCACATACTGCATTTCTCCATTATTCCTCTACTCCTAACTGTTACGTCAGGATTTAAGTGATTCTGGAATGATTCAGGCCATTCGGGTTCCCAATAATTAAAAAATCTCACTAAATACGGGCAACCATTTGCACAATATCTGGTACCAACACATCTGTTGTAAATTTGAACATTTAACCCTTCAACTGTATGGTAACTTGCGTAAACAGGACATACTGGTTCACACGGAGCATTATCGCAATGCATACATAATATTGGTATGAATTTAGCTTTCACATTTGGAAATTCACCTTCCCAATATCTCTCAACTCTTATCCACTCGATACCTCTAGCGTCTTTGAAATTATCCTCTGTGTTTATAGGTATATTATTTTCTGATTGGCAAGCAATTACACAGGCTTGACAACCGTTGCACGCATCGATATCAACTGCCATTCCCCATTTAAATTTACTTTGTTTTTCAGCTACCATTAATGATCACCTTTCTCTTTAGAATGTTCATCTCCAAAATGATCTCCAAAAGTATGCTCAAGATGTTCTTCATGAGCTCTATGGAATCCTTCTTCAGCGGTTTCTCCTGGCGCCAAAGTCAATATTGGCACACCAGGTTCTACTTGAACTGCAGGTACATTACCCTCAAATTTGGATATTTTTTTGTTTTCTTTAGTTTTAATTATTTGAACAGTTGTTGAATTCCACATTATGTCTCCATTTTCATTTAGTTTACTAGAGTCAATTAGATCAACAACATTAGCTCCTCTTCCACTTGCATACCTTGTAAAATTATCTTTTCCTAATCCAATAGGTACTGCAACGGTGTTGGTTGGTACTGCTGGATGTACGTATACCGGCAATTCTATGGAGGATATTTTTGATTTAACTTCAACGATGTCTCCAGCTTTAATATCAAATTTTTCAGCAGTTTTATTATTCATTTCAACCCATGTATCCCATGTAATAGAAGTTAATGGATCAGGTGAACCTAAAGCCCAAGGATTAGACAATGAATTACCATCGCCAAATACATGAGATTTAAAAGGAATTAGGTAGAATTCATTTTTACTTTTCTTAATGCTAGAAACAGAATTAATCACATTAATCTTTGGTTTTTTTGGTTCAACTTTAGATTGATTAGTATTCCACCAGCCTCCTCTCGCCATAACACCTCTAAAGAAATCATCTTTGTTTGAAGCAACAATTGATGAATCTTTATAAGAATCACTTTCATAAATCTTATCTGAAAGCTCCATGCAAATATCCATAAACGACAATCCTGAAAGATTACCTTCCAAATCGTCAAGTAACACATTATTGAAACTTTTAGAATCATAAAGCACCTTTGAACCATCTCTAAGTAAAGGCTTTGTAGCTACAGGTTGACCAAATCCATAAGATTGATAACCTGTTTTTGGCTCAGGGATATCAGAACTCCATGATTGTAAGCTTGTATTTGAAGGAAGAATTAAATCACATCTTTCTAATGTGTCATTAACAACAATACCGAAACCAATTGAAAGTTTTGCTTTAGCCATTGCATCAACTAATCTTTTTTTTCCTGGGATTTCATTTACTAAATCTACATTATTGATCATAATGAGATCTTGACCTCCTGATTCCCAGGTTTCAATTTCCTTTGACCAATCATCATAAGAATTCCATGAAGAATCTGAAGGCATTTTTATTACTTCACCATTAACTGTTAAGTGTTTAAGTTCATTTTCAGGATTTATTATTATGCCACCTTCTTTATTAATTGAATTCGTAATGTAGTTGAGCCCATATACGAGAGCATTGATACTTCTGGAATTAGAGTAACCAGATATACATCCTCCAGACAAAAACATTATTTTTTTATTTTTATCAATTGAATAATTTATTTTTTCAATTAATTTTTCAATAGCGTGATAGTCTATTCCTGTCGCTTTTCCAACCGATTTAGCATCCAAATTAACACTAGTATTATTTAATTCATTAATATCTTTTATGCCAGAAATATTCTTAAAATATTCAACATCTTTATTTTTTATTTTT
This sequence comes from Chloroflexota bacterium, assembly GCA_036128515.1. Taxonomy (GTDB): domain Bacteria; phylum Chloroflexota; class Dehalococcoidia; order Lucifugimonadales; family Lucifugimonadaceae. Next base: position 44,782 of record JAYYQG010000003.1, read on the forward strand.
TCATTCTTAATCAATGAGTCAGCTATCAATAATGCAATA
>JAYYQG010000004.1:0-9907 GCA_036128515.1 Chloroflexota bacterium
ATTACTGTCATTTAGGTCATGCATTTTCATCTGTATCATTTGAAATATTAGATAGATTTTTATCTTCTCAAGGATTTGATGTAACTAGAATTCAAAACTTTACTGATGTCGATGACAAAATTATTGCAAAATCATTAGAAGAAGAAATTAGTGCTGAAGATGTATCAAAAAAATATATAAAAGCTTTTTTTGAAGATATGGATGCTTTAGGCGTTAAAAGAGCAAACCTTTACCCTAAAGCTACAGATGAAATTTCTAATATTATTGAATTTATTAAAAAATTAGAGAAAAAAAATCTTACATATTCAATAAATGGCAGTATTTATTTTAGAGTTAGTAAATTTGAAAAATATGGAATGCTAAGTTCTAGAGATATTTCTAATTCATTATCCGGAACAAGAGTAAATGATAATTTAAATAAAGAGTCAGACGGAGATTTTGCACTTTGGAAGTCTTCTAAACCTGATGAACCTTTTTGGGAATCACCATGGGGTAAAGGTAGGCCTGGTTGGCACATAGAATGTAGCTCAATGGTATTAAATACCATCGGTGACACTGTTGATATCCATGGAGGTGGTATAGATTTAATATTTCCTCACCATGAAAATGAAATTGCACAAAGTGAGTCATTAAATGGGAAAAAGTTTGCAAATATTTGGATGCACAATGGGATGGTTAAGATTCAGGGTGAAAAAATGAGTAAATCTTTGGGTAACCTCATAAAACTTAAAGATGCCATCAAAATTTTTGGCGTCGATTTGTTAAGAATGTGGATACTTTCTTCACATTACAGAAAACCATTACTTTATGATAAAAAAATAATAAATAGTTTTTCAAAGCCGCTTAAAAGAATAAAAGATGCAAAAAATTTAATTCCAGTTGCTGGTGAAAAAAAACTTGAGTCTAAAAAAGAATTTGATGAATTTAATTTAGCACTATCAAATGACTTAAATACTTCTGTGGCGTTATCACAAATTATTTCGCTATCAAAAAAAATCAATAACTCAAAAAATGAATTAGATATTTCATTTGCTCAAAGTAATTTAAATAAAATGTTAGAAATTACTGGGTTGTGCCAAAATATTGAAGATGAAAATAACGATAAAAATATATTTATTGACATAGAAATAGAACATCTAATAGATAAAAGAAATAATTACAGGAAAAATAAAGAATTTACGAAGGCAGATGAGATAAGGGATCAGCTTTTGAAAAAAGGCATAGAGATTATTGACAATGGATTCAGTTCAACTTGGAAGAAATCTTAAAATCTTGCACTTAATACAGCAATAATCACAAAGATTACACTTAGAAAGATTGTTCCTCTAAATAAAACTTTTTCAAACCCTCTTCTGACACGAAAAGAACTTTCGGCTTGACCGAAAAGAGCAGTACCTCCTCCTCTTACCTGAAGAAGTATTACTGATATTAATGCTAATGAAATAATTATTGATAGTACTGTAAACATTATTTTTCTATAATTTTCATAATTTCATTTGATAGTTTATCAGAGTCATGGTGTCCTTTGAAGTTATCATTCATTAAATCTTTTTTTATTATATTTGTATGTAATTCTGAAAGTTCACCCAATTCAACAACTGAACTTGTTGGAAAGTCATCTCCTAATTCATCAAGACGATCATTTACAAGAAAGTAATCAATATCTAAGTTATTAGTATATTTTTTTATTTCCATGAAATGGTCAGCAGCATTAAATTTATCCGTTTCAGACAACTGGGTAGCTACATTGCATACAAATATTTTTTTTGCACTGCTTTCATGTATTGCTTTAACAATTCCATCTACAAGAAAATTTGGAATAATACTCGTGTAAAGGGAGCCAGGACCAATTATAATAAAATCAGAATTTTTTATAATTTCAATTGATTTAGGGTTTGAGGAAGCAGTATTTGGGTTTAAAGCTATTTTATTTATTCCTGATAAATTTTTTTGAATGTTAGATTCACCATGTATAAGTGAACCATCTTTCATTGTTGCTTCTAAATCAATGTGGTCTAAAGTAGACGGAATTAGCTTGCCTTTTACATTTAATATTCTACAGGATTCTTCAAGAGCAGTTTCAAAATTTCCAGTAAGCTTTTCCATTGCAAGGATGAACAAGTTGCCAAATGAGTGGCCAGATAAAGGGTCATTACCTTCAAATCTGTGCTGAAATAATTTTTTTAAAAGAGGCTCTGCGTCAGATAATGCAACTAAACAGTTTCTAAAGTCTCCTGGAGGTAAAATACCAAACCCTTCTCTTAACCTACCTGAGCTACCTCCGTCATCAGTTACAGAAATAATTCCTGAAATATCTAGATCTTTGTTTCTTAACCCTCGAAATAAAGTCGATAGGCCTGTTCCTCCACCAATTCCAGTAATCTTATTTTTCATTAAGCTGCCTAATTATTTCTTTCTCAGTATCTGAAGGATTAGCAGTCCCCCTTGATTTTTTCATTACTTGCCCAATCAAAAATCTTACTGCGTTTTCTTTCCCTTTACGATAGTCTTCAATCGCAGAATTATTATCTTTTAAAACATCATTGACCATATTTAAGAGTTCATCTTTATTGTCCATAGACTTCAAGCCCATTTTGTCGACTAATTTAACAGGATCCTCATCTGTTTTGTAAATTTTAGAAAGAATTTCTTTGCCAGAATTTTTATTTATTTGATTCTCACTAACCAAATTAATCAATTTACCAAAATTTTTTGATGATAATTTCATTTTTTCCAATTCATAATCTTTTAAGTTATTAGAGACTCCGTTTATCTCTACATTAAGCCAATTTGAAACTAAATTAGGATCCATTTTTTTAAAATTGGTAAGGACATCTTCAAAAAAAGTAGTTTTATTTTTATTTGAAATTATTATCCTTGCATCATATTCTGAAATTCCAATTTCATTAACGTAACGTTTAAATTTTTCTTCTGGAAGTTCTGGAAGTTCATTTTTAATTTTTTCAATTGTTTCATTCCTTAATTTTATTACTGGTAAATCAGGTTCAGGAAAATATCTGTAATCGTGAGCATCTTCTTTAGACCTTTGAGGTATGCTTTCAGATTTTATATCATCCCACCCTCTTGTTTCTTGAATAATCCTATTTCCTGCTTTAAATTCAGATGTTTGCCTTTTAATTTCATATTCAATAGCTCTTGCAACTGCTTTAATTCTATTCATATTTTTTATTTCAACTTTTTCGTTAAGCACATTTGACCCTTTTTCCCTTATGCTTACATTTGCATCACACCTAAAGCTTCCTTCTTCCATATTTGCATTTCCAATTCCTAAGTACCTAACAATTGATTGGAGATTTGTTAAATAATTTTCTGCTTCAGTAGCAGATCTAAAGTCCGGCTCTGTTACAACTTCGAGCAATGGCATTCCAGATCTATTTAAATCAACAAGTACTTCACCAGATATTTCATCATGAATTAATTTGGCAACATCTTCTTCCATATGAACCCTATTTATTCTTATGTCAGTAACTTTATTTTCAATATTTTTCACTTTCATATTGCCTTCAATTGCAATTGGAAAATCCAGTTGAGATATTTGATAACCTTTCATTAAATCAGGATAAACATAATTTTTTCTATCAAATTTAGTAAGATTTGATATTCTACAATTTAAAGAGAGACCAAGTTTTATGGCGGATATAACTGCCTCATAATTTACTGAAGGTAATGATCCAGGTAGCCCAAGACATATATTGCATACATAAGTATTTGGTTCGACATCTAAATAGTTTGACGAGCATGAACAAAACATCTTTGTATTAGTATTTAACTGAACGTGAACTTCTAGTCCAATAATAGGTTCAAATGACATAGGCTCATTATATATTATCTCTGATATAATTATTATAGTTTAGTTAAATTAATAAATAAATTAAAATTCATATCAAAAGAGTTGCTTAACATGGAAAATAATTCGTTATCAAGAGAATCAAAATTAGAAGACAAAGAATATAAGTGGGGTTTTACAACCGATGTAGAAACTGAGGTTGTGCCTAAAGGTCTCAGTGAAGAAGTAATAAAACTGATTAGCAAAAAAAAGAAAGAACCTGATTGGTTATTAGATTGGAGACTTAAGGCTTATAATCATTGGTTGAAACAAGATGAAAAAGAAGGTGAGCCAGAGTGGGCTATGGTCAAATATCCCAAGATAGATTATCAAGATATTCACTACTACGCTGCCCCAAATAGTTCTGATGCACCAAAATCATTAGATGAAGTGGACCCAGAGATGCTTGAAGCTTTTGAGAAGTTAGGAATTCCACTAGAAGAAAGAGCACAACTAGCTGGAGTAGCAGTTGATGCAGTTTTTGATAGTGTTTCTGTAGCAACAACATATGAGAAACAGCTTAAGGAATTAGGAATAATTTTTTGCTCATTCAGCGAAGCTGTTCAAAATCATCCAGAGTTAATAAAGAAATATTTAGGAAGCGTAGTTCCTTATTCTGATAATTACTTTGCAAATCTTAATTCAGCTGTTTTTTCAGATGGGTCATTCATTTATATTCCTGAAGGTGTAAGATGCCCAATTGAATTAATGACTTATTTTAGAATAAATACTGCTGACACAGGTCAATTTGAAAGAACATTAATTGTTGCTGATAAAGATTCCTATGTAAGTTACCTTGAAGGTTGTACAGCACCAATTAGAAAAAGTAGCCAATTGCATGCTGCTGTCGTTGAACTTGTTGCTCTAGATGGAGCTGAAATTAAATATTCTACTTTGCAAAATTGGTATCCTGGAAACAAAGATGGCGAAGGTGGAGTTTACAACTTTGTTACTAAAAGAGGTAAATGTGGCAATAAATCAAAAATAAGTTGGACTCAGGTAGAAACTGGCTCTGCAATAACATGGAAGTATCCAAGTGTAATTTTGCAAGGTGATGATTCTGTTGGTGAATTTTATTCAGTTGCTCTTACTAACAATCATCAACAAGCTGATACTGGAACAAAAATGATTCATATTGGTAAAAATACAAAAAGCACAATTGTTGCTAAAGGTATATCTGCAGGGAAAGGCAATAATACATACAGAGGCCAAGTGAAAATACTTCCTTCTGCAGAAAACTCTCAAAATTTTACACAATGTGATTCATTGTTAATCGGTGACCAATGTGGTGCAATTACTGTACCTTATATTGAGGTTAAGAATCCGACAGCTAAATTAGAACATGAAGCCTCTACGTCCAAAGTAAGTGATGAGCAATTATTTTATTTGATGCAGCGAGGCTTAGATGAGGAAGAGGCGCACCACATGATAATTACAGGGTGGAGTAAAGAAGTTTTTAAAGAACTTCCATTTGAATTTGCTGTTGAAGCAGGGCAATTATTGAAAGTAAGCTTGGAGGGAGCTGTTGGATAACATATTAGAAATCAAAAATTTAAAAGCTTCAGTTACAGAAACTGAAGAAAAAATTTTGAACGGATTGAACTTATCTATTGGAAAAGGTGAAACTCATGCAATTATGGGCCCAAATGGTGGAGGGAAAAGTACCCTCGTAAATGTCATTGCAGGTAAAGATTCATATAATGTAGATTCAGGCGAAATTGAATTTTTTTCTGAAGACTTAATTGAGATGGAAGTTGATGAAAGGGCAAAAAAAGGTATTTTTATGGCTTTTCAATATCCTTCAGAAATTCCTGGTGTAAGGCCATGGCAATTTATAAAAGCATCAGTGGATGCAAAAAGAAAGTTTTTGGGTGAAAAGGAACTTAGCGTAAGAGAATTTTCAAAAATATATGATGAAAATATTAAAATTGTTGGAATGAATGAAGACCTCATGAAAAGGTCATTGAATGAAGGTTTTTCTGGTGGTGAGAAAAAAAGGAATGAAGTATTTCAAATGCTAATGCTTGAACCTCAATTAGCACTACTTGATGAAACTGACTCTGGATTAGATGTTGATGCTTTAAAATCTGTCGGAGATGTTGTTAATCGGATGAGAAATGATGAAAGATCTTTCCTAATCGTCACTCACTATCAAAGACTTCTTGATCATATCAAGCCTGACTTTGTACATGTTTTAATAAAAGGCAAGATTGTTGAATCTGGCGGGTACGAGCTTGTAAAAAAGATTGAAGAAAATGGTTATGAGAGTTTCGTATAATGGAGTACATAAAACATTATGAAAAAAATTTCAGTGACCTATTAAATGTTTCAAATATTGACAATGTAAAGCAAGAAAGCTTTAACTTTTTTTCTAAAAGTGGTTTTCCAATTAAGAAAAAAGGTGATGAAAGGTGGAAATATTTAGACTTAAGGTCGTTAGAAAAAACATTTTATTCTACAGATTATGATAACAACAATTTAACTATTAATTTTGATGACATAGGTTTAGATAAATCAAATATAATTTCTGTAAATAATGGTGTACCAAAATATGAATCAGTAGAGGGGATAGATGTAATTCCTAATGAACTTTACACACCTATCGTTAACTTTGATGAAGATGAATTTCTTTCATTAAATACTTCTCTATCATCAAAATATCTATTGTTAAAAGTTAATTCAAAATTCAATGGTAAAGTTTTAAACATTGTTTATTTTAGTGATTCAAAAAAAGAAATTCTTGAATGCCCAAGAATATTTATTGAAGTTGAACAAAATGTCGAGTTAACAGTGAACGAAATTTTCATTAGCAGTGATACGATTACTTTGAAATTACCTGTAATTGAAATGGTATTGAATGAAAAGTCGAAAGTTTTCCACAATTTAGTTTTTCAGTCATCATTTTCAGAGAATAATTTTAAATTTACTAGAGTGGATCAGAAAGATAATAGTTTTTATAAATTGACCTCTTTCTCCAATTCATCACTTTTAGCTGCAAATGATGTAAAAGTTTGCTTAAATGGCAAGAACAGTGAATGTGATCTAAAAGGTCTATATTTCACAACATTAAATTCTCAATTTAATACACATGTTGTCGTAGAACATAATGTTCCTTATACAAAAAGTAATCAATATTTCAAAGGAATTTTAAGTGATAATTCAAGAGCTGTTTTTAGTGGTAAAATATATGTAGAAAGAGATGCACAAAAATCATATGCAGAACAAAAAGATTTGAACTTAGTTATGTCTAAAGGTGCTGAAATTGATACAAAACCAGGCTTAGAGATTTATGCGGATGATGTAGAGTGTTATCATGGCGCTACAGCAGGGCACGTTGACGAAAGTACACTTTATTACATGATGACAAGAGGCATTGATAAGAAATCTGCAACACAGATGCTTGTGAATGGTTTTGCTACTGAAATTATTAATGAAATAACAGATGAAAAGTTAAGATCATTTGCTCAAAAACAATCTGACAACATACTACCTTCTCTTTCATTTAATTTATGATTAATACAGAAAAAATAAGAAAAGACTTTCCAATATTAAGTGAAAAAGTAAATGGTAACGATCTTGTTTACCTTGATAATGCTGCTACTTCACACAAGCCTAAAGAAGTTATAAATTCGCTTGTTGAATATTATGAGAAATATAATTCAAATGTTCACAGGGGTGTTCATGCTTTGAGTATAAAAGCTACTGATGAATTTGAAAAATCAAGAATATCAGTTCAAAAATTTATTAATGCAAAAAATTCAAATGAAATTATTTTTACAAGAAACGCATCTGAATAATTAAATTTAATTGCTTACTCATGGGGAAAAGAAAATATTAAATCAGGAGACGAGATATTTATAACTCCTTTTGAGCACCATTCAAATATTGTTCCTTGGCAAATGCTTTGCAAAGAAAATGAAGCAATTTTGAGATATTTTCCAATTGATAATAATGGGGATATAGATATTGATAAATTCAGTAAAGAGATTTCAAATAAAACAAAAATGGTTTCAATTACCCACATGTCGAATGTTTTAGGAACAGTTTTACCAATAGATAAAATTATAGAATTAGCAAAAAAATTTAATGCGACAACTGTTGTTGATGCATGCCAAAGTGTGCCACACATGCCTGTAGATGTTCAAAAAATAGATAGCGATTTTTTGTGTTTTTCAGGACATAAAATGTTAGGTCCAACAGGTATTGGAGTTCTCCATGGCAAAGAAGATATTTTAAACAGTATGTCACCATTCCTGTATGGCGGAGATATGATTAGTTCGGTTACTTATGAAGATTCTAAATGGAATGATTTGCCTTATAAATTTGAAGCTGGAACACCTAATATAGCAGACTCAATTGGTTTAGGAGTTGCTTGTGAATACCTAAATAATGTTGGCATGGATAATATATGGGAACATGAAATGGAACTTGGGCAATATGCTGTCGATCAAATCTCTAAACTTAAAAATTTTCAGATTCTTGGTAACAAATCAAAAGAACTGAGAGGAGGAGTTGTTTCATTTATTCATGATTCAATTCATCCGCATGATATTGGTAGCCTATTAGATGGATTTGGTATTGCAATTAGAACTGGGCATCATTGCGCAATGCCTCTTGTTAGAAGTTATGGAGTTGTGGCTGCATCAAGGGCAAGTTTTTATTTGTATAACAAGAAAGAAGAAATTGATAAGCTTATTGATGGATTAAAAAAAGTTGAGGAATATTTTAAATGAGAGAACTTTCTGATTTCGATGAGATGTATCAAGAGGTAATTATTGATCATTATAAGAATCCAAGAAATAAAGCTAAATTAACTAGTTTCACAAATGAAACTTTGTCTCACAATCCATTCTGTGGAGATGAAATTGAACTTCAATTATTTATTGATGATGGAGTGATTAGTCAGGTAAGTGTTGATGGGAGGGGTTGCGCTATTAGTCAATCATCAGGTTCATTGTTAAGTGAAACAATACTTGGAAAAACAATTGACCAGGCAAAAGAAGATAATAATTCTATGAGGTCACTATTAAAAGATGAAGATCTTGATGATAAACAGCTTGATAGTCTTGCAGATTCTACAATGATTGAAGGTGTTAAAAAATTCCCAGTTAGAATTAAATGTGCATTACTTTCTTGGTCAGCTTTAAGTGATATCTTAAACAACTATTAGTAGGGCTTATCAGTCGCTGATTCATTTTTATTATTTATAATTCCTTTTCTCAAATTTGAAAAATCTTCTGAAATTTTCTGTCCTAGTAAAGATACATCACTTCCATGCAAGACAAATCTTGAGCCTAATTTAAGTGAAAATTCAGATTCCTTCATATTTGCATGATGTATCATTACTGGAATAGAGTATTTTTCAGAAGTTTCAATAATTTTTTTTAATATATCTTCATATTCTTTACTTGTTCTTTCGTCAGGAATTCCCATTGATGTAGTTAGGTCATTAGGCCCAACAAATATCCCATCGATGTTTTCAACTGAATTAATCATATTTTCAAGATTATCAACTGCTGGGACACTTTCAATTCCAAGTATGAATAACCTAGATTTACTTTTTTCTCTTAAATAATCTTCAGATTTTTTACTTGGAAATTCACCAGAGTCTAAAACTTTTTTAAGATATTTGCCTTTTAGAGGATTGAAATAAGTTCTGCCGAAAGATAACTTCAGCTCTTCAATATCTTCGCAATAAGGAACTAGAATACCATCAGCTCCAGCATCAATTGTTGCACCAGCAATTTCTGGGTTTGGTGATGTAATTCTAACTATTGACGTAATATTTTTACTTCTTAATGCTGTTGTCATCGAATTAATTTGGTACAAAGTTCTTGGTGCATGTTCTGCTTCAATAATTGCATAATCAAGAAATTCACTATCAAGAAAAGATGTAAGCCTTGCAGAATCTATCCCCCAAAGCATTGTTCCATATACTTTTCCACCTTGCTTCAAAGTATTTTTTAAATTAATAGGATCCATATATATATCTTAATATAAATTTAGATTTTTTATAATTAAAATAATTGTTACTATATAAATAATAAAATAGTAATAAAT
>JAYYQG010000005.1:0-41562 GCA_036128515.1 Chloroflexota bacterium
GGATCAGGTACACCTCAGCCAAATAAAGAAAGGTGGGGTTCTGGGTTTATAGTTGAAAGCCAGGACGAATTTATAATGTTTGATTGTGGGCCTGCATCAACATACAAGATGATACAAATGGATCTTGACCCCAGAAGGGTAAATTCTCTCTTTTTTACCCATCATCATTCTGACCACGACCTTGATTATCCAACTTTTTTAATGACTAGGTGGGAGACAAGTTTAGGAGGAGAAATAGAATTAGAGATATTTGGTCCTCCTCCAACTGAAAAAATTACAGAAAAACTTATCGGTATAGATGACGGAGCTTTTGCTCATGATTTAATTGCTAGAACAAAGCACCCATTAAGTTTAAATTCATATAAAAGGAGGGGAGGGAAGTTGCCAAGGAAACTGCCTTCATTTAAGCCAAAAGATATTTATCCAGGAGAAAAGATTGAAAGGAATGATTGGTCAGTTCACTCTTCGCTTGCAGAGCATGTCCAACCATTTTTAGATTCACTAGCTTACAGGCTAGAAATAAATGGAAAAAGTATAGTTTTTACTGGAGATACAAGACCATGCGAATCAGTTGAAAAATTAGCCTACAAAGCTGATTATTTGGTAAGCCTCTGTATTGCACTTCAAAGTCAAATATCTGGAACTCCTGAAGCAGAATACATGATGGGGCATTTAGATGCAGGTAATTTGGCAAAAAATGCAAAAGTTAAAAATTTAATTCTTGTTCATGAAGCATTAAATATAAGCTCTGAAAATAATTTTATACAAGCAATTAAAGATATAAATAAAATTTTTAGTGGCAAAGTTATACAAAGCTATGAGATGACATCGTATAATTTAGATTAATGACTAATTTAATTACAATTATTTTGTTTATTGCATTACTTGTTCTTGCTTTTTACTGGAATTTTAAACAGGATCAGCAGAGACAAAGGGATGTAAAAGAATCTGGGAGTGATTTAAGAGAGCTTGATAAGAGAAGAAAAAATATAGGATTAAACTTAAATTATAAGTTGTTCGTGTACATTTTTTTAGCAATTGTAGTTATTAATGTTGTTTCTAGACAGTGTTAAGGTTAATTTCATGAAAATAAACCCATTATATGTTGTAGCCTTAAAAGATGAGGTAAGCTCTGAATTTATAAATGAATTTGATGTTTTAGTTACTGGAGTTGGTAAAGTCAATTCAACTTATGAACTAACAAAGCGTCTTGCTGAAAATAAAAGTGAATATAATTTAATCATAAATTTTGGTACAGCTGGAAGTAATTATTTGCCCGCTGGATCTTTTGTAGATTGCACCAAGTTTTATGAAAAAGATATGGATTGCCAGCCACTTGGATTTGAAATTTACCAAACTCCATTTGAAGACGATACAAAATTAGATTTTAGTTTAGGATCAATATATAACCCTATTAATAGGAATCTGACTTGTTTTACAGGTGATAAATTTGTAACTGAAGATCTAGATTATCAAGGAATTTTTGATATGGAAGCTTATGCACTTGCAAAAGTTTGCAAAAATTTTCAAATGCAATTTATATCATTTAAGTATATTTCTGATGGAGCAGATAACAATTCTGCTGATGATTGGAATGAAAATATATCTTCTGGCTACAAACAGTTTTATGAAGTTGTTGTTAAAGGCATATTAAACTAAGACTAATTAATAGTGAGGTGGTTCTTCATGATAGGGAGGCTCTAACTTTATTTCGAAATCAATACACGGACTATCTTTAGGGTGATCATTAAAAGTAAAAGTAATAATGCTATTCATCCTTTTTTATTTTCTTTAAGTCAAAATAAATAAAGCCTACAGCAATTACAAAACCTAAAATCAGTGCTGTAGTTGCACCTGTAAAAATACTCAAAATATACAATGCAAATACACCAAGAAAGAACTTAACTATTTTCAGTATCATTTTTATCTTCTTTGATTGTGATTTTAGGCATATTTTTAATGTAAAAACCTCTAGCAAAAATACTTGCAATAAACATCGATAATAATACATTTATTACAATTGGATTTTTGAAATTAAGTATATATGTAAAAAGAACTATAAAGAAAAAGTTAAAAACAATAGTTCCAAAGATAAAAATTAATATTGCAGATAATTTAATCGGATTCATTTATGTTTTTGTAGTTTGCACAAAATTCATCAATTTCAGGATCACAGTTTCCTGAAAATCCATCTGTAAAACAGAAATAGCTTCCACCCAATATAACAAAACTAATTACAAATATGTAAAATGACTTTTCATATTTATTTTTGTTTTTTATTACTTGATATTCAGAGTTGGCTTTTAATACTTCGCTTTCATAACAGTCATCACACAACTCAAATAACCTAGAATCTTTATTTTTGAGGTGTAAAAATTCAACTTTTTTTTCACATTTTTTACAAATAAATTCCATATTTAGTAATTATCTCATTATGATCAATCGATTCATAAAATATTTATTTTTATTGTAAAATGAAAACATGAACTTTTTTAAAAAATATTTGGAAATTTACGCATCTGATTTAGTTGGTTACTTTGGCGCAGCTTTAATTGGTGCAGGATTAGGTCTTGCTATTTGTAAACTTTTATAAAATTCAGAAAATCAAATTTATTACTGATCTTAATATTATGAAAATTATATAAATAATACCTATTGGGATTGAAATAAGTACTGCTAAAAATAAAATTACCCACCAACCTGAAATTTTTTTAAAACCCCTGTAGCTGTAATTAAAATTTAATTTAGGGTTATCCAAAAAATCATCTTCAAAATCAGATTTATCTTCTTTTATTTCATTATTTATTTCTGAATTAGGAATAATTCTTGCTTTTTTATGCTGATTATTATCATTCATTTTTATTTAGATCTGACATTTCCATAAAGGAATCTCTATTTGGTTTTTCACTATTTTCTTTAGATTTTGCTTCTGATGAAAATAAGTTTAATAAAACTACTCCTGCAATAACTAAAATTAGTCCTATTATTGCCTGCCATTGAAGTGATTGAGAATAAACAAAGTAACTAACAATGGCTACTATTGCAATACCCATTGCAGACCATATTGCATAAACAATGCCAATTGGAAAGTAATCTAATGTAAATGTCATCAAATAGGTAGAGAAAATATACAAACTAATTATAATTATACTTGGAAAGGGCTTAGTAAAATTTTTTGAGATCGGGAGCATCAAAGTTCCTGTGACCTCAAAAATTATAGCGAAAAATAAATAAACATAACCCATATTCATTTAATTTCTTCCACCAATTTTTTTCTTATTTCTAGACCTACCTCTTTTTTTATGTTTAAGCTCCGGATTATTTTCATATTTAGAATTTCCTTTCTTTTTTTTAAATTCCTCTTTATTCAATAATCTTTCAATTGATCTCCAAATTCTTGTGTCTTTTTGTGTCAAAAAACTTACTGCCTCACCTACAGACCCTGCTCTGGCTGTTCTGCCAATTCTATGAATAAAATCTTCCGGTGCTTGAGGCATATCATAATTAATTATATGTTCAATATGAGGTACATCTAATCCTCTTGAAGCTATGTCAGTTGCAACAAGAATTCTAAACCTTTCGTCTCTAAAATTTTGCATTATTTTAGATCTTTTGTTCTGCCTCATCCCTCCATGTAATGCACTTGCTTTAACAGAATTTGATTTCAATTTTTTTACTAATTTATCAACACCTATCTTTGTTTTAGCAAAAATCAATATTGAACCTTTTCTTTGGTCAATTTGATTAATTAGTTCATTAACTTTTTCGTTTGGGATTGTTTTTATTACTTTTTGCTTAATATTGGTCTCAATAACGTCATTATTTTCGATTGAGATATTTACAGGGTTATTTAGATATTTAGAAGAAACCTTTCTTATTTGGGTAGGAATTGTTGCTGAAAGCATAATCATTTGCCTATTTTTATTAACCTGTTTCATTATTTTATCAACTTGGTAACCAAAACCCATATCAAGCATTCTGTCCATTTCATCAAGAACAACTAAGGAGCATTTAGATAAACTAAATGATTTTCTTTCCAAAAGATCGTTTATTCTACCAGGCGTACCAATGATAATCTGAGGATTCTTTTTTAATTGATTAATCTGGGAAAATATACCTTTTCCTCCAATAAGGTTTATTGCTTTAAAAGGCTTTCCATGCCCCAAGAAAATTTTTGCAACACTAAATACTTGTTCTGAAAGTTCTCTTGTAGGAGCCAATATAAGAAATTTATCGTTTACATTTTTTCTTAATTTTTCAACGATAGGGAGTATGTATGATAATGTTTTTCCAGATCCAGTTTGTGCAGTGCCCATAACATCATTTCCTTGAAGCGCAACTGGTATAACTTTCTCTTGTATTGGTGTTGGATTATCAAACTTTAAACCTTTAAGAATTTTTAAAGAATCATTCGAAAGATTTAATTGGTCAAAGCTATGCATTAAATTAATTATATATGAATTGTGTTTCAAAACATTAAAATAAAATTTTAAGTTAAATATGAACAAAATTGTTAAGAATAATTAAAAATTTATATACTTTACCAATTAATTAACTATTTCAGTATAAAAAAATGATTAATAAAATAATTTTAAATTTAATGTTTGTAACTTTATTTATTGCCTGTTCTTCAAGTGGCAATGATCAAAATATTCAAGATGATATTTTTGATGGAACTTATGACAATATTATATTTTCGAAGACATCTTTTGATGGATTGGAATTTAAATTCAGTAAAAAATACGATGTTAGTGAATTACCTGATGCACTTGAAGCTCATTATGGTTTTTTTCAGAGAAGAGAATTTGAAATAAGATTCTATCCTTCAAATGAAATTGCAAAATCATCTGGAATATTTTTTGCAGAAGAAGCTACTGGTGAAGATGCAATAATAAAAAAATCTGATGCATCATGGAAAGAAGGAATTAAAGACAGGATGACTAGTGGGGCATTTGGAAATAAAAAAAATACTCCCAAGTATATGGATTACGTAATTTTAGGAAATATGATTGTTCTATGCCCAATGGAAATTTCAAGTTCAGAAATTGGTGCCACTGAGCCTTTAGATAACTGCAGGTTGTTGTTGTCTAAATTGCCAGAATTAAATAAATAAAAGAAGGAATTTTGAAAATAGCTAATATAGAAACTTTTTTAGTATCAAATTTTTTAATTGTAAGAATTACAGATGAAAACGGCATTCAAGGAGTTGGAGAATCTTGTTACTGGTCTTATCCGAAGTCTGTAGAAGAAACAATTTTGGGATTTAAAGATATATTAATTGGAACTGACTCAAGGAATATTGAGCATATTTGGAACCTCTTGTGGAGAAATAATTCATCTTTTAGGGGTAATAGCTTAAGCAGTGCTATTAGTGCTATTGATATTGCATTATGGGATATAAAAGGGAAGAGGCTAAATGCTCCAATATGGGATTTATTAGGTGGAAAAGTTAGAAATAAAGTAAGAGCCATTGCACAAGGTGTAAACGGAAAAACACCTGAAGAATTTGCAGAAAAAGTTAGCACTCTTAAAGAAAAAGGGTTCACAGCAGTAAAATTTACGCCCATGCCTTCTGATTGGCCCAAATATACATATTCCAAGCTTATGGACGTTTCAGCAAATATTGTAAAAGCAGTGAGAAATAAAGTGGGTGTAGATTTTGACATTGCTATAGAAATTCACAGAAATATGAGACCTCACGAAGCTATAGTTTTTTGCAATGAAATTGAAAAATATAAACCATACTTTGTTGAAGATCCTATTGTTCCTGACTCTGTCTTATCAATGTCTAATTTATCTTCAAAAATAAATTTACCTTTAGCTGTAGGAGAAAGAAATGCAGGTATATGGGAATTTAAAGAATATGCAGAGTTAGTAAATCCTGGTTTTTTTAAACCTGATATTGCAGTAGCAGGCGGAATAACAGGTGTAAAAAAAATTTCAGATATTGCTCAAGCACATCATATAAAAATATGCCCTCATAATTTTCAAAGTCCTATAGCTACAGCTGCCTGCATATCGGTTGCAGTTTCTAGTCCTGCATGGGATGTGCAGGAGTCAGTAGATGAAGATTTGAGCCCAAGAAGAGATATAACTGATCAAGTAATTAAATTAAAAAATGGATGGTATTATCCATCTGAAAAACCTGGATTAGGAGTCAATTTCAATGAAGGGTCTGTAAAAAAACATCCATTTATTCAGGCAAATTCTCCCCCTGAAATAAAGGATGATGGAAGTGTAGCTCTCAATTAGTTTGTTTTTGTTGCCATAATTCACTCATTGCTAATAAAACAACCATAAGAACTAAGCCTTGCAAAGAACTCAATCTGATGCCAGATGCAGGCATAAAAATAGAACAAATAATTCCTACATTTAATGCACCAAATGGCTGCATTCCAATTGTTGTTGATAGATAACCCATTGCTGACCCTCTTAAATTTGATGCCGTCCTGTCGACAATTATTACACTTTGCATTGTGCTAAATCCAGCAACACCTAATCCGCCAAAAAAAAGCAAAATAACAGATAAAATATAAATATCTGAAAGAGAAAAAATAAATATTGAAATCAAAAATATAAATGATCCAGAAACAAATAATAAAGATTGGATTTTTCTATTTTTAACGCCGGCAATAAACAATGATCCTATTAGGCAGCCTGCACCTTCAGCACCTACTAAAATTCCAAGTAAAGTTGGATTAACTTTAAGAATTGTCTCAGCTATCACAGGAACCATGCTTGTAGTAGGAAATGCCCAAATATTACATACAATTGTCACCAATAGAACTGTCCTAAACATGTGATTTTTTATTAGAGACTTAAATGGGCTAGATACTTTATATTTTTCAACTGAATTTGTAATATTTTTCTTTGTAGTTTTAAAAATTAGTAAAGACATGATGAATGAAACTAAATAAAAACTACTTGAAAAAACAAAAGAGTAATCAATGAAATAATCTATAAGTATTCCAGCTGCTACCGGGCCAACGAATCTTCCGAAATTTTATATTGTTAAATCAATCCCAATTCCCAAAGAAACATATGAGCTATTTAGTATATCTCCCATAAATGACCTTCTTGATGGGAATTCAAAAGCCCAACCAAGACCTGAAAAAAATGATAAGGATAGTAAATGCCAAACTTCAATTAAATTTGTAATCATTAAAATAAATGCAATAAGGGACGAAGTTATAAAAATTAGTGTCGAGAAGTTTATAAAAAATCTCTTATCGAATTTATCAGAATATTTTCCTATTATTGATCCAACTGCTAATAATGGTGCAACTCTTAAGCCGGAGTTTAATGCTACAAGTAAAGCACTTTCACTTAAATTAAAAATAACATAAGCAGAAACAAGGACTTCAAAAAATCTACAAAATGAGCTTATTCCACCGATAATCCATGCAGGAACAAAACCATAAGTATTTAAAGTTTCAGTAAATCTTGTATTTTTGATCAAATCTAATTCCTAGGATTGATATAAATAAAAATTGCTACCACAACTAAAATAAATACAGAAATAAACCCAATTATTGCAATAGTACTAAAATTCATTTTGACAAATTGACAGGCAACCTACCCATCCTTTTAGCTAAATTTGAAACTGACCTTTCAAAAAACCATGCCATTCCAGTATGTATGTCATCATTGAAAATTTCTAACCACTTTTTATCTAATCCTTCAGGCCCGTAGTAACATCCCATTAACGAACCTACACTTGCACCAAAACTGTCTGTGTCAGCTCCTTGAGAAACTTGAATGCAAATACCTTCATAAATATTATTTGAAAATAAAAAAGAATTAATCATCATTCCAATCTCTTGATAAATTCTGCAATGCCCGTATTCATTTAGTATATTGTTTATCTTCTTGTAGCCATCTTCCCAGTCAGAAGCTTTTAAAATTTCTTCCAAACATATTTTTGATCTAACAAAGAATCTACTTTTTTGAGTTACATATTTAAGTGCAGTCCTTATTATATCTTCTTTGTCATTCATTACTTGAGCACAAGAGATAATAGCTGCTATAAACATAGTCCCGTAAATTCCAGTTCTATTATGAGTAAAGCTTGCATCTCGTGCAGCTAATTCTGAAGCTAATTCCGGGTTGCCTGGTAAAGCATAACCATAAGCATCAGCTCTTATTGCTGCACCACAAAGTTCATCGCCAGGATTCAAGTAATCGTTAATTGCGTCCAACTTTTTTTTATAATTTTCTTTATCTTTAGATTTTCCCACTCCTCCTTTAGAAGAAAAATTTGATCTTGAAATTGGGTCTAGTGAGTTTATTCCTACATTAAGTAGCCTTGTTCTTTCAGGTCCAAAAGTGGTGTTAATAGGAAGATGATGAATCCATAGTTCTTCCATATTTTCATGAGTGAAGTCTATTCCATAATTTTCTAAAATTAGCATCCCCATAATTGTGTAATTTATATCATCATCAGGTGCGACGTAAGTTATATTTTCCCTAGTAGTTTCTATATGAGAAGGATGAACTCTTGGCAAAAATTCTTTTATTGAGCCAGATACATAATAACTTAAAGGCCATTGATTTGATTTTACTAAAGCATCCTTGATTTCACCTCCTGTCAAAGATGCTTCTAGAGGTTTTCCTAATATACAGCCAGACAATGAACTTAAAAAAGCAGTCTCAACTCTTTTTGAAGAATCATCCAAATTAACATCACATATTTTTGACTGAATTCTATTTGGGTCTGAATTGGACTTTATTTCGTCTATGCTATTGGGTTCTACATATTCCCAATCATCTCGAATTTTTATTGAATTTATATCATCAATAAATGACATTATTGAGTCAAAGCTTTCAGGTAAAGTATCTAATTTTTCATTCAAGCCACTTACATCATATCCCTGCTCACCCTTATTTAAAATGACTCCGTGTAGCCTTTCTTTTAATGTTTCGAATTTAATTAACATAATTACCTCAACAAAAACTTAATATTAATTTGAATATTATTCAATTTATTTTTAATTGGTTTTAATATGTAGTTATGAGAAATGTAATTATTGGATCCGGTGTCTACGGATTATCAACTGCAATTGAATTGATTATTGAAGGCATGGATGTAATTATTATTGATTCAAATAATAAAGATATTGCATCTAGAAATGCGCTCGGGAGAATAGATCCAATATTTAAAGGTTCGGGGTCATATGTGGCAACAAAGGATAATAATTCTGCCCAAAGACCAAAAGACCAAAGACAATTTGCTCTTAAAAGTTTTAATTTGCATATTGAGTATTATGAAAAATACTACAAAGGTACTAAGCATGAGTATGAATTCATTAACATACCAACACTACAAGTTTTAAATCAGAATGATTTGAATGAAATAAAAATTGAAGTCGATGATATAGAAAGTATTGGCTTCAAACTTAATATTTTAGAAACTCATGAGGAAATCAAGGAACATGTCCCAATGATTTCAAAAGAAATTAGTAAGGCTGCAATTATGCAAACTACTAAGTTTATTGATTCAAAATCTTTTATAGAATCATTAAGAAATAGGTTTTTGGATTTGGGTGGCAAAATAATAACAAATAAGGTAGAAAAAATAGACCCTGAATCTAATAATGTAGTTTTATCTGATAATTCAAAATGCAGTTACGGTAATTTAATTATATGTGCTGGGCCATGGACTAATGAATTACTTTCAAGTATTAATTTAAAAGTAGATATGTATCCTGCAAAAGGAGAGATAATAAAAATTGAAAAACTTAACTCTAAATTAAATTATCATTTGCATGGAGAGTGTTCTATTGTTGAAAGAAGTGACGGGTTGATCTGGATTGCAGCTACCCACAATGAATATGAATTTAATTCAGAAAAAACTAAAGAAGCAGAAATAGAATTAATGAATAAAGCTTCTTTTTTAATTCCTGAAATCTCTAATTCAAAAAAAATTGAACATACTGCATGTGTTAGGCCTTCAACTAAAAATGGAATGCCGATAGTTAAAGAATTAATTGACTCATCAAATATATATGTTGCAACTGGTGGCGGTGGATGGGGGATAATGCAATGCTTTTACATAGGAAAATTAATTAAGGAACTAATTAATGAAAAATCTATTATCTAATCTTAAAGACCCTCTTGTAGGGCTCCCAATGCTTACCCCTTTCGATGAAAAAGATAAAGTAGATTATTCCTCTGCTGTATACAATGTTGAAAAATGGAACAAGACTAAGGCAGATATCTTTATTATAGGTACTGCCTCTGGAGAAGAGCTTTATCTAAGCGAAGATGAAAAAGTAAACTTAGTATCTACAATTTCAGGCTCATTAGAAAAAGGTAAAGTAGTTTGTGCTGGAATCGATAATCCCTCAATCTCTGAAACGCTAAGGCTTGCAGAAAATTATGAGAAATCTGGGGCAAAGTTGCTTCGAATAAGATATCCAAGAAATGAATCAACATTAAGAGAATACTTCAAGGAAGTCTTAAAGTTTTCACCTTTGCCAGTTTTGTTGATGCATCAAGGAGAGCCATTAAATTTTGGGGTTGCACCTAAGCCAGTTTCCAGTCCCCAAATGCTTGGTGAAATAGCATCAATGGATAATGTGTTTGGTTATGTTACGGAGCACGATATGAGATTTGAATCAACTGTCCGAAAATATGTCCCAAGCGATAGAAGGTTTTGGATATGTAATGGCAGCATGATATTGCTAGGAACATTGATTGGGTGCAATGGCACAACAACAGCTTTTTCAAATATTTGGCCAGATGCCATGAAAAAACTTCTAAAATTAGGAATGGAAGGAAAATACAATGAGGCAAAACAATTACAAGACCAAGTTAAAGAAATTGACAATCTGATGTTGCCTTTCCTTGCAACTGGAATCAAATATTGCCTTGAATTAATGGGTTACAAGGGTATGGTTGCAAGAAAGCCAAGAACTATATTGCCAGATGAAATTAAATTAAAGATAAAAAATAAATTAATTGAAGCAAAACTTATTTAGATAAATAAATATTTTGTTATACTTATTTCATGATTGATTACATTTTTGCTGTCCTATGTCTGGCTATAATTGGTGGTTTGTTGTGGATAACTGAACCAGGAAATAAATATGCCTCAAGATTTTTTAAAAATCGAAAGTAGTTTTAAATGAATAAAGTTTCTAACTTTCTTGTTAATTTAAATATTACTAATCATGGATCAGGCCACTCTGAACCTGCAGAAGGATTCATAGACTTCTTACTTGCATGGAATTTTTTACACATAAATTCTTTAAATGGGGTAATCAGCCTCATATTTGTATCTTTGATAGTAATTATTTACTTAACCGGAGTATTTCGTTTATCAAAAACAAATTTTCTAATTCCATCTAAATTAGCCCTTATTTCAGTAGCATTATTCTTATTAATAGTTGTTTTAGAAGGGCCAATCGATTTTTTTGCTGAAGAAATGTTTTTCATACACATGATTCAGCACTTAACATTAATGGTTGTAATTGCACCTCTTTTGCTAAGTGCAAATGCAATGCCTATTTTTATATGGGGCACTCCAAAAAAAATGAGATCAACACTTTCAAAGCCTTTTGCAGGAAATAGTACTTCAAAAAAAATATTGAGTGTAATAACAAGACCTAGATATTCATTGCTACTTTATATAATTAATTTATATCTTTGGCATATACCTTATTTTTATAATTTAGCACTTGCTTACGATACATTTCATTTCATTAATCATGTGATGTATGTTTTTATGGCAATGCTATTATGGTGGCCTATATTAGGACCTGCACCCGTAAGAACGAATTTAACTATACCTCAAAAAATTGTTTACGTACTTGTTGCTGTAACTCCAAGTGCAGCACTTGCGGCATTTATAACTCTATCGGGAGACCCAATTTACAATTACGAATCAACTCCATTGCACTGGAATATGCTTTCACATTCAGAAGATCAAACATGGGGGGGCATAATAATGTGGTTGCCAGGAAACTTTGTATTCTTAGGCGTATTGACGACACTTTTCTTTAAATGGTCTAAGCAAGAAGAGTCATCTTCTTTACCTAACCTTGAAAAATGAAAAAGCTTATTTTTATAGTGGCTTTGCTAATTATTTCTTGCTCAAACCAAGAAAGTTTTGAATTTGCAGAAGGCAAAATATTAAATATAGAAAAAGGTGCAAAAACTGGTAGTTTTGAATTTATAGATGTGAATGTAAAAAATAAAGAAGTTAGATTTTATTCAAATAATAAAAATTATGGTCACTACACATACGATCATCTTATTTCACACCAAATTAGTGGTGACTTTATTGAAATTAACTATAAAAATGAATCTGGCAAAAATTTAATTATTAGTTTTCAAAATCATGATCATTAAAAAAAATTATCATGATTTAACTAATTATTTTGATCACGGTATATCAAACAATAAAGAGTTTGATACAACAATAATACTTTTACTTTTACATATACCGTTAATAATTGGTGCAAAAATTAGTAAAAGAAATCAATTAGTTAGAAGAATATTATTTTTTATTTATGCCTCAGGCATGATCATATTTATTTTGCTTTTATTACTAAATTTATAATTATTAACTTGATAAACAAATATTTGTTTTCTAAACTAAAACTTATGAAAAAAATAATAAAATATGGCTTATTATCTACAGCGCAAATAGGAATAAATGCACACCTTCCAGCTTCAATTGAATCTCATAACTCTGAAATAATTTCAATTTCATCAAGAGGTGTAGAAAAGGCAAAATTAGCAGCAAAGAAAAATAAAATAAATAAATATTTTGGTTCCTATCAAGAACAAATTGAAGATCCAGAGGTAGATGCAATAATAAATTCTTTGCCAAACAGTATGCATTGCGAATGGACAATTAAATGTGCTGAGGCCGGAAAACATATATTGTGCGAAAAACCTTTAGCTGTGACTGTTGAAGAATGCAAAAAAATGATAGATGCGGCAAATTACAATAATGTATTGTTAGTTGAAGCTTTTACGCACAGATGGAACCATCATTTAATTACGGCAAAAAAAATTATCAAAAATGGTGAATTGGGTAGTGTAGTAACAACAGATTCATCCTTGTGCTTTACTACTGATCCCAAAAATAATATTAGGTTTAATCCTTCTCTTTCGGGTGGCGCATTGTGGGATGCAGGTTGTTATGCAGTATATGCAACAAGATTTGTGCTTTCAGAAGAACCGTATTTAGTTAGTGGGTCAAGTTTTGATTTTGGTGATTTTGGCATCGACACGACTTTCAAAGGTGTCATGGAATTTAAGAGTGGTGCAATTTCAACAATAACGACAAGCATGAATCAGCCATTTAGATGCCATATGAATATTGATTTGACTGGGGGCAGGATTGAAATTCCAAATATGTTTGATGACTCTGGCCCAATAATAATCAGAAAGGGAACAAATGATGATTCAGATGAGAAAGTAATTGAGGTTGAGTCTAAGTATAGATTTGTTGAACAATTAAACGAATTTTCAAATTGTATTATTAATAATATTGAACCAACTTTTCCACCTGAAGATGGGTTGAAAAATACTGCAGCTATTTATGCACTATATAAATCATCATCTGAAAATAAAAAGATAATTGTTAAAAGTAGTTAAATGATCAAAAGAATTATTCAGATTGTAGTTTTATTATTGCCTTTCTTAATTTTCTTAATTTTTTCTTCATGTTCCGACCCTAAGCCAATTGATGATGAATTTAAAGTCACCAAAGACTTTGAGCTAATTGAAAAAACATTATCTGAAAAAAAATTATATTTTATTGAACATAGAAGAACTTCAAATCAGCAATTTAGCCCATCTGATTCAGAACTAAAGGAGCCACGGTATGTTGCTGATAATTTTCCAAAAATTAACGATAAAAACGAATGCGATGAGATATTTAGCGAAATAAAAAGTTCAATGAGGAATTACCCATTATTTATCATTAATGAAAAAAATGAAGTGTTGGCTTACCTTGTGAAATTTAGGAATACTACAGGAATACTTTCTGCCAACCAGCAAAGTATTCCTGTGATATTGCTTCAAGATTTTAAAGATTACTTCGGTTGCTAATTTATACAAATTTAACAATTTGATGATAAATTGAATAAAAAAAGGAGAACAAATGGCTAAATTTTTTGCTTTAGGAACATATTCGGAAGAAAGTTATCAGGCTTTCATAAAAAACCCAAAACAGGACAGAAAAGCTGCGGTAAAAGCGTTAGCAAGTGCAATGGGAGCATCATTTTCAGATATTGAATTTTTAAGAGGCCCATATGATTTTATTGCTACTATTGAAGCTGCCGATTTTGAAACTGTGGCAGCTGTAAAGATGGCAGTTGAGGCACAAGGTGTAGGAACAGTAGATATTTTTGAAACTGTGGACATTAATTCTATTGCCGAGAAAGCTCAAAAAGCAATGTCTAATTACACACCTCCATCTGAGTAGTATGATTTACAGAAAATATGGTCCTAAAAAGATCAATCTTTCTGTTGTCGGTTTGGGCGGAATAGTTGTAAAAGATACAAACCCTTTTGAAGCCCAGGAAATAATTGAACATGCTCGTAATAATGGCGTAAATTATTTTGATGTTGCACCCGGGTACGGTAATGCTCAAGAATTAATGGGTCCTGGAATTGAAGGAATAAGAAGCGATATATTCCTTGCTTGCAAAACAAATAAGAGGGATAAAGAAAATTCTAAGATTGAGCTTGAAGATTCGTTAAAAAAACTAAAAACAAATTATTTTGATTTATATCAACTTCATGGAATGAAAACCGATGAAGATTTCAATAATGTTAGTTCTAAAGATGGAGCATTAGAAACATTGTTTGAAGCTAAAGAACAAGGAATAGTTAAACACGTTGGGTTTTCATGTCATTCTGTAAGTGTCGCAGATAAACTAATTGATAATTACGATTTTGACTCAATATTATTTCCTGTTAATTGGGCGTTAATGTTGAAACATAATTTTGGAACAGAGCTTTTAAAAAAATGCGAAGAAA
The DNA here is from genome assembly GCA_036128515.1 of Chloroflexota bacterium. Lineage (GTDB taxonomy): Bacteria > Chloroflexota > Dehalococcoidia > Lucifugimonadales > Lucifugimonadaceae. The sequence goes on from JAYYQG010000005.1 coordinate 14,998, forward strand.
GAGATATTTCAGTTTTAGCTTTAAAATGCATGGCAAACGAATTGTGGTCCGATAACAATAGGGGAGATTTCAAGAAATGTTGGTATAAACCACTTACGGATAAAAAACTTATCAAACTTGCTATAAAATTTACTTTATCCAAGAATGTTATTTCTTTCTTACCTCCAGGCAACACAAGTTTGTTTAAGACTGCTTTAGAAATAGTAAAAAATGATCTGGATGAAATTAGTAATAATGAATTAGAAATACTAAAAAAATATTCTGAATCAACTAATGCAATTGGGTCCTCTGAAGAAGTATTTATATAATTTAGGGGGCGTTATACATCAGGCATTTTTCTTGGAGGAAAAATAAAGGGCTCCAATCCACAACACCCCAAAAATTAATATTTTTATTCTACATTAAACTTGTTTATTAATTCTATAATCAAATGTCACATTTTTTTATGTCTTTGGGTGAATTATGATATTTTTAAGTAAATTGTTAAAGGAGGATAATGATTATTGGTTTAATTGGATTAGGTGAGATGGGATCTGAAATCGGAAGATATCTTGCCATGAATGATCTTGAAGTAATTTCAGTCTATGAAGGAAGGTCTGATTTAAGTAAAAAAAGAGCACTAAATTACGGTATAAAAGATGCAGGCTCAATAGAAAAATTTTGTATGAAATCAGATCTAATTATATCAATTATACCTCCTGACAAGGCTATTGAAACGGCAGAATCGTACACCTCATATAAAAATAAAAATGGTCAAATTTATTGTGATTTAAACGCGGTTTCTACTATGACTGCAAAAAAACTTAAGTTAATTCTGGATGAGAAAAAAATAGAATATGTTGATGGAGCTATTATGGGCGGTCCTCCGACAGAAAATTATTCACCGAGAATTTACTTATCTGGAAAGTTGTCAGAAAAATTAAAATTCTTAAATGGAAAAGGAATGGAATTAATGATATTGAAGGGTTCTGATTTTAAAGCCTCTGCAACAAAGATGGTATACGCATCTATAACTAAAGGTTCAAAAGCTTTAGTTATAGGAGCTCTTATTACAGCCAAAAAAAATGATGTATATGATGAATTGATGGATGAATTAAAATATTCTGAGGAATATTTTAGTTTGGTTGCAAAAAATCAAATTCCAAGCGTAAAGCATAAGGCTTACAGATGGATAGGCGAAATGAATGAAATATCTTTGACATTTAAAGAATCAGGTTTGACTGGTGGCTTTCATAGTGAGGCTGAAAAGGTTTATGAGTTAATTAAAAATTTACCTGAAGGTAAAATTGAAATCGAGGATATAATTAATCAGGTTACTGATAACATGGACTAATGGAAAATAAAATAATAAATGAGATTTTAAATCGGAAAAGCTCTTTAAATTTTTCAAATGAGAAAATTACTAAAGATGAAATTAATATTTTAATTGAAGCTACAAAGTGGGCTCCTTCATCAAGAAATATGCAGCCATGGAAAGTAATATTTGTTTCAAATGAAAGCATTTCTTACGATCCATTATTTAATTCTCTTAGTGAAAGCAATAAGGAATGGGCTTATAGCTGCACTCTTTTTGCAATTTTTTGTGTTAAAGATGATAAAAGATTAAATAAAAAATTTTTAGATGTCGGATATGCGGGTCAAAATTTAATGCTCCAATCAGAAAGACTAAAAATACAAACCCATCCAATGGGTGGATGGAGTGAAGAAAAAGTTAAGGAAGCTCTTAAAATTCCCGCTGAAAACCATGTTGTATTTATTTTGGCTATGTGCAAAGAAGGTAATTTAGAAAATCTTAATGAAGATTTAAAAGAAAGACATAATAAATTAAGAACTAGAAACCCAATAGAAGAAAATTTTTCCTTTGATTTTTGGAAATTTTAGTTAAAACTAAAGGGGAGAGGTAAATGGAATTATGGATTTTATTGCCCTTAATTTCTGCATTACTAATGGCCTCAGTTAATGTTGTAGATAAATTTTTTGTTTTAGAGGGCGAAGATAATTTAGATTTTAAATCTTTTTGTCTTTACAGCGGGGGGATTCAAATAATAATTTTTTTATTGTTATTTCTTTTGTCTCCATTAACTTTAAATAAATTAATTTCGTTTGACTCAGCAATAATAATTTTGTCAGGAATTTTCTTTGGTTTAAGTTTAATTTTTTTAGTCAAAGCAATGGATATTGAAGAAATATCAAGAGTTGAGCCAATATATTTAATTCATACCATATTAGTACCTTTCATTGGTTTATTTTATTTAAATGAGAACCTTAGTTTTGATAAATATACAGGAATAATAATAATTTTCTTTTCTTCAATATTTGCATCTATAAGGTGGGATAAAAATATTAAAGCCATTGATAAAAGAGCGATTTCCAGCTTGATTATCGGAGGTCTATTTTTTGCTATAGCAAGCATTATTATTAAAGAATCAATCGATAAAAACTTATTTACTGATACTCAAATCTTAAGTTTAAGAGCATTGGGCCTATTTTTTGCAGCAGGCATCCCGTTTATGAATAAGAAAAATTTTAGAAACTTATCAACTTTCTTTGTGCATAAAAAACGAGGGGCAGCCTTATTTATATTTGAAACAATTTTCCCACTTCTCAGCATGTACCTTGTAGTTGTTTCTTTGAACTACATCGAAGTATCGATAGTAAATTCATTTAATGGGGCAAGACCAATTTTTACTGTATTATTTAGTATTTTTCTTGCATACATTCTTCAAAGAAATACACAAGAAAAGGTTGACCCCATAAATATATTTATTAAATTTATATCAGGAATCTTAGCTTTATTAGGTATAATTCTATTAGCTTAATAGGGAAAATCTATTTCATTATTTTTAGCATATTTAGCTTGGTCAACACCGAAATCTTCTTGCAATTGAATGCTTAGTCCTCCATCAATAACTAAGGAATGACCCGTTATGAATGATGCTTCTTCAGAACACAAGAAAGCAACCCCATTAGCTATATCTTCTGGGATTCCTGTTCGTCTAACTGGATATTGTTCTTCAAAAAATTTTAAACCAGACGGAATTTCATTCCATCTGACCTCCATTTTTTCAGTAACAATGTGGCCAGGACAAATTGCATTAACCCTTACACCTAAAGGGCTGAAATCACATGCCATTTGCTTAGTCATTCCAATTACTGCAGATTTTCCAGCCTCATAAATTAAAGCTCCTTTAGACATCAATAACCCATGAACAGAAGATATGTTAATAATATTTCCTTTATTTCTAATTAATTCTTCACCTGCATACTTTGCACCTAAATAAATAGCTTTTTGCAGCATTGCTATCCCTTGGTCCCAACTTTGTTCTTCAACTTCCAGAGCTGATCCTCCAAAACTTGTATTATTTCCCGTTGAAAAAGCATTTTGGATCAAGTTATCGATTCTTCCATATTTTTCCAAAGTAAAATCAACCATATTTTTTATGTCAGAAGATTTTGATACGTCGGTTTTTATAACTTCACATTCACCTCCAAGATTTCTAATTTTTTCTGAATTTTCCAAGCTTGCCTTAAGATCAATGTCAGCGATTACTATTTTTGATCCTTTTTCAGAAAATTTTCTTGAAATACCCCCACCAATTCCTAAAGCTCCACCGGTAACAATTGTTACTTTTCCAGAAAAGTCCATTTTTCCTCCTATGTAAATTCAATTTGTATTAAAAATTTGTCTTTTTTAGATTACACTGAAAACTAAAAATTGTTCATTAATTATTGTGAAAAGATATAGAGGAAAAATAAACCCAATACAAAAAGTCATCCTCAAATGGATGTTAAAAAATCTAGTACTAATTTCTCAGGAAAAAATCCAAAGTTCTGGAAAAGAAAGATTTATGGAAGATACAGACTTTTTAATTCCTTGGTCTCCCCAAGAAATTTTCAATATTGAAGGGAAAAACCATATGTCAAAAATTTCAACTTCATTAAGACTTTTAGAACAGAGGGGTTATATTAAAAGACACAGAAATTCTGCAAAGGGGCCTATAGCATATATTTCATTTACTAATGATGGAGTTTTCATAGCAAAAACATGGGCTAGGGTTACAGAATTAAATGAAGAAGATGACTTTAAAAGTTTTGATGATATTGAAAAAGGTTTTGAAAGGCAGGATTCAGATAGCTATGAACAATGGAATCAAGACGAAGAGGTATAATTATCTTTTTTCAATAAAATGTTCTAATTGATTAATTAAATTAGGAAGTAATTCACTTATACTTTTTGGATTTCCGGGTAAATTTAAAATTAATGAATTCCCTCTGGATCCTGCTGTCTGTCTACTTAATATCGCATTCTTTGAATACTTTAAAGATTCAATTCTCATATACTCGCCGAAACCAGGATACTCCCTATCAATTACTTCAAGAGTAGCATCTGGAGTCACATCTCTTGATGATGGCCCTGTTCCACCAGTAGTTATTATAATATCTAATTTATCAATATCAGATAAATTAACTAAGTTCTCTTTAATAATTTCTTTTTCATCGGGAATAATAATTTTCTTTATAACTTTAAAAGTAGTTACACTTGAAAATATTTTTTCAATTTCTGGTATACCTTTATCCTGATAAACTTTATTAAAAGCTCTATCAGATACACTAATTATTCCTACATTTATCATAAATCTCTATTTAAATTAATAAATTTATTATACGATAAAAATCATTGATCTTTTAAGTAAAGGAATGCAAATGGGAAATGTTGATTTATCTATACTAAATGATCTGACTGCTTTTGATTCAGCAACAGTTCAAAATGCTGCGATACGTATCAGAGGGTACATAAATGAGTCAGACGATTATACTGGAACATCTTTGAAAAGATACACAGGCGAAATGCCAACAATTGTTGGTGTTGCCACCACTGTTAAAGCTAAGGCACTTCACAAGCCTTCTGATGGAGAGGGCCAAGTTCCATGGAAAGACTATTATGAAAAAATTTCAACAATACAATTACCATTTATATCAATTATTGAAGATGTAGATAGCCCGAGAAATAGGGCTGCGCTTTTTGGGGATAATATGGCATTCATGCACTCATGCTTAGGAGCTGTTGGTGTTGTTGCTGCAGGCGCAATAAGAGATGTGCCAGGAATACAAAGGTCAGGGATAAGTGTTTGGGCCGAGGGCAGAGTCCCAGGTCATGGACCTTTTAATGCTGTTTCATTGGGTGAGCAAGTTAATGTTTCAGGTTTAAACATAAATGAAGAAGACGTCTTGGTTGCTGATGCTGACGGTATAACTAAAATTGAAAATGAAATACTCAATGACATTATTAAAGTTTGTGAAGAAGTAAGAAAAGATGAAGCAAGAACTCAAAAATTCTTTTCTGTAAAAGATAAAACCAGATACAAGTCATGGACTACACAAGGTTATACTTAAGATTTTAATGATCTAAAAGAAGGCGAAGAAATAAAGCAAATTAAATGAATTGCAATAAGGGATGATGAGGCAATATAAATTGTAGGGTTGATTCCTATTGTGTCTCCCAATGCGCCACCTATTATGAAGCCTAATCCATATAGTTGCACAAATGTAAAAAATAAACCAATAACCCTTCCTCTATGGTTTTCATCTGGCAAAGTTTGAAGAAGGATTATGATAACTGTAAACCAAATCAAATGAAAAAACCCACCTAATCCTAAAAAAATACCTGAAAGAACAATTGATTTTGATAAGGCAAGCCCAATCAAGGTTATAGAATAACAAGTTATGCATAAGACAATTGATTTTGAGTTTCTAAAAAAACTTTGCGCCAAGGGAAGAGTAATTGAGCCAATCATTGCGCCCAAAGCTCCAGTGCTTAATAAAATAGCGTAACCTCCAGACCCAGCATCTAAGATATCTTTTGAGATCCTTGGTATCAAAGGCTGAGTAAGCCCCCAAAATAAAATCGTAGAAGTTAAAATTAGAAGAATTCTGATATTTATAAAATTATATGAATAGCTAATTCCATCCATTAATGTTTTTTTATTGTTTGATTCATTTTCTTCAACATTTTTTTCCTCTTTGAACCTAATAAAAAACAGAAAAGCAAACAACACACTCAAAGCATGAACCCCAGGCATAGAAAAAAATATAAAAGTGTCGTCAATAGATGTAAAAAAAATCGCTATTAAAGGAGGGCCAGCTGTGCTTAAAACTTGATTAACAAATTCCATGATTGAATTTCCAAGAGTTAAAAATTTAAAAGTAGCAACATCAAGAATTAAGTTTCTTGCAGCAGGAACCTCAATACCAGCTTGTATTCCTATTCCAAGAAAACAAATAACGATTATCGGCAATGCATAAAAATCTAGATGGACAGCTAAAGCAACGCTAAAAAATAGAAAAACAGATACGATTCTTACCAGAAGAAATAATTTTTTTCTAGAATATTTGTCTGCAAGTTGCCCGCCAAGTGGAGCAGTTAGTAAAACTGTTATTGTAGGACTTGCTGCTACAAGACCAACAATAGTAGTAGAGTTAGTTTTTTCTAAAACCCACCAGTTTATAAGGTAATTTCTAATAACCCATCCTGAAAATGCAAAACCATTTGCAAGCATTAAATATGTAAAAGTTTTACTTATAACAGGATTCATGGGGTAATAATCCTATTTTATAAGTTTAAATTCAATATTATTTAGTTTCAAAATTTGAATTTTATATCCACTTAATTGTGCATCCAACTGCATCAGTTTGTGATATTTCAGGGTCTTTACCAGAAATCAAACTTTCAATTGCTTCTTCAACATACTTTATTTTTACTTCAGACTCATTCTCGTAATTGTCATCAATTGTTCCTTGATATTTAAGAAGTCCAATTTCGTTAAAAAGAAAAACCTCTGGAGTTCTTTCAGCTCCATACATTTTGGCAACTTCTTGGCTTTCGTCAAAAAGGTAATGAAAATTAAATCCTTTTTCTTCATGTCTTTCTTTCATCTTTGGGAAGCTATCTTCAGGATATTTCAAAGCATCATTTGAACTAATCATAATTATAGAAAGGCCATTAGATTTATATTTTTCTTGAATTTTTATAATTCTATCTTCCCATGCTTGAGCGTAAGGGCAGTGATTACAACTAAAAATAACAAGTTTATATTCTCCAAGTTCTGCCATATCAAGACTAACTTTATTTCCATCAGTAGATGGAAGTAAAAAATTAACATATGGGTCATTAAGTTTGAGATTAGACATTATTCCTCCCTTGATTGGTCAATATCTGAATTAATTTTTTTTTGGACGGTAATGGTGATAGTCCACCACCATCTTTCATGAAAGTTCTGCAGTTATCATATCTGTAGATATCTGTACTCACTTCTTCAAATTGGACTCCATTTATAAAAATTGTCGGAGAACCAATAAATTTATATTTTTTTGCTTCAGAATCATTATAAATTAGTTTAGATTCAATTTTTGAAGATATTTTCAAATCATTTATAACTTCAGTAATTCTTTCTAGAGCTGGTTCAAATGAAGGGCAGGTTTCATTGTATATTATTAATATATCCATCTAATCTAATAATTTTCCAGAACTTGCACTGTTTTCTTTAGTTATTTCCCTGAAAATTATTTCAACTGCATTAGGTTTGCATCCTGTAACCCTTACAAAAGAATCAGTTATTTCTTTAGTTAAAATTTTTTTCTGGTCTTTGTCTCTACCTGGAAACCATAAAACTTCTATATAAGGCATTTATAAAAACTTACCTTTCCCTTCAGCTATTTGGCTAGCTGTTGCACCTCTATGCTGATGAATATGTGAGTGCTCTCCTTCAAGTCTTTTTGCCATCACGTTAGGGTCAACAGGCCATTGTAGTACATTGCTATTTTTTGCCCATTCTTCCCACTTTAAACTCATATCATTAACTCTATCAGTATCTTTAGCAGCTAAATTATTAAGCTCTGTACGATCATCAATCATATTGTATAATTCCCATTCTCCACCGTATTCTTTAACTAATTTCCATTCACCTATTCTTATACCTTGATTCCCTTCATGCTCCCAAAACATTGGCTTTTCTCTTGACCATTTATTGCTAAGCAAATTTAAAAAACTTTCCCCTTCAATGGGCTTGATTTTATTTCCATTAAACTCATTAGGGTAAACCGCACCTGCTGCATCTATTGATGTGGCAGGTATATCCATTATGTGTAGAGGCTCAGATTCAATTCTAGGTTCATTAATCTCATTAGGCCAATGCACAATCAAAGGTGCACTAATACCTCCCTCATGAATCCATCTTTTAAATAATCTAAAAGGACTATTACTAACATTTGTCCATGGTGTTTCATAGCTTTGAAAAGTTGTTCCAGGCCCTGGTCTTAAGTTTGGAATATTGCCCACACGAACCGGTTTGCCATTTATTAGGTTTGTTTCCCATTGAGAAGTATTGCTCCAATCGCCGTCTTCTCTCATCAATTCAGCACAACCTCCATTATCTGACATAAAAAATATCAATGTATTCTCAAATTGGTTATTTAATTTTAATGTTTTTACTACTCTTCCAATTCCCTGATCCATGCTATCAATCATGGCTGAATAAGCAGCCATTTTTGAATCTTCCCAATCTGGATATTGTGCATCTTCCCAATCACCTACATCTGAATCTCTTGGTGATATATCCCACTTAGAGTCAACTATTCCTAGCCCTTTCATTTCTTCATGCCTTGCAGTTCTAAAATAATCCCATCCCTTTAAATATTTTCCTTCGTATTTCGCGATATCCTCCGGTTTTGCGTGTAATGGCCAATGTGGAGCTGTGTAAGATAGATATAAAAAGAATGGGTTTTCATCATTCATCGATTTAGTAATCATTTCGCAAGCTCTGTCTGACATCGCATCAGTAAAATAATAATCTGGGTCATCAACATCAATAAATTTATCACCATCCATTAAGCTTTCAGGCCTAAAAAAACTAGAAGCCGCATCCATTATTCCGTAAAAATCATCAAACCCTCTTTGTTTTGGTGTAGGGTGGTTTGGTGTTCCAGCCTGCCATTTTTCCTTTTCTCTTGGATCCCATGCTCCCCCCAAATGCCATTTTCCTGAAAGATATGTGTCATAATTTTGTTGTTTTAGGACCTCAGCAACTGTCACACATTCATTGTTTATGAACCCTCTGTAGCCTGGTGCACCCAAGTCACCAGATAATTGTCCTACTCCTGCCTGATGCCCAGTTAGTCCTGTCATAAGAGATGCCCTTGAAGGACTGCATCTTGCTTGATTGTAAAATTGAGAAAATTTTATTCCATTGTTACCAAGACTATCTATGTTAGGAGTTTTTATTTCAGATCCATAACACCCTAAATCAGAATAACCCAGATCGTCAGCTAGAATAATAATTATGTTTGGTTTTTGATTATTTTTAGTCATTTTTCCAACCTCCTAAAACATCCTTTGTGAATTGATCTACAGCTTGAGAAATGTCAGCAAAAGTAACTATCCCAACAAGTTCATCCGAATTAGTTTCTATAACTGGCAAACGACTAATTTTTCTGTCAGCCATTACTCTTGCAGCCTCCATAACATCAGTGTCACTTTTGGCAGTATGCACAGGAGAAGTCATAACTTCATGAACTACTGACTCAATTGGGTTTTTTCCAGAACCTAAGCATTTTGATGTTATATCCCATGTAGTCACAATTCCTTCAACATTCAATCCGTTCATAACAACTAAAGAGCCAATATTTAATTCTCTCATTCTGGCTGCACAAGATGTAATTGTTGCAGTGGAGCTTATAGTGCCCACTTTACTGGTCATTATTTTATTTATTTTCAAAATGCTCCTCAAGCAATTAGTATTAGTATCTAGTATAGAAAATTATTTGGATTTGAAAAGAGGTAATTTTATGAAAATTTTAATTACAGGTATAACTGGAAGAATAGGTTCAAATGTGGCTAAGTATTTTATTAATTCGGGTCACGAGGTTACAGGGTTTTCTTGGAGCAAAGATCAAAAATTAGAAAAAATGAAAAACTTTGGATGTCAAATAATTACTGGTGATTTAGAAAATTATGATGATGTAAATAATGCAGTCCAAGGAAAAGAAGTCATTTTTCATATGGGCGCAGCATTTCAGTCAGGTGGACCTTTTTCCCCAGGCCAGTATTTCGATATAAACGTTAAAGGTACTTTCAATATTTTAGAAGCGTCATTAAATAACAATCAATTAAAACATTTAATAGTTACAAGTACTGATGGCACAATTCCAAAATATCCAAAAAAAAGAATTGAATCCCCAATAGGAGAATTTGACTTACCTCAGAATGTTACAGATTGGTACGGTTATTCTAAAACTTTGGCTGAAAATTTATCAAGAAGATATTTTGACTCTGAAAAACTTCCTGTTTCAGTTCTTAGATTCTCTATGGTTTTTGGCAGGTTTGAAGTTTGCAAGTGGAACCAATTTTATACTGGTCATTTTTTGAAATCTTTTAAAGGAAAGCCTGAATTTTCAAATTTACAACATAAATTAGAAGGTCATATTTCAAAGGGAGAAAATTTAATTATTCCATGTGATAATAGTGTTTCTTGGAAAAAACATGTAATAGATATAAGAGACATAATTCACGCATACGACGCAATGATGTGCAATCAGAATACTTTTGGGAAAACTTATCAAATAGCTGGCCCAAACAGTTTTGAATGGTCTGAAGTAATTCCTTTTTTATCCGAGAAACTAAATTTAAATTATTGTTCTGTAGATATACCGGGTGTTCCGACTTACTACGAATTTGATCTAACTTCATGCAAAAAAGATTTTAATTTTGATCCAAAATGGGATATTTTTTCAATGATAGATGATGAACTTAATTCATCAGAAGAAAATTTTGGAGATATAATTCCTACTGAATCTGACTTTAGAAGAGGTTTTCAGGTTTAAATTTTTTACTCCTAATAATTACAATTACATAAAAAGTAAGCATTAATATTCCAAGAATGCCAGGAAAATAAATTTTGTTTACAAATGAAGTTATTATAAAAAATGTAGGCAAAAGAATATTTACAACAAATGGGAATAAAGAATTACTCCAAGTTTTCCATGGCAAGATGCTTATAAAAAGGCTAACTAAAAACCAGCCAAAAAAATTCTCAAAAGGCACTCCGTAAAATCCTCCAGATTCTGTTCTCCAAACCCAATAATTAAGAGGACCAGACATTAATGGGTCAATTAATAAATCGTAATAGGTTGTTATTGATGCAAAAACAAAGGGAAAGAAAATCTTTTTAATTTTTAAAAAAGATATTAGGTCTAATGCAAATGAAGAAACTATTATCCATGCGCAAACTAAAACCACTGGAACGTCAAAAATTTTAATTCCTAATTTATCCGTATACTCATATCCTCCGTAGGGAAAGGATGTAATAACACCAATTATTTCAGAAAAAAAACCAATCAATCCTGCAATAATCAATAGGGCAGTAGTTCTAATTTTTTGATTTATTATGCATAAAACTGCTGCAGTAAGTATAAATACAGGCGGGGTCCATTCAGTGTTTTTAAACATATCTTCGTTCAAAAATTGAATTAAAACTCCACCAGTAAATAGAATTAAAAAGAAAATTAATATTGCAAGGCTTGTAAGTTTTTTAATAATCATTTTTTATTAAATCTGAAGTAATTTTTGAAGATTTCAATACAGTTGGAGTTCCTCCGCCAGGATGGCTTGTGCCACCAACATTATATAATCCTTTGATTTTATCTTTATTTGGGTGCCTAAAAAAAGAATTAAAATACCCATGTGAACTTTTACCATATAACGAGCCACCAAATGAATTGTGCTGACCCATGAAATAATTGGGTGTTTGAACTTCTTCGATTTCAATGTCTCTACTGTCAATTTGGAAACCATAATAAGATAATTTATTTAATATTTTTTTCTTGGCTTCTCCTATATCTTTTTTAGACCAACCTTCAAGTGTTGCTGGAGAGTTAGCCATGATAAATAAACTTGAACAACCAGATGGCGCAACTTCTTTGTCTGTAACAACAGGATTACATAAATATACTGTAGGGTCGTCAGGGAAAATCTTTTTAACAAATAAGTCTTTAAATTCTTTATTATAATTATTTGAAAACAAGATATTGTGGTGCTCTGAATGCAATTTCTTTTTTATCCCAAGAAGCATGATTAGTCCTGATAGAGAGTAATCATCAATGTTTTCTTCATTATTTTTATTTGTAAATTGATTTAGATTTGATACATCTGAATTATTAATAATGATATCCCCTTCAATAAACTCCTTATCAGTTTCAACTCCACACACTTCATTATTTGTAACTTTTATTTTTTTTATTTCTGTGTTTCTTAAAATTTCTACATTATTTTTAATCAATAATTTTTCTAAAGATTTTATCAATGAATAAATTCCACCCTTTATATACCAACTACCAAATGCAAACTCTATAAAAGGAATTATAAAAAACATTCCAGGCGTTTTTTCAGGTGAGGATCCTACATAGGTAGTATATCTTTCAAAGATCTGCCTCATCTCAGCCGATTTAAAGATGCTTTTAGTTAGTTTTTTATAGCTTTTTAGCGATTTTATGTATGGGAAACTTATTAAGTCTTTTAATTGGACATTACTAGGAAATTTTCCCATAGGATAATTTAAGAAAGTTTTGTCGGATAATTCGTATACTTTTGATCCAATATTTAAGAAATCACAAAAACTATCAAAATTTTCATTAATCTTGCTTAATTCTTTTTTCATGCCTGAAATTGTGGAAAAATAATTAAATATTTTTCCATTATCAAAAAAATACTTACATGTAGGATTAAGGTTTACTAACTTGATATGATCCTCAATATTTTCCCCAATATCATCATACAGCTCAATAAAATGTTCTGGGAGTGTAATTAATGAAGGCCCTCTATCAAATTTGTAACCGTTTTGATCTAAAGGAGATATCTTGCCACCAAGAACTGAATTTTTTTCAATTAATTTTACTTTATAACCTGAGAAAGATAATCGTAATGCTGTAGATATGCCTCCTAGGCCAGCACCAATAACAATTATTTTATTTTGTGGTTTATTTTCCATATTTCCTAGATTTCCATTTAATTCCACCAAGAAAATTATACTTTATAAATGAACTTAAACTTATTAATAAAAAAACTGTTTCAGCTACTACATGGAAAAATGAAGACCATATTGGATGCCTAAATTTTACAGATAATAAAATTCTCAAAAATAAAATTAATAATCCAGATAAAAAAAGTAGATAATTATCGTAAACTTTTAATAAGTGTAAAGACATAAAAATTACTGGAAAACTAAAAAATAAAAAATTAAATATCTGGAATATAAAAAAAAGTATATCGTTTTTAAAAGCAGGGTATGAATTTTTTTCAAAACCTAGCCAGATATCCTTGAAACTGGTATACATTCTTACTTTAATGATGTTTAACCCGTTTATACAAGCAGAAATTTGGTTATTTGATCTCCATTTTTTTGCCAATTCTGTGTCTTCAAAAAGTGAATCTTTTACCAATTGATGGCCAGAAATATCCTCATAAATTTTTTTGTTAAATAGTATGCATGCTCCATGTGCTAACCCTAATGAAGGCATATTGGATTTTTTTGCATATATTGTAGGGAATGTTGTAAATACTATGAAATTCAGCAACGGCATTAGAAGTTTCTCTGAAATACTTTTCATTTCAATTTGAGGCCAAGCTGAAAGCATAGAAACATTTTTTTTAATAGAGTAGCTTAATAGTTTTTCAGGAGCACCTTTTTTTAATTCAGTATCGGCATCAATAAATAATATCCATTCAGTTGATGGAAACTTTGATAGTTGGTGACAAGCAAATGATTTTCCTGACCATCCATTTGGTTTCTTTGCCCCCTTTTTAATAGTTAACTTTGGATTTATTTTTGAAATCTCTTCTAATATAAACCATGTTTGGTCTTCAGAATTATCATCTAAAACTATAATCTCTTTAATTAAATCATTAGAAATATCTATTGATTCAATACACTTTTTAATATTTCTTGCTTCATTCCTAGCTGGAATTAATATGGTCAGTTGCTCATTATTTAATTTTTGAATTTTAGTTTTATTCCAATTAAAAAAATTTAACAATGTATTGATAGTTATGATTACTAAAAAACAAAAAATGACTAATGATAGTAAATTCATTTTCTTGACACTATTTCTATAATCTCTTCTGTTGACTCTTCAATAGGCAGGTGGCCTGCATCTTTTATTTTTATGACATCTAAGTTAGGCCAAATATCTGTAAAATAATCTACACTTTTAATTGCATCTTTGAATGTATTTTCGCCATTTATAATTATAGGCTTGCAATTTATATTTTTCATTACGTCAGTTCCTTCAAGTTCAATTAGCATTTTTAAATAATTTATAGATGTTTCTTTATCTACATTTTTAAATGAGGAAGTCATATTAGTTTCTTCTTTCCTTTTTCTTCTAAGAGACAAATTCGTAAAGATCCTGCCTAAGGGATTTTGAAAAGTGATTGAGTATGCATAATCACCAATTATATTATTTGTGAAAATCCTGAAATACCAAGGTGCCTTTGAAAATGGATCGATAAGGAAAAGATTGCCAACTTTTAATTTTTTTGATTTTGACAATAATATAGATATTAAAGCGCCACTACAATTACCTAAAATATCTACTTCTTTATTGGTCACTTTGTTTATTTCGACTGCTAGAGAGTCCACAATATTCTCCAAATCCCAAATAGAGGGTTTTTTAGATTTGCCATAACCAGGCAAATCGAAATTTATCATAGTAAATTCATTGTTTAATTTTTTTTGAATAGGCAGAAAGGTATTATTTGTTCCTCCCCAACCATGAATTCCAACGATAATTTTTTTAGAGTTAGTTCCAAATTTATTATGAAAAATCATTTTCTATCCTGTCGCTTACCAATTTACCACTTAAAGTTACCATTGGTAGCCCTGTACCTGGAGTTGTGCTTGCTCCAACATAATATAGACCTTTGCATCTCGACTTATTTTTATTTCTAAATGGTCCTATATTAAATAGATTATGTGAAGCTCCAAATGCTGAAGTCTTATACAAACCAAACAAATTTTTCCATTCATCTGGTGTGTAAATTTTTTCGTACTCAATATTATCTTGGGTTAAATCTATATTATGATGTTTAAATCTATCAAATATCTTGGTTTTAATTTTTTCAATTTCATTGCTATAAATATTTATTTCATTGTCTTTTTCGGTGACTGGCAATGGAATTAATACGAAAAGAGTGCTTTTGCCACTTGGTGACAGGCTTTTATCAGAAACAGATGGAGAACTTGTATAAAACGGCATTCCATTAGGAAATGTTTTCTTTATGAATAAGTCATCAAAGCAGCCTTTGTAATCGTCGGGCAAGAAAATCATGTGATGAGGAAAATCAGTTTCTTTATTTAAGCCCCAATAAAAAGTCATTACAGACGGCGTCATTTGCTTTTTATCGAATGAATTGTTGTTAATTTTTTTGATTAACTTTGATTCAGTTGTAGGTAAGTCAACATTTGAAATAACTATTTCATAAGGTATTGATCTCCCATCTTCTAAAACGATACCTTTGACTTCATTATTGTTCGTAATAATTTCAGAAACCTGAGAATTTTTAAATACTTTTACACCTTTTTTCTCAAGGATATTTTCTAATTTTTCAATCAGAGAATATATTCCTCCTTTAGGCATCCATAATCCATAAGCTATTTCTCCATAAGGCAAAATTGAAAAGAATCCAGGGATTTTGAATGGTGAGCCACCTAAATACATAGCATATGAACCAAAGGCCTGTTTTATGTAGTCACTCTTAAAGTGTTTACCTAAATCAGAATACATAGATTTGAACATACTTCCTGAAAGCAATTCACTAAACCCTAATCCAATCCCCCAGCCTAATGGATTATCGAGATTTCTATTCAATAATTTTTCGAAAGCAATATTGTATCTCTTGGAATTAACCTTCAAAAACGAATTTAAGCCATTTATGTGAGATTTCTCAAGCCTAGCTATTTCCTTGGAAAGACGCGGAAAATCTGATGTGATAGTGAAAGTTTCTTTATCATCCCACAGGAATTTAACACCGCTCTTGATTTCAATTAAGTCAATATGGTTGTCCATTTTTTCTCCAGCAGCTTCGAACAAATTTTCAAATATCCACGGATAATTTAATAATGATGGCCCTACGTCAAACCTGAATCCTTTTTCTTCAATAATATTTGCTCTGCCACCCATAGTTGAGTTTTTTTCAAAGACAGAAACTTCATAACCTTTGCTTTTCAAATAAATAGCTGCAGATATGGAGCCCATTCCTCCACCAATAATACATATTTCGCGTTTGGCAGATTTATTCATGACTTTAAATACGCTATTGGGAGCTTCCAATATTTACTTGATGGCAGTGCACCAAGTTTTTCAGACCAAGATAAGCTTTCACGGGTTTTTATATCATTGCCCCTTGAAATTATTCTGTCGTTTAACTTTCCATATAATTCAATACAAGCTTTTATTGCAACTCTACTTTCAGGTGAAAAACTTTCAATACCTTTTTCTGATTCCTTATAATATTTATTTGCAATGGATGCCAATTCCATTCTTGCAGCATTAATTGATGAGGTGTTTTGATTTACATTTTTACGATAATTTTTTAAATCAATTCCGTTATTATTTAATATTGTTTTAGGTATATAAATTCTTCCTCTTTTTAAATCTTCATTTATATCTCTTATAAAGTTAGTAAGTTGTAAAGCTATTCCCAATTCTTTTGAGGACTTTAAAGTCTTTTCAAAATTATCAATTTGACTGCTTCCATAAACATAAGCTAAAAAATACCCAACCACTATTGCGCTTCCATAAACATAATTATCAATTAAATCATCTGTATCTTCAAAATCTCTAGGCTCAACATCAAGTTCCATAGCGTCTAAAAAGGATTCGTAATAACTAGGAGGAATTGAGTATTTTTTTACAACTTCAGTAAAACCAGCAAGAAGAATGGGCACATCTTTATTAATTGAGTCTTCAAACGAGCCAGATTCTAAAGCTAGCCTATATTTATTTCTCCAATTTGATAAAAGTGCCTTTTTTTCATCATTTTTAATGTTGAATGAATCAACAATTTCGTCAGGAAACCTTACAGATCCATATACAAGTTCAACTTCATCGCGCATAAATTTTGGCAAAAATCTTGTAACGATAAAAAAACTTGTGCTATGTGTTTTTAATACTTTTCTTGAAAATTTAACTGCAACATCTAGGCTAGTATCTGAGGAAGATTTTAAATCATTTAAATAACTTTCTTCGAAATTTCCCCATTCATTAGGCGTCCATTCACCCATAAAACTATTTTTTTCTTCTTTTTTCATAATGTAATAAATTTAATATCATTATCTCATAAACTTAATTCAGATTGGAAAGTTTGAATTAAGTAAATTATATTGATATTAAAAGAAACTAATATAAGGAGTATTCGGTGTTAGAAAGATTTCATGTGCCCACTGACAAAGCTATTTTTATAAAGCCTGACGATATCAAAAAAGTTGTTTATGAATTATTCCTTAAATTAGGTTTATCTTCAGAGCACGCTGAAAATATCAGTGATGTTTTAACTTATGCAGACAGAAGAGGCATCGATAGTCATGGCGTCAGTAATATGTTGAGAATGTACGTAAAATCCTTTATGGAATCGAAGGAAAATAATTCAAAAAATGGACTAAATGTTGATCCCAAATGGAAAGTTGTAAGGGATTTTGGCGCAATTTCAACTATTGATGGTGATGGAGGTTTAGGCTGTGCAATTGCTCCATACGCAATGAAAGAAGCTATAAACAAAGCAAAAAAATTTGGAATAGGCTCTGTAACACTCTTTAATTCAGGTCATTTTGGTGCAGCAGCTTATTATGCAAACATGGCTGTTGAAGAAAATATGATTGGGTTAGCTACAACGGGAGGAGGAGTTGGAGTTGTCCCCACCTTTAGTAGTGAAAAATTAGTTGGTTTAAATCCACTGGCTTTTGGTGTTCCAACCAAAGACAATCCTCCTTTTATATTTGATGCATCTATGAGCTCAGTCGCAGGTAACAAGATAGAACTTGCAAAAAGGCTGGGTGTTGATGTTATGCCAGGGTGGATATCAGATAAAGATGGAGTCCCGATTATGCAAGATTCACAAATACCTTCATACGATAACCCAAATGATAAGCCTGGAATATTACCTCTTGGAGGTACAAGAGAAATTGGATCGCATAAAGGCTTTGGTTTAGCAGTGATTTTAGAGATTTTATGTGGCGGTTTATCAAATAATGGATTAGGTCCTTTTAGAAAGAAATTTACTGCTCATCATTTTACTGTTTATAACATTGAAGCATTTGGAGACTTAGATGAATTTATGAGCGATGTTGATCAATACCTTGCTAGGATAAAAGATAGTAAGCCTGCTCCAGGATTTGAAGAAGTTTTGTACGCAGGTTTGCCTGAAAATAGTGAAGAAAAAGAAAGGTCTGAAAAGGGAATTCCTTATCACCCTGAGGTAGTAGAATGGTTTAGATCAATTACTAGTGAATTAAATGTAGATTTTAATTTTTAGGAGGTTTTATGCATTATCAAAAAGAAAGAAATTATGGTTGTAGAGTTTCAGATGATTGGGAATTCAGAGGAAATAAAGTTGCAATTATTGAAAATGAAAAAATTAGAGTAATGGTCTTGGTTGACAAGGGTGCTGACATATATTCCTTTGTTCATAAATCTAGTGATACTGATTACATGTGGAGGTCAGTATGGGGTGTAAGAGACACCAGAAAATTTTTATCCACAACAGGCGATAATTCATGGGGGGACACCTATGAAGGTGGATGGCAAACATGTGCTCCAACTGCAGGAAATAAAAGGAAAGATTATCAAGGTGCTCCAATGGGGCAACATTCTGAAATGAGCACGATGCCTTGGGATTCGCAAATTATTGAAGATGATCCTGAAAGATGCTCTATTAAGTTTTCAGTAAGAACATACAGAACTCCTTTTTTTATGGAAAAAACTCTTTCCTTGTCTAAAAATAGCCCTTTCTTAGAAATTGACTATAAACTCACCAATGAATCTATGAGTGAATCTGATTGTGTTTGGCTAGAACATATTGTTTTTGGCGACCCCTTTTTAAGTGAAAATTGTAGGCTGGATTTGCCAAAATCAAAAATTTTCAATTGGAGAGACATTTCCTTAGATGGCTTGCCGGATAATAGGTTGCTTGCTCAAAAAGAAGGTGAGTGGCCTTTTGCTGAAGGCCCAAATGGTAAAGTTGATATGAGAAAAATTCCCCCAAGAACTGCAAAATTACAAGACTTAGCAATGTTTTATGAGCTTTCTCAAGGATGGTATTCATTAACTAATACCAAGACTAAAGTAGGGATAGGCATGCAGTTCTCAAAGGATGTTTTTAAATATGTTTGGAATTGGCAAGTTTTTGGTGGTGGAGCAGGCTATCCTTGGTATGGTCGTCATTACAATGTGGGGCTAGAATTATGTACTAGCTTGCCTGATGGAGACCCGTTGCCTAATACAAATCAAGAAACATCAGCTGTGAAATTAAAAAGTGGAGAATCAATTGTTACTTCCCTCAAAGCAATAACATACCAAAGTAATACTGGGGTAAAAGAAATTAAAAAAGACGGAACAGTAATAAATTTATAGGAGGGTTCAATGAAAGCTTTAATTTATTATGGAAATAAAGATATTAAATTAGAAAATCACTGGAATGATCCTTATTTAGATGATGAATTTAATGCAATCATAAAAATAAATTTTACAAGTATTTGTGCTACTGATATTGAAGAATGGCAATTTGGGCCAAATTACATAAATCCTAACGACCCTCCTTTAGTGCATGGCCACGAAATAACTGGAGAAATTGTTGAGCTTGGCAAGAATATTAATCACCTCAAAATTGGAGATACAGTTGCAGTAAATAATGTTATTCATTGCAAAAAATGTTTTTGGTGTCTAAATGGGCAGGGTGGGGCCTGTCAAAGCATGAAGGTTGCTGGCTTTGCTTTAGATGGGGGGCTTGCTGAATTTATGAAATGGCCATCTTCACATTTAATAAAAATTTCTGATGATATTCCAAAAAAATATGGAGCTTTAATTGAACCCTCAACTGTTGCAACGCATGCAATTAGAAAGTCTGGCGTTAAACCCGGTGATAATGTAGCTGTTGTAGGTTGTGGTACTGTAGGGCTGCTTACAGTTCAAGTCCTTAAAGCATCTGGTGCTATTGTTACAGCTGTTGATATAAGAAGCGAAAGCCTTAAGCTAGCCAAAATTTTTGGTGCAGATTATGTATATGACTCGTCAAAAAATGACTTTGTAGAATATTTGCTTTCCATAACTGGAGGAATAGGGCACGATATTGTATTTGAAACAGCTGGGGCCCAAATGGCTCCAAAAATCTCAATAGATATTACAAGGAGGGGAGGAAAAACAATACTTGTTGGCATATATTCTAAGGAACTGACAATGAATTTTAATGATATTGTTTTCTTTGAAAAAGAAGTCATTGGCACTATTGGTTCATCGCCCGGAGATATGGAAGCTGCTGTAATGTTGTTAAATCAAGGAAAAATAGACCCCTCAAGCCTAGTATCAGACACAATAAAATTAGATAATGTAATTAAAGACGGTTACGAGAAGATGAATAGTAATTCAAAAAATATTTTTAGGATTCTCGTAAGTCCTTAATTTATGAATGATAATAAAATAAAAATTTTAAGAAATTTTAAAGATACTGATCCATCAGATTTAAAATTAAGAAGAGAGATTGAATTAAGTTCTTTAAATTATCTAATTGGCTCTGGCTACATAAACCTTGATACTCCTGTCATAGAGCCAGCAGATTTATTTTTTCGAAAATCGCTGGGTAGTACCTCAGGAAACACATATACATTCACAGATTCTCAAAATCAACAAGTCAGTCTAAGGCCTGATTTTACAGCATCAATTATGCGATATGCATTTTCTAATTCAAAAAAAATTGAAAACAATCTGGGTAAATATTGTTATTCGGGCCCAGTATTTCGATTTGAAAATAATAATGAACCTAACCAGCAATATCAAATTGGTGCTGAGTATATTTCTGAAAAAAAGCAGGGATATGAGTCAGAAGTCATATTGGATGCAATTAAATGCCTTCAAATGAACAATATTAATGAATTTAAAATAAATTTAGGTAATGTAGGCATTGCTAGAAAATATCTGGATAAGCTTGGACTGAATAATTCATTAGTAGAATTTTTTCTAACAAATTTGAAATTATTTAATTTAAAAAATTATGAAGAGGAACTTTTAAGTAAAGCAAAATTTCAAAACCTTATTAAAAGCGGTAAAAATACTGAAAGTTTAAGCAAAGATGAAATTAAAGAAAAATTCAGTATTGAACTGCAAAGTAATTTGGGCTTAAGGTCACAAGATGAAGTTGTGGATAGGTACTTTAATAAATTATCAAATCAAGTAGTTGAATATGAATTTAATGAATCAATTAATAAGCTAAAAGAACTTTTAAACATTAAATTAGAAAATATAAATAGAAATAGTTTTGAAACTGAATTAAATTTTGAAGATTTTAAGAAGCTAATCAATTCCTTGTTAGAATCTGGAATTCAAAAAAATAATATTTGTATAGATTTTTCATTAACACGAAACCTAGCTTATTACGATGGAGTTGTTTTTGATTTAATTTATAAAAATGAGTTGATTGGTGGCGGTGGAAAGTATGATGATTTGCCTAAGATGCTTGGGTACAAATCAGATTACAGCTGTTTTGGGTTTGCAATAAATATTTCTAAGCTTACGGATGTTTATAAAAATGAATGAAAAATTGAAAATATTTTTACCTTCTTCAGGGTCATTGTCAAAAGGTTCTTTGGATTATTTTGAAAAAAGTGAATTAATTATTTCTAAAGAAAGTGACAGGAAGCTTGTTGGCAAGATTAATGGGAGTGATTCAATTGAAATTTATTTTCAAAGATCAGGTGATATACCAGTTATAGTAGATAGAGGAGTAGGGCATATTGGGGTAACAGGTCTAGACAGGTATCTTGAGCATTGCGAAAATTCTAATTTTTCTAAAATTTCTATTGAAGATTTGGGTTTTGGTAATTCTAATCTTGTAATTGCCGTTCCATCGGGCTGGATAGATGTTGATAATATTTATGATTTAATTGAATTAAGTTATGAATACAAAAGTAGGTCTGAAAATCTTAAATTGGCAACTAAGTATCCAAATCTTGTAAGAAGAAAGCTTGAAAAATATGATGTTCATAACATTGTATTGGTTTCTGCTTCAGGAGGATTAGAAGCTGCCCCTATGATTGGTTATGCAGATATAATTGCAGATATAACAGTTACTGGAAAAACTATGAAAGAAAATAATTTAAAACCATTAAAAGATGGCGTGCTTTTTAATTCTCAGGCTTGTGTTATCACTTCAAATAACATCCCAGAAAATTTAAATAGTGAATTTATAAATATAATTAACAAATTAAGTAGTACTGGAAAAAGTGAAAACATTTAATAATTTAAAAGAATCAAGAGATTATATTATTAATTTTTTAAGGAAAATTGAAAATGACGAATCCTTGCATGGAGTATGCAGTGATATTGGAAAAAATATTCAAAAACATGGTGATACTTCACTAAAGAAATATTTAAAGGATTTTGATAATTTCAATCTGGAATTTGAACTAGGAGAAGAATCTATAAATGATTCCTTTTCTAAAGTAAGTAAAAAATTTATTGACTCTATTAAAAAAAGTATAAATAGATCAAGGGATTTTCATAAAAATTCTATGCCTAAAAGTTGGAACAATTCATCTGGTTCTCTAGGTGAAAATATTATCCCTGTAGACAAGGCACTTTGTTATGTTCCTGGAGGAACCGCTCCCTTAGTTTCAACTGTTGTAATGACTGTAGTTCCAGCTAAAACAGCAGGCGTACGAGAAGTCATAGTTACTACTCCGGCAATAAATAATGTTATATCCAATGAAATTATTGTAGCTGCAAAAATGGCGGGAGCTGACAGAATATTTTTGCTTGGCGGAGCTCATTCAATATTTGCTTTCGCATATGGAACTCAAACTGTCCCCAAGGTGGATCTTATTTGTGGCCCCGGAAATAAATATGTTACTGAGGCCAAAAGGCAAGTCTTTGGCTCTGTTGGAATTGATGGTTTATATGGACCTACAGAAACATTGGTAATAGCTGACAAATCTAATGATGTTGAATTATGTGCAGTTGATCTTATTGCTCAGGCAGAACATGATGTCGAAGCAACTCCTATACTAATTACCGATTCATTAGAATTTTCACAAAAAGTCGAAACTGAAATATTTAAACAAGCTGAATTGCTACCGAGAAAAGAAATTATACAAAAAAGCTTTGAATCAAAAGGATTATTTTTTATTGTTGATAATATAATTGATTCAATTGAATTATCTAACTTAATTGCAGCTGAACACGTAAGCATATTATCCGAAAAAGTAGTAAACAATTATAAAAGTATTGTAAACGCAGGCGGTATTTTTCTAGGGGATGATTCAGCAGAAGTTTTTGGTGATTATATTGCTGGCCCGAGTCATGTTATGCCAACAGGAGGCTCTGCACGATTTAATTCCGCCTTGAATGTAAGGCATTTTTTGAAGTACCAACCATTTATTAACTTATCCAAAAAAGAAGTCTTATCAGTTATTGATGAAGTTATAAATTTAGCAGAACTTGAAAATCTTGATGGACATGCACAATCTGCGCTTAAAAGACGAAGAAAAATGATAGGTGAATAATGGATAACTTTGTAAATGACCACATAGAAAAACTTAAAAATTATGATCCTGTTGAATCAGACGATACATTAAGGTCAAAATATTTCTTAGGGGACAAGGAAATAATTAGGCTAAATGCAAATGAAAATCCATATGGATCAATTAAAGAAATTAATGATAAATTGTCAAATTTTTCATTTCATAATTATCCTGACTCAAATCAAGCAAAACTGAGAAAATTTTTATCAAAATATACAGGTTTTCCTTCTGAAAATATTGTTGCAGGCTCTGGTGCAGATGAAATGATCGAATTAATCTTTAAAATATATGGAAAAAAAGAAGACGTTTTAATTGACGTGCAACCAACATTTGGAATGTATTCTTTTCTTGCAACTTCAATGGGCATGAAAGTTATTAATTCACCAAGAAAGGAAGATTGGTCAATTGATTTAATTAAAACTGTTGACCTCATAAATGAACATAAATCAAAAATGTTATTTATTGCATCACCAAATAATCCAACAGGCAATGTTGCTAAGGAAAATGAAATAAAAAGTTTATTGGAAACAGGGTCAATAGTTATTGTTGATGAAACATATTACGAATTTTGTTCAAAAACTACATCAAACTTATTAAATTCATATGAAAACATAATTATTTTACGATCTTTTAGTAAGTGGGCAGGGATTGCTGGTTTAAGGATTGGATATATGATTGCAAGTAAAAATGTAATAAATAATATTTTTAAAATTAAACAGCCTTATAATGTAAATCTTGCTGCTGAGGTTGCGGCTATAACTACTTTAGAAAATTCAGGCAAATTAATTGAAAATATAAATATTATAAATAACGAAAAAGAAAATCTTTTCTCTTTTTTGAAATTATATAAAAATATAACCCCATTTCCTTCTGAAGCAAATTTTATATTGTGTAAATTTAAAAATAATGACAGTGAAATTATATTTAACAATCTTGCAAAAGAAGGTATCTTTGTAAGAAAGTTTTCTGATGAGGATTTAAAAAATTATCTTAGGATAAGCATTGGAAAGCCAGAACAAATGAAAAAAATTAAAAACTTAATCAAATCATATTATGAGAAAAGCTGAAATCAAGAGAAAAACAAAAGAAACTAGCATTGAATTAAATATTAACCTTGATGGAACTGGAAAAAGCTCTATTTCTACTCCTTTTGGAATGTTAACTCACATGATGGAGCAAATCTCAAAACATGCTTTGATAGATATAAATTTAAAAGTCAGTGGAGACACTGAAACAGGATCTCATCATGTCGTAGAAGACACAGCTATAGTTTTAGGTGAAGCATTCGATAAAGCACTTGGTGATAGGTCTGGAATTGAGAGAATGGCCGATTCAACTGTCCCTCTAGATGAGTCATTGTCAATGGTTGCAATTGATCTTGCTGGCAGAGGCTATCATTCTGTTGAAATTTTACCTTCAAATCAAATTGGAGATTTTCCAACAGATATGGCTAGACATTTCTTTGAGACACTTGCTGTAGAAACTAAGATGGCATTGCACATCAAGACTCTTTCAGGAAAAAATGAACATCATATAATTGAGTCGGTGTTTAAAGCCTTTTCAAAAACATTCAAGAAAGCAATTAAAATCGATAAAAATTTAGAAGGCTCAATACCCAGCACAAAGGGTACATTGACTTAATTATTTACTGTATAGCGTCGCCCCAATAATTTCCAATCCAGCTTTCCGGAGCCCTGTCTCTGTATGCTTTAATAAATTCATTTATAACTTCCTCGTTGTATTCTTCTAAATATTGGACATGCCTCCATGATGTGAGTGCTATTTTTGATTCAAGTCCACTGTAAGGGCTTAGTACGATTTGAGTGTCATCTTTAGATCTAAGCTTATCTAGCTTAGAAATTAATTCATCACAACTTTCTTTGCAATCGTAATGTATGCCAATTCCTCCATGTGAAAGATTATGAACAAGCGCTTCATCAGGAATCTCTTCATCATACTTCCCCCATTTAACTGGCGAACCAAATTTAGCTAAATCATTTTGATCTGGCCTAATAGCCCAATGTGGTCCAGATGTAGCAGGTTTTGTTGAATATGGTACATGAGAAGACCCAACAAGTATTTTTTGATTTCCTTGGTCTTCTAAGGCCTTTGTTGGTCCTCCGGCATTGAAAGGCAATGGTTCTCTAATATTAGTTGTTGTTCTTGTTCCAATTAGACCTGGTACTACCAAACTAGCAATAACTAATATAGCAAAAACAGAAATACCAGAAACAATTATTGATTGCCTAACCTTCTTCTTTCTTTCTGCCCTTTGCCTTCTTTCAGCTCTAATTTGAGATTTAGAAATCCCTCTTCTTTCTGGCGGCCTAGTAGTAGCTTTTTTTTGATTCATATTTGCACTCCATATAAAACTATTTTTAGTTATGATAATTCAAGTCTTTTAAAGATTTGATCAACATATTTCAAAAAATACTCAGTATCAAACAATAATTCAACCTCTAAATCGTTAAGATTTTTTTTGATCATATCATTATTTTTTATAACATCTTTAAAATCAATCCCTTTGTCCATCGATTCTATTGATGCAGACTGTATCGTTTCATAAGCTTCTTTTCTTTGCACACCTTTTTCAACAAGTGAGAGCATTATTTTTTCAGAAAAAATTAAACCTCCAGTTAAATTTAGGTTCTTAAGCATATTTTCTTCGTTAACTTTCATCCCAGAAATTACTTTATAAAAAGTATTAATAATATAATCTGTAGCTAAAAATGAG
>JAYYQG010000006.1:0-7289 GCA_036128515.1 Chloroflexota bacterium
GGGATTATTGAGTAATCATCTTTCACTTTACCAGAAAATTTTTCAAGAAATCTTTTGACCTGCTCTTTAGAATTTCTCTTTAATACATGAACTGGTATCCCCAAATTCAAGGCATTAGATAATGATTTAGGTTTTCTTGAATAATGAGATTTGGTAGTTACAAATATATTTGCTTTTGATTCATCAGATGTCAATTTGACATCGGCATTAATCTCTTTTATCAGTGTTTCTAATGGAGATTTTGATATACCAAAAGGATATAATATTGTTGTTGGTCTTGCACTCTGATGGACATCTTTTATTATTTCAGGAAGAGTAATTTTAACTTCCCCATTCTCCACCCATCTTTTTTCTCCTGAAACTTTTCTTCCACGTAAGATATCATCGATTCTTCTAGCTACATTTTTATGCACCGACACAGTATTTCTGTCAACAATCTCAACAACTATGGAAAATGTAGGTTCATGTTTTCTTTCAAGGATAGTTTTCTGAGTTTTCCTTTTTTTGGCTTCAATATCTCCCAGTGTTACTGTTTGAGTGCCTCCTACCAAGTCAGACAATGTAGGATTTGTTAATACATTTTCCAAATTATTTGCATGAGCTGTTGCTATAAGCTGAACCCCTCTTTCTGCAATTGTTCTAGCAGCTAATGATTCATGCTCTGTGCTCATTTCGTCAATTATAATTACTTCCGGCATATGATTCTCTACTGCTTCAATCATAATTTGGTGTTGCATTGAAGTTGCAGGAACTTGCATTCTTCTAGAATTTCCTATTGCATTATGGGGAATATCTCCATCACCTGCAATCTCATTTGATGTATCTACTATTACTACTCTCTTATTTGCACTTACTGATAATACTCTAGCAACTTCTCTCAACATTGTAGTTTTTCCGACACCAGGTTTTCCTAAAAGAAGAACACTTTCGCCGCTCAAAACTAAATCTTCAATATTTTTAATAGTACCTTCTATTGCTCTTCCGACTCTACATGTTATGCCAACAGGCGTTCCTTTTCTATTTCTAATAACTGAAATTCTATGCAACGTCCTTTCAATTCCAGCTCTGTTATCGTCACCAAATTCACTAATTTTTGAAATTAGATACTGTATATCAATATGAGTAATTTCATCTCCTGGAATTAATTCCGTTGATTCAGAAAAACGGACTTCTGGTAATCTTCCTAAATCAAGAATAACTTCAACTAAATCATATTTTTTTGATGATAAACTTAGATAGTCTTGCACTCTCACTGGAAGCACATCAATTAAAATATCAAGATCTTTCTGAGGAAGATGATTTACTGTTTCATAAAATTCTCTATTCATATTTTTTTCATTATATTAGTTTTTTTATTTTTTAAAATTATTTATTTAAAGTCATTTCCACAAACATTTTATGTATTCTTAAGTCATCTGTTAATTCAGGATGAAAACTCGTTCCAAAAATATTATTTGATTTAACAGCAACAGGTGTCCCGTCATTTGTTGATGAAAGTATTTCAATATCTTTTTTTATATCTACAATTTTGGGCGCTCTAATAAATATTGCTTCAAAATCATCATTTTCAAAATTAATTTTTTCAACAAAACTGTCAATTTGTCTACCATAAAAATTTCTAGATGTTGTAATATTTATTAGATTTAGTGGTTTGGGATCATTTTCAATTATTTTGTTTGAAATTAATATTAGGCCAGCACATGTTCCCCAAATTGGAAACCCCTCAAAAGCTTTCTTTTTAATAACTTTGTCAATTTTTGTGCTTACTAATAACTTTGATATAGCAGTACTTTCTCCTCCAGGTATAACTAGAGAATCGCAGTTATTAAGTTCTTCAATTGATTTAACGAGTTGCGTATCTACTTCAAGTTTGTTAAAACATGACTGATGCTCATGAAAATCACCTTGTAAGGCTAAGATACCGATTTTCAAATTTAATTAAACCCCTCTATTTTCAAGCCTATCTTCTTTAGGTAATGAAGAAATGTTTATTCCAACCATGGCTTCACCTAAATCTTCAGAAACTTTAGCCAAAATATCAGGATTTTCGAAATGAGTTGTTGCTTGCACAATTGCTTTTGCCCTTTTCTCTGCATCGCCAGATTTGAAAATACCAGAACCAACAAATACCCCATCTACACCAATTTGCATCATTAATGCAGCATCAGCAGGAGTAGCAATACCACCTGCAGCGAAATTAACAACAGGAAGTCTTCCTAATTTTTTTATTTCAAGTAAAAGTTCATATGGTGCACCAAGATTTTTGGCTTCTGTCATCAATTCTTCTTTGTCTAACATCAATACTTTTTTTAGTTGAGTATTTACTGTTCTAGCATGATATACAGCTTGTACAACGTCGCCAGTTCCAGCTTCACCCTTAGTTCTTATCATAGCTGAACCCTCACCAATCCTCCTCAAGGCTTCTCCTAGATCAGTAGCTCCGCATACAAACGGCATATTGAAGTCCCACTTGTTGATGTGAAAATTGTTGTCGGCAGGAGTTAGCACTTCAGATTCGTCGGCATAATCAACTCCAAGATGTTGTAAGATTTGTGCTTCAGCAAGATGCCCAATCCTGCACTTTGCCATAACAGGGATTGATACAGACGATATGATTTCTTTTATCATTTTAGGATCTGACATTCTTGCAACCCCACCATCTTTTCTTATATCTGCTGGCACTCTCTCTAAAGCCATGACCGCTACAGCACCTGATTGTTCAGCAATTTTTGCTTCATCAGCATTAATTACATCCATAATTACTCCGCCTTTAAGCATTTGAGCAAGACCACCTTTGAGCCTCCAGCTGCCAGTCTCAATATTTATATCATTGTTTTCTTTGGCTTTTGAGCCAACTAAATTTTTAAGTTCAATTTTTTCTTTAGAAGTTGCCATAATTTGTATTAATGTAGTTAATAATATTTGAATTTAATTACTATTCTACAACAAAATTTAAAGTTTAGATGAAATTAACTTAACTAAATCAAATGTTCTATTTGCATAACCCCATTCATTATCATACCAACCAACCACTTTATAAAGTCCGTTTGATGTTTGAATAGTTGATAATGAGTCAATAATAACACTGTGTGGATTGCCTTTAAAATCTTGTGAAACTAGTGGATCTGTACAATATTGAATTATATTTCTTAAGTATGTTTCAGAAGCTTTTTTTAATTCATTATTTAATTTATCAACATCAGTATCTTTTTCTAATGAAAATGTAAGATCTGTAACAGAAACCGATGCTGTAGGAACCCTATAAGCCATTCCATCAATCTTACCTTTCATTTCAGGGATAACATTTACAACTGCCTTCGCCGCTCCTGTTGTTGTTGGTATGATATTTTCTGAGGCTGTTCTTGCCCTCCTTAAGTCAGAATGTGGTTGGTCGAGAACGCTCTGATCATTTGTGAAAGAATGAATTGTTGACATTAAAGCATTCTTAATACCAAATTGATCGTTTATAACCTTTACCATAGGTGCTACACAATTTGTAGTACATGATGCATTGGAAATGATATTGTGATTATTTTCATCGTAGCTTTGGTCATTGACACCCAACACGATTGTTATATCTTCATCCGTTGCAGGGGCAGAAATTATTACTTTTTTTACCGTGCCATTTAAATGCTTAGATGCTTCACTTTTCTTAGTGAAAATTCCAGTACTTTCAACAACTATATCAACGTCATAATCTGACCAATTAATTTTGGATGGGTCTTTTTCAGAAATTTTATTTATTTTTTCGCCATTAATTATTATTTGATTTTCATTGAATTCAACTTTTCCATTAAATTGACCATAACTAGTATCATATTTAAAAAGATGCGAAGAAGTTTCAATATTAGAAAGATCATTTATTGCAGCTATTTTAATATTTTCACTTCCTAATAATAACTTTGTAAGCTGTCTTCCTATTCTACCAAAACCATTTATTCCAATTTTTGATATTTTCATTTATAAGTTCCTACGATATTGTTTTTGGGTAAGTAATTATACTTATCTTTTATAATGTCATGAATTAATAGCAACCTATTATATTTATTTACTCTTTCACCTCTTGCAGGTGCTCCTGTTTTAATTTGAGTTGAATTAGTTCCTACCGCAAGATCAGCTATAAATGTATCTTCTGTTTCGCCAGATCTATGACTAATGATAGTTTCAAAATTATTATTTTGAGCTAGTTTAATATTTTCAATTGTTTCACTTACTGTGCCAACTTGGTTTAATTTTATAAGTATTGAATTTCCTGCATTTTCATCAATCCCTCTTTTTAAGAATTTTTTTTGAGTAACATAAAGGTCATCTCCGACTAATTGAATATTTTTTCCAATGCTTTTTGTTAAATTTTGCCAACCATTCCAATCGTCTTCTGATAAACCATCCTCAATACTATAAATAGGATATTTTTCTACTAAATTTTTATACATAATTGTTAATTCGCCTGAAGATATTTTTTTACCTTCAGACTTTAGGTTATATATATCTACAGAACTGTCATAAAATTCACTTGCAGCTACATCTAAAGCGAATTTAATATCACTTCCTAAATTAAAGTCAGTTTGTGATACAGCAATTGTTAGTAATTCTAATGGCCCTTCATTTGTTAATCCTGGTGGAGCAAATCCTCCTTCATCACCTAGGGTTGTTGGATAATTTTTGCTTTCAAGTAGCTTTTTTAATTTATTGTAAATTTGAAAACCTGCAGAAATAGATATTTCAAAATTTTCTATTCCAACTGGCACAATCATATATTCTTGAAAATCAGTAGAATTAAATGCGTGAGAACCTCCATTGAGGACATTAAACATTGGATTTGGCAATTTATAATTATTTAATTCGGAGTCATATAATTTTCTAATTAATTCAAATAACTCAATATTATTAGAGGCAGCCGAAGCTCTTGCGCAAGCCATAGATATCGACAAAATTGAATTTGCCCCAAGCCTGCTCTTGTATTCAGTGCCATCAATATCTATCATTTTTGAATCAATTTCATTCAAGTTATTTACATTCATCCCCATTAAATTTGGCCCTAATTCATCAGTAATATTTTTTACAGCAGTTAATACTCCTTTACCATTGAAATATTTTGGGTCGTTATCTCTTAGCTCCAAAGCTTCTTTTGAGCCTGTGCTGGCTCCTGAAGGAACAAAGCTAAATCCCATGTTCCCCTCAGAAGTTTTAACCAGGGTATAAATTGTTGGGTTTCCTCTTGAATCAAGTACTTGCCTTGAATAAATATTTGAAATTTTATCAATCATAATTATTTAAAATTTTCCTTTGTTCATTAAAAATTTTCTCGATACATTTTTTTCCTAAATCAATCATTTGATTAAGTTCGATTGTTGAAAATGTGCCTTTTTCTCCTGTACCTTGAATTTCTATTATTTCATAAGAGGAATTCATGACCAAGTTAAGATCAACTTCTGCGTTTGAATCCATTTCATAATCAAGATCATCTACAATTTTCCCATTTACTTTTCCGACACTTATAGCAGCAATAGGTGTAATTTCTTTATCAATTATTAAATCAGGTAACCTCTTTTTTAAAGCAATAGCTAGAGCTAGAAAACCTCCATTTATTGATGCTGTTCTTGTTCCGCCATCAGCATTAATGACATCGCAGTCAACGTAAATTGAATTTCCAGGAATATTTGATAAATCAATTGCGCCTCTGAGAGATCTGCCTATAAGCCTTTGAATTTCTTGAGATCTAGGACTTTTTTTACCTCTACTTATCTCTCTTGGTACCCTAGAAGACGTACTTGCAGGAAGCATAGAATATTCGGCTGTGATCCATCCACCATTGTTTAACCATTCAGGCACTTTACTCTCAAAAGTTGCTGTGCAAATTACTTCGGTTTTTCCACTTTGGTAGAGAATAGAACCTTCTGCATTAGATATTATATTTGGGGTAATTTTTATTGGTCTCATACAAATGAATTTTAATAAGTGTTGCATTACATATAATAACTTTTTAATATCAAATGTCTATGAATAATAAAAATAATAAATTTCTAGTATATGGTGGTGGTGGCATAGGAAGTTACTTTGCAGGCGCTTTATCAAAAAATTCACATGATGTGACTTTACTCACTAGGGGGGATCATTATGAAAAAATTAAATCTAATGGGCTTAAAATGGATACAAATTGGGGTAAAAACACCGAAAATCTAAATTTAGTAAGAACAATAGATAATGAATATGATGTAGTTATACTCGCAGTAAAAACATACTCAGTAAAAAGTATTTTGGATGATTTAAAAAATTTAAATAATGGCTCAAAAATTCTTTGTATCCAAAATGGAACATTTACATATAGTTTCCTTTCTGAAAAATTAGAAAATACTGGAATAGATGTAATTGATGGCTTGACATGGATAGACGCTATTAGAAAAGAAAATGGAAGCGTAATTCAATTTGGAAATGAAGCAAAAATAATAATAGGTAAAGATGGAATATCAGAAAGCTTGGAACATGATTTAATTTATTTATCTAACATAATAAATTCTAAAAATATTCAATTTGAATACACAAATGACATAAGAAAGGCAGTGTGGGAAAAATTAATTATGGTAGCTTCAATTGGTTCAATTATGTGCTACTCAAATATGGATGCTAAAAACACTGTAAATGATAAGTCATATTTAAAGATATTAGAAGGAATGATTACTGAAATGACTAACGCATCAATTTCTATTGGGGTAAACATCGATAAAAACTACGCTAAAGATACTCTCAGGTATATCTTAGATAGATCTGAAAACCTTCATTCATCATTAAAGGAAGATTTTGATCATAATAGGCCTCTTGAATTAGATCAAATTTTAGGTGAAGCATATAGAACCGGCAAAAATAACAATGTTGATATGCCAAATTGTAAGTTGGTTTATGAAAAACTAATTAAATTTGCAAAAATATAATAATAATTGTTTAGTTGTTATTTAAAATTGACATTGTAATTTCATAATCAGAATCATCAATAAACCTGTTTAATTCCAAAATGTCAGGGTCAATTTTTGAGATTTTTATAAAATTTCCTCCATAAAAAAATTCATAATCTTTCAATTGTTCTTTATATATAAATTCGTCAAAAGTATTAAATTTGGGTGTTTCGATGATCAAATGAATTAATGTTTTTGGATTGTGAATACAACTACCAGGATTTGAAATATTTTCGTTATTATCTGTTGGGTCAGGGCATCTTGAATCTTCGCTAATATCAATAAGCCTAATTATTGTATTAGTAGATTTTTCATAAACAGATTCATTAATTTTAATTT
>JAYYQG010000007.1:0-21148 GCA_036128515.1 Chloroflexota bacterium
AGCAGCGCTTAACCCGTTGACTATGCCTCAATACCCGCCTCTTCAGAAATACTTTGATGGTGTTGCTGACCTACTTGTAGGTGACAGAGACACTACATTGTTTGCTCCTGAAAAGGCTGCTGCTATCTTCACTGAAAAAGGATACGCAAAGAATTCCGATGGAATGTGGGAAAAAGATGGCGAGATGATTAACTGTGAAATTATTGGATTTAACCCTTGGGTTGACCTTGGTCCTCTAACTGCTGAGCAGTTGAGAAAACAAGGAATCAACGCTAGTTACATTCAACCGCCTGATGCTTCATCAAGAATGGCTGAAGGTAACTTCGAGTGTCTAATGTTTGGACACGGTGGTTCAGTAAGAGACCCTTACTTTACTATGAAGCTCTACCAAAGTTCATCTGTGAACATCCCTGGTGGTCACCAAGTGAATTTCTATCACTGGGAGAATGAGACTTGGGACGAACTAACGGACCAAGTCGCAATGACTCACCCAGATGATAGTGACAAAATCATGGACTTATACCATGACGCTATGGAAATCTGGATTGAAGAGCTACCTGACGTACCTATTCTTGAGTTCTACCACAGAATTGTGATGAGCAGAGAATATTGGGATGGATGGCCAACTGATCAAGGTGAAAACTACGTAAACGAAGCTTCATGGCACTTAACTTGGGGCTTAGTACTTCACAAATTAAAAGCTGTTCAATAAACAGTTTTAATAGAATTTTTGAAAGAGCCTGGCTAAGTCAGGCTCTTTCTTTATTTGTACAGTTATTTTAAAATTATTCTATTAGTAAGGAGATAATTTGATTGCAGACTTAAGCGGAAAAACAGCGATAATAACAGGCGGTGGACAAGGTTTAGGATTTGGAATATCTTCAAAAATTGCTGGTCAAGGGGCTGACATAATAGTTACTGACCTTGATGACAGGAACAAGTCGGCTGTAGAAGAATTGGCTAAAAAAAATAACGTAAAGTCTTTATATCTAGAAATGGATGTGACCAACTCAACCACAATTATTTCTGCAATTCAAAAAGCAATAGAGTTTTCAAATATTGATATTCTTGTAAATAATGCTGGTGTTCCTGGGGCTCCTGGATCTACAGGAACTAGGTGGAGAGATGAAGATTGGGACTTTACATGGAAGGTTAATGTAAAAGGTCTTCATGAAGTGACAGAAGCTGTTTTACCTCATATGATAGAAAATGAATCAGGGAAAATTATAAATATTTCTTCTGTTGCTGCAAAAGCTGCTAAATACCAGACAGCGTATTACGCAACTACTAAAATGGCTGTTATTGCATACACACAAGCTTTAGCACGAGAATTTGGTTCCTCAAATATTAATGTAAATGCAATTGCCCCTGGAAGAATTCTTACGCAGTTCCATAAGGATTGGGTCGAAAATAGAAAAAAATTAGGTGATACTACAACTGATCTTTTTTCAAAAGAATCATTATCTGCAGTGATGCCTCTTGGAAGAGCGCAATCACCAGAAGATATAGGTGCTTTAGCGGCATTTCTTGCTTCAGAAGATGCTAAGAATATTACTGGCCAGACTATTCAATGTGATGGTGGCCAAGTAATGTCTTA
Organism: Chloroflexota bacterium; assembly: GCA_036128515.1. Taxonomy (GTDB): domain Bacteria; phylum Chloroflexota; class Dehalococcoidia; order Lucifugimonadales; family Lucifugimonadaceae. The sequence continues at coordinate 1,598 of JAYYQG010000007.1, forward strand.
ATTTATTCAGCAACATTTAGTAAACCAAGTAAATTTGAACATGTCATCCTTGATTCCATTATATCTTTGCCTTCACACATAACTACAACATTATTAAAAATAACAAAGTCACCATATTTAGATGTGTAATTACATCCTGAATGTGGTTGACCAGGTGGCCTGCTACACCTTCTCCTATCTTTTTCTCCATCCTCCCAAGGTACATCTCCAGTCACAATTCCATCTTTTCCAGTAACAATTTTAGCGTCATCTGCACCATTACTTAAGGCTAAATCATGATTCTCATAGAATCTTAATTCATAGTCTTTTTTGTTAAAAATACCATGGTATGAAGATAAAAGTGGTGGAAGCTCTTCGACTGATTTGTATTCTCTTAAAAGTTTAAAACCCTTATCTTCAAAGTTTGCAATATCTAAAGATTTATTATTATTCGTAACGTAAGGAAAAGCTTCTTCGATTAATTCTTCTAAAGTTTTGCTTCCTTCTCCGGAACAAGATAAAAAGACCAAAGTTGTCATTAGCCATATAAAAATAAAATTTAATAATTTACTCAGCTATTACCCCCTTAAGTGCATCAGAAATTAGATTTAAGTTCAATTGTGATTCTTCTAAATCTGCTCCCTGACCAAGAATGATAACATTACCGAGAATTTTGTAGTCAGCATATTTAGGCACTATACATGCCCCTGTATGATGCCCTCCATCTCCTTGGCATTCTCTTGCTTCTTTAAGCAGTTCTGGCCAATCTGCCCCAATTGGGTGCAATGCATTTGGGTCTTCGGTACTTTTCTTTCTAATTTGTGCATTTTCACCAGTTCTTAAATCAGCTGATTTTTCACCCATACTGACAGCGTCAGCATGGCTAGAGAAAAATCTTAATTCATAATCGATCATATCTTTTCCAGACCAATCTTTATATGGAACTTTCCAAAATCCCCAGTATGCATTTGTCATACCATCCATTAGCTTATCCTGTTTGACTGTTTTAGCTTTTTTATATCCAATATCAGTAAAGTCATCAACAGAGTAAGTTACTGAATTATCCTCAACTCTTTCAAAAAAGGTGCCAGTTGATGTGCTTTCATTTCCTGCTTCATCAGAACCTCCACAAGCAAAAATTAAAAAGTTTAAAATTAAAAATATTGATACAATTCTCATTTTTTTCATTTAATCACCTCAAAAAAAACCATAGTAAATAAAAATTTTTAGATCATGTTAAAATTATACCAAATAATTACCATATATCCCATAGAAGGAAATTTTGAAAAAAATCTATATATATACATTACTTATCTTTTGCCTAATAATTTCTTGTTCAAATGAAATTGTAATTGTTGATGATGATAAAGCTGTTGAAGAAGAAACACCTATTATAAGCAACAACATAACTTTTGACTCATTTGAAATTTTAGGTAGATCAATTGATGTAGAGTTTGACGGAAAACATATTTGGGTTGCTCATTATGAAGATTCAAAAATTTCTAAGATTGATGTAGATGGGAATGTATTAAAAGTTGTTGATGTTGAAGGAGAGCCCATAAAAATTACATTCGATGGAGAGTTTTTGTGGGTTGCTCATTTCACTGAACCAATAGTATCAAAATTAAATACTGACGGAGAAATTATAGGAATTTACGATACTGGCGAATCACCTGGTGGGATATTTAGGAATGGTGATGAAATTTGGGTAGCAAATGGTATGTCAAATTTTATATCCAAAATTTCTAGAGATACTGGAGAAACTCTCGCAGAATATCCTATTGGTGGAGGCGAAATGCCTGGGCCGTATGCTATGGAATTTGATGGAAAAAATCTATGGGTAGCAAATTATTTTGAAAATACATTAGAAAGATTAAATTTAAATGGTGAAGTGATACAGACCATTAATCCTGGTTTTGACCCAGTTTCTATTGTTTATGATGGGGAAAATCTTTGGGTGGTATTAGTTGATGAAGACAGCATTGCTTTGATTGATGATGAGGGAGAAATAGAAAGTATGCACCCTGTTCCAAACGGACCAAGAGAAATTATTTATGATGGAAAAAATCTATGGGTTGTAAGTTTCGATGAAAAAAAGATTTCTAGGCTAGATTTAAATGGAAAAGTTGAAGGTGAATTAACATTGGGTGGCGGTCCATGGGCAATATCTTATGATGGTAAAAATTTATGGGTAGCTGATTCAACTCAACCAAAAATATGGAAAATTTCAAATATTTATGGAGATATGGAACAAACAAAAAATATTAAAGAAAAGTATTTCGATTTAGATGAAATTGATTCATTGCCAAATATAATTTCAACTGAAGAGGGATTTTTTTCTTCTCCGGTTCCTTCATTAGTAATTGATGACTTAATTTGGTTGTCAATAAAAAATGAACAAAGAATTGTACTAATTAACAGATCTGGTGAAGAGTTAAAGTCTATTAAAATTGAGGGTGAATTGTCTGATATGATTTATGACGGGAATTTTGTTTGGGTTTCTGACCCCAAAGAAAGATCGATATCTAAATACACTAGAGATGGTGGCTTTGTAAGTGAATTTGAAGTTTCATCAAGACCAACAAAGATGACAATGGTTGATGAAAATTTATGGTTTGTAAGCACACAAGATGATTCTTTAACTTGGATGACTAAATCAGGTGATATTGGTGAAGTCTACCAGATAGGTGGATGGCCAATGGACATATTATACGATGGAAAATTTGTTTGGACTTCAAACGCGAGAGAGAAAACTGTTTCAAGAATAACTTTAGATGGTGAAGAATTAAAAAAATATAGAGTTGGAGATACACCTATACAATTGATTCATTCTGATTATCACGGTAACGGACATATTTGGGTCCTAAACTACGGTGATAATACCCTAATGAAATTAACTAGATATGGTATGAGACTTGCTGTCATTACTCTGACTGAGGGATCTTCTGATTTAGCTACCTTTCAAGATAAAATAATAACTTATAATCCTAAAACTGAATTATTCAAGGAAGTTTCTGCAGAGACCGGTGGTGAATCCATGGAAAGAAACTTATGGAGAGACCCAGCAACTTTTGATAATGACAATGAAGAAGAATAGATACTTTATCCTTTTTTCTCTTATATGTATTGCTTTATTTTCATGTTCATCTGACCAAGAAGATGTAATTGTTTATGAAAAAATAATAGAACCAAATTTTGATATTGATATAGAAAATGTTGATTTAAAAGGATTTAAGCTCGGAAAAAATTATGATGTTAAAGAATTACCAAATGCGCAAATTGTAAGAAGAGCTATATACAACAATAAAGATTTAGAAATTAGAAAATACTTTTCGCAAGCTGACGCATTAGAGTTTGGTGAAATTTATGCAAAAAGTGTTACAGGAAATGATGCTATTGTAAGTGGTGACGATGTGATGTGGGAAGAAGGGGCAAAAGATAGAAGGAAGTGTGTTCCTAGAGCAGGAACTTCAGAATCTGGATGTGACCAAAAAGCAAGATTTGGAGATTATATTATTATGGGCAACATGATAATACTATGCGAAGGTCTATCTACTGAAGAGTCTATGGTGTTATGTTATGAATTTAAAGATGCCTTGCTAAATTATCAACCTTGATCGCCAGTATCCCATGCTCCTCTTGCCATCATTCCTCCATCCACTACTAAGTATTCACCGGTAATGAAACCTGCTTTGTCACTACTTAAAAATGACACTGCATAACCAATTTCTTCTGGATTACCAATTCTACCAATAGGATGAGCTTCGCCAAATCCTTTAATTGCTTCATCAAAATCAGTATCAGGACCAATAGAATTAGTTACCATAGGGGTATTAAATGTTCCTGGGCATATCGCAGTAACTCTAATATTTTCTGAAGCATAATCCAGAGACATTTGCCTAGTTAAAGAAAGAACTCCGCCCTTACTAGCAGCATATGGAGGCACTAATCTCATTGATTGTAGCCCCTGCACACTAGCAATATTTACTATAGACCCTTTATTATTTTTCCTCATATGAGGTATTGTGTATTTAGACATTAAAAAATAACTTTTTAAGTTAACATTTAAAATAGAATCCCATAGTTCTTCAGAAGTATCTTCTACATTTTTATATGAACTTAATGGTTGAATACCAACATTATTTACTAGTATGTTAACAGTGCCAAAATTGTTTACACATTCACTCACAACCTTTTCAGGAACATCTGATTTTGCAAAATCAGCCTCTACAAATATGGCTGATCCACCATTTTCATTAATTTGATTAACAGCACTTTCTCCGTGCTCTTTTGATATATCAGCAACACAAACTTTTGCCCCTTCTGATGACAATACGTCCACTATTCCCCTTCCAATTCCTTGTGCGCCACCTGTGACTATAGCAATTTTATTATCATGTATTCCCATTATTTACCTCTTTTAATAAAAATTTTTATAAATTATACACGATATAAAATATCCTGATATTATTGAATATTATTTAAAGCAAGGAGAACTTATGGATTACCACATTGAAAAAGTTGCATCTGCTAAAGCAGAGGTTGGTGAAGGACCTGTTTGGAACCCGGATGAAAAAAAAGTATATTGGACTGATATTGCCGGAGGAAGATTATTTAAATATGACCCCGAAACAGGATCAAATGAAACTATACACAATGGGGTTTCTGTAGGTGGGTATAGATTCAATGAAGGTGGCGGTCTAGTTCTTGGAACTTGGGAAGGTATTTGGCTTTGGAATTCTGATGAAGATTATAAAGTCTTAAAAGAAGGAAAAGTTGATGGGACAGATGTTCCTGTAAGGATTAATGACGCGACTTCAGGTCCTGATGGAAGTTTTTATGGTGGAACGGATAGGGTAGGCTGGAAAGATGATGCTGTTTTCAGATTAAATACTGATGGTTCTGTAGATGTTATCGATGAAGGAGTTGAATTATGTAATGGAATGGGTTTCTCCCCAGATTTATTAGAATTTTACAGCACCGATACAATCAAAAAAACTATTTACAAATGGGACTACAATGCCACATCTAAAGCAATTACAAATAAAAGAGTGCTTGTTAAATACGAAGGCGATGGTATTACTGATGGGATGACAGTTGATTCTGAAGGTTTTATATGGTCTGCAATTTGGTGGGGCTCAAAAGTAATTCGATTTGATCCTGAAGGTAAGGTAGAAAGAGAAGTACATTTTCCTGCCACGCAAACTTCATGCCCTATGTTTGGTGGTGAAGACCTCAATGAACTTTACGTAACTACTGCAGGTGCTGATTTTGGTGGCGAGCCAACTGGTATAGAACCTCCAGGATACGATTTTAGTGCTTATAGAGGTGGAGATTTGTTTAAAGCAACTTTAGATATTCAGGGCAAACCAGAATATAAAACTAAGTTTGGCTAGTTTAAAAAACTCTATATTTTAAATATGCTTCTTTTGGGTCTACCCCAGATAATATGTCTTTTCTTAATTGACTTTCAGTGTTGATATATTCTTCTGTTTCCTTAATAACATCTTCGGCAACATCATTTGGGATTATGACAACACCATCTATGTCTCCAAGTACATAATCACCTGAATTTATTTCCAACCCGCCAATATTAATTGGTTCACCTAAACTTGTTATTTTCCATCTACAAACTACGTCAGATGGAGTAAAGTATTTACAGAAAACAGGAAAGCCTAAATTTTTTATAAATTCCACATCTCTGCAACCTCCATCAACTATATAACCTTTTACACCCTTGTAATTTAAAGTTTCTGCAGATAATTCACCCATATGAGCTATTGTCCCGTCATTTGGCTGGCATATAATAACACTTTCTGATGGCGCTTTACTCAGCATTTCAGTCCAACTTAACATGGATGTGTCCTTATCAATCGTTTCATCAATCTCACCGCTGCAAGTCCATATCCTTCCAGCTAACTTTTTTGATGGATCAACGCTTTTTATATCATGAGGCAAAATGGTATTTTTATTTCCTCTTTCCCTCAAAACGTCATAAACAGCACCCGTGTAACACTTTTCTAATCTTCTAATTAAATCATTTTGCATTTCTTTTCACCGATTCGATTGTTGCTTGAATGTATCCATTTGCAAATGCTCTACCCCTGTGCCCCCACGTAGTATCATTTACTCCTACCGGAACATGATCATCTACGAATACACCATCAAACCCTACTTCATTATAAATTTCCATTGCTTTATGCATATCTACATAACCAGTATTTATAAATTCTTCTTGAAATTTTGGAACTTGAGCAGATACATTCCTAAAATGGACATATAGTATTTTCTTTCTCTCACCAAAATATCTAATCATTTCATAAATATCTTCATTCATTTCAGAAAAAGTTCCTTGACAAAATTCAATTGCATTTGAATCTGAAGGATAGATTTCAATTAACCTTTTATATGCATCGAAGCTTCTAAATAACATTGCGGCTCCACCTAACATAGGAACAGGAGGGTCACAAGGATGAATGCCGAGCCTTATCCCTTCCTCTTCTGCTATAGGGGTGATTATTTTTATCCAGTACTCTAAATTTTTCCACATTTCTTCATCTTCATAAATTCTTCCATGTTGAAGTGAATCTTTTCCATCAACCACTAAGTTTTTTTCAAGTCCTTCTTCAACAATTGAGTAATCGAATGCAGTTGCAAGTGCACCACCACGTATTTCTTTATCTCTTTGTGTTCTCCATACCCTAGATGGCATCCAGTTATAACCAAAAATTTCAACCCCTGCCCTAGCTATATTTCTAATTGTATAAATCATATTTTCTATTTGTTCATCTCTTTTGGGGCCACCGAGCATTACATGGTCATAAAATCTTGTAGGAACATTCTCAAAGGCTTCAATTTTACATCCATGACTTTCAACTTTTTCTTTTAATTCAAGAATGTCTTTTAGCTCCCACTTTTCTTCTCCTCTAACTGCGCCTTCTACATATGACTGAATTATCAAGTCTGTTGCGCCAAATTGTGACGCAAATTTTAATGTCTCGTCTGCAACTGACTGGGGTTTTTCATAATCTACTGGATCAACTCCGACATTAAATCCTGGTCTCATTATTGCCTCACTTATAAATTTTCTAGTATGCTATTATTTTAGTTGAGTTTTTAATATTTATCTATTTAGGAGGAAACATATATGAAAAAAATTGTACCTATTATTATAATTTTAAATATTTTAATTTTTTCTTGTGGTGGTGATTCATCTGCTGATGAATTTGTATCATCATCAAATATATACGAAATGTCAGATGTTACCTCTGTTGGATGGAAAATGAAAAAAGGGTTTCAAATAGCTGAATTTCCAGAATCAACTGACGCAAGATGGGGATTTTATGGTCCAGGGGGCCGAGAAGTTGCAGTAATACGATATCCTACAGTTGAATTTGCCAATACCAATGGTTTACAGGCAGCACAAGAGCAGACTGAATACATCGAACCGATTGAAGGGATTACTGCATACGGTGACAAGGTTGAGAAAACTACATGCAGAGGATTTGCCGACTACTCAACTCCTTACAAAATGACTCTAAAGATTGATAGTTTTAAATCATTTTATGACACTAGAAAAAATATAATTCCTGAAAATGAAGAAGTTTATACCAATCAAGAATGCCCTAGAAGAGAACCCTTGTATAGAGAATATATTATTGAAGGCAATTTAGTTTTTCTGGGTGAGTTACTTAGAGGTGAAGACTTGCAGATGGTAGATGCTTTTCTGGAAGAAATGGCAATAAAAATTAGAGAAGGAAAATAATAATGCCAAGAATAAATAAATTAATTGACCTAATCGAATCAGGTCAACAAATATATATATCTCATCCTGATGAACTTTCGTTTCAGTGCGGAAAAGAAATGGCTAATACTTGGGCTGACCTCTTATTAGTTGATTTTGAGCATCACTATTTTGATGTAAAAGGTTTAAATGAATTTATGAAAGGACTTAAAGCTGGTGGCCCAACAAAGAGTGGTCATTTAACTCCTGCTGTCATTACAACTCTTCCTTCAAATGCAACAACAGTTAATGAAGTTTTTGCAAATGCTTGGCAATCAAGGCATGTATTAAGTACAGGTGTTCATGGAATACTAAATACCCACACTAGGTCAGCAGAAGCTGTAGCTGCTTTTGTTGCAACATGCAGATATCCATTCCAAAAATTAGGCCAAGATCAAATTCCGGAAGGTTTAAGAGGTGCTGGTGGTCAAGCTGAGCCTGCAGAATTATGGGGCATGTCAAAAGAAGAATATGTTAAAAAAGCTGACCCATGGCCTCTTAATCCGGACGGTGAGCTATTTCTAGGACTCAAAATTGAAGATAGGCACTGCGTAGAAAATGTTGAAGGGATTGCAGCAGTTCCTGGAATTGCATTTGCTGAATGGGGTCCAGGAGATATGGGCATGTCATATGGTCTACCAGATGCTCATGACCCGCCGTATCCAGATGTAATGAATCAAGCAAGAGAAAAAATTAAATCAGCTTTAAAGAAAAATAATAAAGTTTTTTATTCAAGCTGGAATGATTTTTCTATGGGACCTGAAGAAAGAATTAAATACATTATTGATGTTTTAGGGTCTGGTATGGTTGGTGGGCCAGACATTGAAGAAATGGCTAAAATAGGAAGAGAATTTAAGGGAAGGAAATTACCTTACTAATTAAATTTTAAAAAATTTATAAGTTAAATCGTCGTTTTTAAAATCAATTATTCTGTAGCCAGACGGGTCGTCTCCTAAAGGTACTCCAACAGCAGAAGTTGCTATAATCTTTGTTTCGTTAAAATGAGTTTCTAAATTAATATGCAAATGTCCTGTGAAGATATAATCAACTTTATGATTTTTAAATAAATTAAAGAAATCTGTATATATTTTTTCTTCAAACATCCAATAAGAAATATCCTTGTCATGAAGACGGTCATTACCCTTTTTTAGAATATCTTTTTTATCAATAAATGGTGGATGGTGCATAAAGATTATTAATCTCTTTCCGGGTGAAAAATTTTTGAGTGTGTTTTGAATAAATTCAATTTGCTCAAAATAAAGTTCATGATTTGAATAATTCATAAATTTTGAACTATTAAGAAAAATTAATTCAAATTCATTCCAAGAAAAGTTATAGAAATCTTTACCAAAATTTTTATTGTAAAAATCTAAACCTTCAGGAGAGAGATTATTAGGATCTAATCCCACATCATGATTTCCTGGAACATGATGAATATCGAGGTCAGTTTTATTTGTAAAATTTTTATAATTCTCTAAATCATTAGACTTATCAATCTCGTTAATTATGTCACCTGCATGAACGATAAATTCAAAATTATTGTCATTGATAACCTTACGAAGTTTATTTAAATTGTTCAGCTCTTTTTCAGATGGTCCAAATTCTCCAGACCATTTCAAGATTTTAGGAGACCATTGTTTGGAATTAACATTTTTCAATGCCATCCCAAGCTGTGTGTCTGTAATCAGTAATATTGACATATATATTTTACGAAATAAGTAATGTTTATTATAATTTTGAAACAAATATTATAATTTTGTAACAGTTTTGAAACATTTTTACTAGATTATAATCATTATATTTGTAATTGTATCAAATAAAAAAATTATAAAGGAGAATAATTATGGCAAGTAAAGATACAGAGTCAGTATTAAAACTGATGAAAGATAATGATTGCGACATCCTAGATTTAAAATTTATTGATGTTCCTGGCACATGGCAACATGTTGCATTACCAATATCTGAAGTTGATGACAATTTATTTAATAAAGGAACGGGTTTTGATGGATCTAGTGTAAGAGGATTCCAGTCTATTGAAGCATCCGACATGTTACTTCTACCACATGCAGAAACAGCAAAGGTAGATCCATTTGAAGAAAAAACAGTTTCTATAATTGCTGATATTAGAGATCCATTGACTGCAAGTAATTACACTAGGGATCCAAGATACGTAACTATTAAAGCTGAAGAATATCTGAAAAGCACAGGTATTGGTGATACTTCATATTGGGGTCCAGAACTAGAATTCTTTGTATTTGACTCTATTCAATTTTTCCAAAAAGAAAATGAAGCTTATTTTAAAGTTGACTCTGATGAAGGTATATGGAATTCTGGTGCAGAAACTATGATCGACGGAGGACCAAACATTGGTCAAAGACCAGGTTACAAGGGAGGTTATTTTCCTGCAGCACCAATTGATACTATGCATGGAATTAGGGGTGAAATGGTACGAATCATGGTTGAGCAACTTGGTTTTCACGTAGAAAAGCATCATCATGAAGTTGCTACAGGTGGTCAAGGAGAAATTGACCTTAAGTACGACACAATGTTATCAATGGCTGACAAGGTAATGAGGTACAAATATGTTGTTAAAAATGTTGCCCAGAGTTATGGCAAAGTAGCAACATTTATGCCTAAGCCAATTTATAATGATAACGGTACAGGAATGCATACTCATCAAAGTATTTGGAAAGACGGAAAACCTTTATTTGCTGGAAGTGAATATGCTGGCCTGAGTAAACTGGCTTTAAATTACATTGGTGGCTTAATTAAACACGGTCAGGCTCTTATGGGGTTATGCGCACCAACATCAAACAGTTACAAAAGATTAGTTCCTGGATTCGAAGCTCCAACGATATTAGGTTTATCTGCTAGGAACAGAACTGCAGCTTTCAGAGTCCCTATGTATGATCCAGACAATAAAGCAGCTAAAAGAGTTGAGTTTAGATCAGCAGATGGAACTTGTAATCCATACTTAGCATTCCCTGCAATGCTTATGGCGGGATTAGATGGAATTGAAAATGAGATCGACCCAGGAGATGTATTAGATCAAGATTTATTTAGTATGCCTGATGAAGAGCAAGCTAAATTAAAACAGGTTCCTAGTAGTATTGATGGTGCATTAAATGCACTTGAAGATGATCATGAATTCTTACTCAAAGGTGATGTATTCACTAGTGATTTACTTGAAGCCTGGATTTCTTACAAAAGAGAAACTGAAGTTGATCAAGTTAGAACAAGGCCTCACCCATGGGAATACTATCTAACGTTTAACGCTTAAAAGAAAAATTAAAAGAGGAAGAAGCTACTTTTCTTCCTCTTTTTCTTTTACCTCATATTCAGTCTTTATATAATATTGTTTATTTAAATATTTTTCACAAAGATTTTCGAACCATCTTAATAATAAATATACAATGAATAGATCATCAAAATAGCCAATGACAAGTATTCTTAACTCGGGCAACAAATCTAGTGGAACTACAAGATAAAATAGAGCAAAAGCCGGAATCAGTTTATATTTTTTTGGAATTTTAGGGTCAAAAAAATATTTATAAGAATTTTTTGCCATTCTAAATATATTTATTAACCTGAAAAATTTAAACATTTAACTCCATTCCCATTCAGTAAAAATTGTTTTTCTTTCTTTTGACCCCAAAAACAAAGTACCATTATCATCGATACCCTTTTCATCAAGTTGAAAACAATTAATTGTTGAAGTTTGAGGCTCAACACAGATATAGTTCTCATTTATTCCTCTAGGTGGAGTATAGACAGTTAAATGGCCACATTCATTTGAAGAATTAATTTTTAAAGATAACTCTGGCCATTCTAATTTTACATCTGATTCAGTATTTATCTTATAGCAATCATCTAATGTTCCAATATCTGGAGAATATCCGTTTTTGAAATTTAATATTTCATCTGAAATTAATTTTTCAGAAGTTGGTATTTCATTTTCTATTTTCCATTTAAATTCAGATTCAAATCTAACTAATACATCATTTGAACCCAATGACCTGTTAAACCATGGGTGCCAACCCATTGAAAATGGCATGACAGATTTGTCATTATTAATTATTGTTAATTCTTGAAGAAGTTTATTTTCAAATAAAGTAAATTTTGAATTTATTTCGCCATCAAAAGGCCATGGTTTTAATATCTTTGAAGATAATTCAATAAAATTCTGTTTATAATTTATAATATTCCATTCAGCAAAAAGCATAGTTCCGTGAATTGCATGCTTAAAGTTCCTTGCTAATGGATGATCTTGAAGTAAATTAAATTCACCTTTTTCACATTTAAATTTGCCATTTTTAATTCTATTGACCCAAGGAGCCATTATGAATGAGCTAACAAAATTATCTGGATCAAAAGCTATCAAATTGTATTGATTTTCATTTTTGGTAATAGTTAATGATTTTAAATTATTATTTAATACTTCAACTTCACTATTTTTATTTTTTATTTTTAATACTTCCATATATAAATTTTGCCTTGTATATCTTCCAATAGCAAACTATTATTATGAAATATAAGGAGAAATTATGAAAAAAAATACTCTTAAGGAAAAACTTTTACAAAATAAAACTGTTCTAGGAGCCTTTGTAAGTACTCCGTCGCCTTCTACAGTTGAAATGCTAGGATGGCTTGGAATGGATTATGTTGTAATAGATTGTGAACACAGCGTCACAGATTACGAAACAGCAGAAAATATGGTCAGGGCTGCTGAACTTACCGGGATAACAGCAATAGTTAGAGCTGGTCTCAATTTACAACAAAATATTCAAAGATATTTAGACGCTGGAGTGCAAGGTGTTTTGATTCCATTAATCAATAATTCTGAAGATGCAAAAAATGTTGTAAACAGTTGCAAGTATCCCCCAATTGGAAAAAGAGGACTATTCAGTACATCTAGGACAGGTAAATATGGTATTACTCCCATAATTGATCATGTAAAAACAAGTAATGATGAAATGTTTATATCTGTACAAATAGAAACCTTAGATGGGATTGAAAATCAAGACAGTATCATAAGTACAGAGGGTGTTGATAGTGTATTTTTAGGCCCAGGTGACTTGTCTTCAGTGCTTGGTGTTCATGGACAGGTTACTCATGAAAAAGTTAAAAATACTATGGAATCAATGATTCCAAAAATTATTGATGCTGGAAAAATACCAGGTACTTTAGTTGCTGACGGAGATCAAGCGAAATATTGGAATGACAGAGGAATAAACTTTTTAATTGGTGGAGCAAATAAATTTTTATTAAATGGCTCAAAGCAATTTATTGATGATGTTAAATCAAAAACTAAGTCATAAGAGGGCTAAGTCTATCCATAATCCTTTGTAACTCTTCTTGGTCAGCCAAATCAAAAGGTTTTCTAACAGGTAATCTTGTTGTTGGGGATTTTATAATACCTCTCTTCCAGAAAACCCATTTGTATGCATTTACTCCAAACCTTCTTTCGAAATTTAGTGAAGGCAAAAGAGATTCCCACAAAATCCTTGCACGATCATTGATTTCATAATAACCGTCTTTTCCTTTTTTTTGAGTATCAAGTGCATTCCAAATACTTACAATTATATCTGTGAAATGACCTGAAGGCATTGTGCCTTGAGCACCTCTTCTATACTCATCCATTAAAAAAGTGCCTCCGATACCACCCATTATTGATTTACATTTTTTTCCAAGCTTATTTACAACTTCTGAAATAACGTGACCAGCAAATGCACTTTCTTCCTTTAAATATTGAATATTCTCAAAATCATTAATTAAATTAATAATAATATTTGTTGGAACTAATTTACCTTGCATATCGTTGTTTTGTATCCAGATTGGCAATTTTGTTGATTTAGAGATTTCACCAAAATAATCATATACGTATTGTGCTGACGCTATCTTTGTTGATGGCATAGTTATAATTGAATCAACACCCAAATCTTCTACAATTTTCACGCTTTCTTTAACTTGTTCAATAGAATTTCCTGTAACTCCTGCAACAAAGTGAACTGATCCATTAACGGATTTTACTCCTTCTTTGATGACCTGTGTTCTTTCTTCATCAGTTAAAGTTGAAACCTCGCTTGCATTTACAGGCATCACAATTCCATGAGCACCTTTCTCAAGGCAAAATTCAATACATTTCCTTAATGAATCCAAATCAAGTTTTCCATCTTCATGAAAAGGGGTTACTGGAATTGAATAGACTCCCCTTGGATTTTGTAAATTTTTAGAAAGTTTAACCGTAGTCATTAATCACACTCCACTCTAGGAGGAGGATTTAAAACGCAATGAATAGCTAATAAAGTACCTTTACTGTCAAAAGGGTTATTGCATCCATGCCTTGCTTTTACTTCTGCAGTAAACATATCTCCTGCATTTAATTGAATATTATTTTCCTCAAAATAAACTGCATTCAATTTGCCTTCAAGACAATACATTGATTCCTCATGGGCAGGATGGTAATGATTCGGTGCGTCGGAGCCAGGATTGAAATTTAGTTCAGAAAAATAGCTTGATGTTGCACCAGAGAAATCTCCCACCATGTCATATCTCATGATGCCAGGAGCAAATTCAAATGGCTCCATTTCTTTTCTAATAGAAACGTACTTATCAGGAATACCAGGAGTGGTACTATGATTTTCAACTGACTCTCTTCCAAACTTTATTTTAGGAAACATAACTAATAATCTTGCAGTTTCATTTGAATTATTTTTCATACCATGAGGCATGCCTGCAGGTGCAAGCATGCAATCCCTACTTTGCATAATAAATTCATTATTTCCTAAAATTGATGTTAATTCCCCTTTAATAAGAAAATGTGTTTCTTCTGCATCAGGATGCAAATGAACGGGAATCTCTGCACCTGGCTCAAGAAAAAGTTCTTTTACAGTTATCATTTTGTCTCCTCTTTCGGGTCCTGAAAGAGAAGTCATTGTTATTCCATTTTCATTACTATCTGGAACAAGATCTTCTTTCCTGTGTATAGCCATTTTTTCTCCTTATACTTTCAGTGAAGTGTCAAATAAATCTACGTTACTCCACCTATTATTTGCTTTTGTTTTCATTAAGGCAATAGTTTTTATTACTTCTGGATTTGCTAACCCATGAGGAGCCTCGCCCTTTAAAATTTTAATTACATTTTCTGCCTGCTTTCTTGTACCAACTTCCCTTGAAACCATTGATGAGCCAGCAGTATGAGGTGTAATAATTAAATTTTCTAAACTTAATAATGGATCTTCAGAAGAAATAGGTTCTTTTTCTGTGACATCAATACCTGCAGCAGGAATAATATTATTTTTCAGAGCATTAAAAAGTGCTGAAGGATCTACGAGAGGGCCTCTTGCACAATTTATCAAAATGCAATTACTTTTCATTTTATTAAAAGCTTCTTCGTTAATTATGTGATGAGTTTCTTCAGTAGATGGAGCATGTAATGTTATAAAATCAGATGTTTTTAACAATTCATCTAATTCAACTAATTCAACACCAAAAAGATCAGCTGTAGTTCTGTCTATGTATGGGTCGTAAGCTATAATTTTAGCGGGACCAAAACCTTTTATTCTGGTAGCAAAAGATTTACCAATGTTTCCTAAACCGACTATACCTACTATGTTTCCTGCTATTCTACCTAATTCAGATCTATAAGGATGCACTAATTCTGTCCTATCAGCCCAATACCCTTTTTTTACAAGTGCATCTTGCTCCCTAATCTTTCTTGTCAAAGATAAAAGCATTGCCATTGCATGGTCAGCAACCTCGGTTGTATTAATTCCGGGAGTATTACATATACATATTCCTAATTCAGTAGCCGCTTCAAGATCTACAGAGTCAACCCCAACTCCACCTCTACTTATAACTTTTAAGTTACTACACTGTTCCATAACTTCTTTAGTGGTTAATGGGTGCAAGTAAATTAATGCTCCGTCCGCATCTTTTAATAAATCTATGTATTCTTTTTCATTATTACATTCTTTTTCAACTAATTCGAAGCCTTCACCGTTAAAAAGTTCTTTTAAATAAGGCGGGTTGTCTCCATGGGCAACTAAAGCTATTTTCATACATCTCCTTTAAAAATATTGTAGGTTTGTTTAGGATAAAATAAATTTATATAAAAACAAAAATATAATGGAAAAAATAAAAATAAGACTAGGAAATATTTCTGATTTGAAAGAATTAGAAATTCTTCAAATTGACATGGAAAATACTATTGAAGATGAACCTTATCCTGACGAATTAGGAAAAGAGGGATTAAAATTTATTCTTCAAAATCCAGAACAAGGTTTTTATATTGTTGCTGAATATAATAGAAAAGTTATTGGTGCACTTAGAATATCTTTCGAAAGAAGTGTAAGCAGAAATGGTTTTTTTTGGTGGATTCAAAATGTATGTGTAGAAAAAAAATATAGAGGCAACCAAGTATTTCAAAAATTATTTAATGAAGTAATAGAATTAGCTAAAAAAAATGATAATGTTGTTGCTGTAAAACTGCATGTGCATACAAATAATAAAAGTGCATTAAGGGCATATGAAAAGGCAGGCATGAAAAGAACGCCAGAATATCCTTACATATTTAATTTAAAATGAAACCAATAGGAATAATAATTTGGACCGAAAAAATTTCTAATTTATTGAAATTTTATGAAATGATTTTTGAATCAAAAGTACACAAGTTAAAAAGTACTTCTGCATACTTTATTTACAATGATTTAAGAATTTATATCTCAGAACATTCCGAAGTTACAGGAGATTCAAAAGATCCAAATAGAATGATAATTAATTTAGAAACTAAAGATATTGAAAAAGAATATAAGAAGCTTATTGATCAAGGAGTTAAGTTCATAAGAAAGCCAGAAATAGAAAAATGGGGTGGTAAAGTTGCAACTTTTGAAGATCCAGATAAAAATAGAATAAATCTAATTGAACAAAAAAAATAATATGAAAAAAATTTATAAATATTTTATTTTAATCCCAACAGTATTAATCTTGTCAGCTTGCATCCAAGATTCTTCATTGCAATCAAGTTTAAGTCCTGAAGAAAGAGAAAAAATGGAAATGGAGAGGATGGAGATGGAGAGAGGACGGGAGAGGATGGAGATGGAGAGGATGGAGATGGAGAAAATAATGGAAATGGAGAGGATGGAGATGGAGAGGAAAAGAATGGAAGTTGAAAAGGACTTTGAAGGTGAAAGATCTGCTGCAGACGAAAAAAGGATTCAAAGAGATCGAGAATTTCAAAAAGAAATGATGGCTTTTGAAGAAGAAAGAATTAATATGGAAAAAGAGATGATGGAACTTAGATTAGAATATGAAAGAGAGCTAATGCAGATGCAACTCGAACACGAAGCTGAACTTTTTAGAATAAGAATAAGTGGAGAAAAGGATCTTTTTGAGGCTCAAAAGAGCCTGCAAAGTCAACCTTAATCTAATTTTGACCTGTATTGTCAGGCCATGCACCACCATAAAATCCTTCATTATCTCTTTCTGGTAACACTCTAGGGAATTCTTTATAGGGAAATTTATCAAAATTTTCTTCAATCAAATTCATACCAAGCCCTGGCTTATCATCTAAAGTTATATATCCTTCAACAGGTATTAGAGGATTGTCAGAAATTGTTAACCCAATTTCTTCGAATGGAACAAAGTATTCAGTAATTAGAAAGTTCGGCATAGTTATTCCGGCATGCAAAGTTGATGCCAGTGCAATTGTAGTTGAGTTGTAGTTATGTGGAGAAACTGCTACTTGATAGGCCTCAGCCATGGAAGCAATTTCTTTTAGTTCTAAAATTCCACCCGTATTTGCAACATCAGGGTTTATGATATCTGCAGATTTGCGGCCGAAAACGTCTATGTATGCATTCTTAGTGTAAAGTGCTTCACCAGTAACAGTCGGAATATTTATTGAATCTCTAACTTCAGATAAATTTTCTGTAAATTCGGTAGGACAAGGCTCTTCATACCAAAAAATATCAAATTCTTCTATCTCATCTGCAAATTTTATTGCTGTCATCGGAGAAAATCGACGGTGTATTTCTATTAATAAGTCTATTTTTGGTCCAACCGCTTCTCTAACCTGTTTTACAGTTTCAACTGATTGTTCAAAATTATTTTTAGAAATCATAGACCTGAATGGTCCAGGAATTGGATCAAATTTTAATGCAGTGTAACCCTTATCTACAGTTTTCTTTGCCATTTCGGCATAATCTTCTGGAATTAAAGAACCTGCGTACCATCCATTTGCATAAACACGAAGTTTTCCTCTAGAAGCACCGCCTAAAAGATTATAAACCGGCTGACCAGTATGTTTTCCACATATATCCCAGAGTGCTTGTTCAATGCCACTTAGTGCAGAAAATATTTCCATGGATCCTCTCCTAGAAGCATAGTCATCAAAAACTATTTGATTGAAATATTTTATTTCAAATGGATCTCTACCAATAAGGTAATTAGACATATGCTCGAGATGGACAATAATTGTTTTATCCCTATCTGACTGTGTATAGCATTCACCCCAGCCTTCGAGGCCATTATCAGTGATAACTTTTACAAATAACAAATTTTTGCCCCACCCAGGATTTAATAAAAAGTGTTTAACATCTTTTATTTTCATTTTTTTAGTATTTCATTTGGTTGTTTGTATATTCTCTTCCTTCTTTTGCAAGTATTTCGTCATCACCTGAAATAATTCTTGCTCCATTATCTATTACTTTTTTTAGAGCTCCTACTTTATCGTCTCCACCATGAACTCCTCCTAAAAACTTTACACCATTTTTTTCACATGCCGCATTAACTCTTTTTCTTGCTTTTTCTACTTCTTCATGATCATGGCCATCTCTAATTAAACCCATCGACATATGCATGTCTCCAGGTCCCATTTCAGCCCATCCAATACCAGGGACAGTAAAAATTTGTTCACAATGATTCAATCCTCTAACAGTTTCAATTTTTAGTCCCAGCAATATTTCCCCATCTGGATTTAAAGGCCATGGATCTGCCTTTTTAAGATATTCATCCCTATCTACTCCCCATACAGGCGAAGCTGTGTTTTCAGACCCGACTCCTCTTGTTCCTCTTGAAAGCCCTTCTCCTACCCCATTCATATTTGTAGGATATCTTGAAGCTTCAACATAAGCTCTAACTGCATCTGCACTTTCCGCTGTGCATAATAATAAGCCGTGCACCCCTCTTGCTAAAATTTGCCTAATCTGCCAAGCATTGTATTTAATAATATTTTCTTCTGTACCCTCTACTGGCAGCTCAACAATAACTGGAGGTGTTCTGTGGCCTGACTTTGTTGGACCTCCATCAATTAGTCCCCTAATATAATTATCAAGACCAGTCATATCAAAGCATCCATGCTCCATTCCAACATTAATGTAATCTGCCCACGTTTGTGAATCTTTTAAACCTTGCTCATATGTCAAAACATGGCCAGAGTGTGGCCCTGTGTAATATATCGGCTGATCTTGTTCAAGCAACTCTATTGCTCTATTAATTCTCTTTGTCATGATAAACCCCAATTTATTATACTTTTTTATATTTCTATATACTAAGAATAGCAACAAATTGAAATGTTTTATAGATTGAATTTAGTTTTACATAACCCAGAAATACCAAGCAACACTGGTAATATTATTAGATTGTGCCACAACACAGGGGCTTCTTTGCATTTAATAAAACCATTAGGTTTTAATTTTCAAGATAAGAATTTAAGAAGAGCCCAACTAGATTATATTGATGATGTAGATATAAAAATTCATAACTCATTTGATCAATTTATTGATTCAGAA
>JAYYQG010000008.1:0-17789 GCA_036128515.1 Chloroflexota bacterium
CATAATTAAATAAATTATGGACTATATGAGGCCAACAACTTCTAAAGTTAGATTAGCAATAACCTCAATGTTGAGTCAGGAGCTTATTGAAAAATCAAAGATTTTAGATATTTTCGCTGGTATTGGCAGTGTAAGCGAAGAATTTGATAAATTTGGCCCAAAAAAAATTGTAATGATAGAAAAAAATTTAAAAAACATAAAAGTACTTGAAAAGAAATTTAAAGACAAGCACGAAATAAAAAAAGGTGACGTATATTCTTTAGTGCCAAAATTAAATGAAAAATTTAACATTATTTTTGCTGATCCACCTTACGAGCATCGAGAGTTTCCGAGAATAGCTGATTTAATATTCGAATCTAAGACAATAGAAGAGGGTGGATTGTTAATTTATGAACACTATAAAGATTATGTATTACCAGATCAATACACTGATTTTAAAAAAGTAAGAGATAAGAAGTATGGTGACTCTAGGCTATCAATTTATAAATTAATAGGAGAACCAAATGAATAATGCGATATTCCCAGGTACATTTGACCCTGTGACTAAGGGGCATTTAGATATTGCAGAAAGAGGGTCTGCAATATTCGACCATGTCACAATAGGGGTTTATGAAGATTCTGATAAAAATACCTTATTTAATGTAAATGAAAGAATTGAAATGTTTAGATCGTCCGTTGACCATTTAAAAAATGTTAGCGTTTCATCTTACAGTGGACTTACTGTTAATTTTGCTAAGAACACTAACTCTAAAGTAATTATCAGAGGATTAAGAATTGGTAATGATTTTGAATATGAAAGAGGAATGGCTCTAATAAACAGAGAGATTAATAATGGCATAGAAACAATATGTTTAATTTCAGCAATGCCAAATCAATTTATCAGCTCATCTAGAGTTAAAGAGATTGCAATGCTTGGAGGTGATTATAAAAATTTTATACCTGAAAAAATATATGAATTTTCAAAAAACAAACTAATGGAGGAAAAATGACAGTATTAGAAAAATTAAATGATTTAAAGGAATATTTATCATCTTCTAAAAAGATGCTTGGTAAAAGTGTAATTGATGTAGAAAGAATAAAAGAAATTGTTTCTGACATTGAATCAAGCTTACCATTGGAGCTTGAGCAATCAAGAGTAATTATTTCTCAAAAAGAATCGATACTAAACGATGCAAGTGATGAAGCAGAAAAACTAACTGCTGAAACTTCATTGCATTGTGAGAACTTAATAACAGATGCTCAGTCAAAAGCAGAGTCTATGATATCAGAGAGTGAAATAATTTCTACAGCAGAAAAAAGGGCTAAGGAAATAATTGACCAAACAGAAAAAACTAAACTTGAAACATTAGATTCAGTTGAAAAAAATAAAAACGAAATACTTTCAAATGCTTCATCAATGCAAGAAGAAAGTGAAAATTATTCATCTCAAAGAAGAAGAGATGCAGATCAATATGCCAAAGAAGTCTTGTTTTCATTAGAAGAGAGATTGTCACAATCTCTAGCTCAGATAAGAAAAGGAATAGAAACGATGGAATCTGAAAATATTTCTGTCCAAGATTTATCCCAAGAAAAGATAGCTTAAAATAGATTTAAAAAAAATGTATACTTTTATTCAATGGATGAAAGTAACAAAATAAATAAAACCCTGTTAATTTTAGATGGGTTTGCAGTTATTTTCCGAGTGTATTATTCAAGGCAACCTATGTCGACATCGACAGGAATTACTACAACAATAGTTCAAGGGTTTTTATCAATACTGTTTAAATTAATTAATGAAGTTAACCCATCCCATATTATACTTGCGATGGATTCTAAAGGGCCAACATTCAGACATGAGGAATACCCTGAATATAAAGCTGGAAGAGACCCTGCACCTCCTGATTTAACTGAACAAATTCCAACTCTTGAAAAAGTCATTAATTCATTCGGGATTCCGATTTATTCAGTAGAAAAATATGAAGCTGATGACTTGATAGGAACAATATCTTCTTCTAATTTAACAAAAGATTTTAAAAAGATAATTGTTTCTGGAGATAAGGATCTTTTTCAGTTGATTGATGAAAATACTTCAATTTGGTATTCAAGCCCAAATAGATTTTCATCTGATAGATTGGTCAGCAGTGATACATATCAAGATGAAAAAGGATTTGAGGGAATATCACCAAAAAATGTACCGGATTTGAAAGGGTTGGCTGGAGATTCATCAGACAACATTAAAGGCATCCCTGGAATTGGGCAAAAAGTTGCAATATCTTTACTAAACAAATACAAAGATTTGGACACAATATATAAAAATATTGATCAAATACCAGATCTCGATATAAGAGGAGCATCAAGAGTTCAAAGCTTATTAAGTCAATATAAGGAAAATGCATACCAATCAAGAATGTTAGCAACTATAAATACAAAGGCACCTTTAAGTCTTGATATAGCCGGATCAGAATTTTGGGATTTTGAAAAAAAAGAAGTCGTTGAAAATCTTACTGAACTAGAACTTATGTCTTTAATAAAAAGAATTCCAACAAAAGAAGATAAGCTAGAAACAATATTGCCGAAAATTAATGGTGAGTATCGATGTGTAAATAATGAAGCAATGATTAACTTATTAGAAAAATTAGTTTTAAATAAAAAATATTTTAGCTTTGACACTGAAACAACATCCCTAAATCCTTTTGAAGCTGAATTAGTAGGAATATCTATCAGCACAGACACAGAAACGGGATGGTATATTCCTGTAAATCACTCAACAGGTGAAAATATTTCTACTCAAAATCTAGCCAAAATTAAGAGATTATTTGAAGATCCTACAATTGAAAAATATGCTCACAATGCAAATTATGACCTTTCTGTTTTAGTAAATAACAATTTTGAAGTTAATAATCTTAATTTCGATACTTTAATTGCTGCTAATTTATTAGGTAAAAGAACACTGGGTTTAAAAAATTTATCTTTGGAAATTTTAGGACTTGAAATGATGCCAATTGAAAATTTGATTGGAAAAGGTAAAGATAAAATTTCGTTTAAAGATGTCGATATTGAAAAAGCAATTTATTACGCATGTGCTGATTCTGATGCTACATTAAGACTAAAAAAAATTTTTGATAATGATTTAAAATCAAAGGGTCTTTCTGATGTGATGAATAAAATCGAAGTTCCTTTAATTCCAGTTATTGTTGAAATGCAAAAGACTGGAGTTTCAATAAATTCTCAAATTCTTAATGACTTTTCATCAGAACTAAAAGAAGAAATAATTAATCTCGAAATTGAAGCAAAAAAAATTATTAAAAATGATGAAATTAATTTAAGATCAAGCCAGCAGCTTTCAGAAGTATTAATTAATACGCTTAATATACCTGAAAAATGGTTTAGGAAAACAGCTAAAAAAACACAACTAAGTACTGATGTGAGTAATTTACAGAGCCTAATGACAAGGGACCTAAGTGAAGAAACTAAGAAATTTATTGGTTTAATTCTTAGACACCGAGAACAAAGTAAATTACAAAATACATATGCTGAACCACTTCCTAAATTAATTAATTCTAAAACCGAGAGACTTCACCCTAGTTTTAATCAGGTAGGAACATCTACTGGACGTTTATCTAGTAATGACCCAAATTTACAAAATATTCCTGTAAGAACTGAAAATAGAAATCATATTAGAAAAGCATTTGAATCAAATAAAGGTTATGTTTTAATGTCTGCAGACTACTCACAAATTGAACTAAGGGTTCTAGCGCATCTATCGGAAGAACCAAGTTTATTAAAAGCATTTAATAATAATGAAGACATTCATGAGTCAACAGCAAAAACAATTTACCAAACAAATGAAATATCTAAAGAACAAAGAAGAGTAGCTAAAATACTTAATTTTGGTGTTATATATGGATTAGGTCCTGATGGAGTCTCAAGGCAAACTGATTTATCAAGATCCCAAGGAAAAGAGTTTATAGATATTTATTTTGGAAAATATCCTGGAATAAAAAATTACTTAAACAATGTAATTAATTTTGCCAAGAAAAATATGTATGTTGAGACACTGACAAAGAGGAGAAGATTAATTCCAGAGATAAATTCTAACAATTTTCAAGTTAGGAATTCATCTGAAAGAATGGCAATAAATATGCCCATTCAAGGAACTGCGGCAGACGTGATTAAAATTGCCATGATAAATATAAATAGAGAATTAAAAAGTAAAAATCTCTTGTCAAAAATGATTATACAGGTGCATGATGAATTAATTTTTGAAGTTCCAAAAGAGGAGATATTTTTGATGGAAAGTATGCTTAGGGAAACTATGAGCACAGCGTTAAATTTAAAAGTGCCATTATTAGTGGACATTTCATATGCAGATAATTGGGGCGACTTAAAATAAAGATAATCAATCAATGGATAGAGATTGATATTTTGTGTATACTCTTTTTCCTAGTCTAAATTGTTGGAGCGATGGCTGAGTGGTTTAAGGCGGCAGTCTTGAAAACTGTTGTGCGTCCGCGTACCGGGGGTTCGAATCCCTCTCGCTCCGCCGATAATCCCACTTTTTTAATTCAGAGTTATAATTAAGCAATGGAAGAAATTTGTATAATGTGGTTTAGGCAAGACCTTCGACTAAATGATAATCCAGCACTAATTGAAGCAAACAATTCAGGATTTAAAATCTTGCCTGTTTATATTCTTGATGACGTTAATAGTAGTAATTGGAAGATTGGGTCTGCATCTAGATGGTGGCTAAATGAAAGTCTAAAAAAACTTAATGCCTCTCTTAACAATAATTTATGTTTTATGAATGGTGATTCAATTAAGTGTTTAAGCAATTTAATTAACACATATAATGTTAAGTCAGTCTACTTTAATAAATGCTATGAACCTTGGAGAATACAGAGTGATGAAAAAATTATTAACTTTTTATCTAGTAAGGGTATTAATACCTTTATATTAAATGGATCATTGCTTTTTGAACCTGAATCAGCCATGAAAGAAGATGGTACTCCTTATAAAGTATTTACACCTTTTTATAGAAAGGGATGTTTGCAAAATTCACCTGAGCCAAGAATACCACTAGAAGTTCCAAAAAATATTAAATTTTTAAAGCACGAAGAGTTACATCTTGAAGAATTAGAATTATTACCAAAAAAAAATTGGTACAAAAATTTTAAAGATGATTGGTCACCGGGTGAAAATGGTGCAAGAGAGAAATTAAATCAATTTTTACAATTGGGTATAAATGATTATAAAGATGGAAGGAACTTTCCTTCTAAAAAGAATGTTTCTAGATTATCTCCACACCTTCATCATGGTGAAATTTCTCCGAATACAGTTTGGTATGAGATCAAAGAAAAAGCAGAAACTATGGACAGTTATCGAGATGGAGATCATTATCTTAGTGAATTAGGATGGAGAGAATTTTCATATAATCTTTTATATTTTTTTCCTTATCTACCTAAAGAGAATTTACAAAAAAAATTCGATAATTTTCCTTGGGAAGAAAATAATGAATTACTAATTAAGTGGCAAAAAGGTGAGACTGGGTACCCTATTGTTGATGCTGGAATGAGGGAATTATGGAAAACTGGATACTTGCATAACAGGGTGAGAATGATTGTAGGGTCTTTTCTAGTAAAAAATTTACTTCTACATTGGCATCATGGACAAGAATGGTTTTGGGAAACTTTGGTAGATGCCGATCTGGCAAATAATAGTGCTAGTTGGCAGTGGGTATCAGGAAGTGGAGCAGATGCAGCGCCATACTTTAGAATATTCAATCCAGTTACACAAGGAGAAAAATTTGATCCAAATGGAGACTATATAAAACATCATATTCCTGAGTTGAAAAATCTTAATGGAAAATTTTTATATGCGCCTTGGGAAGCACCAACTAGTGTACTGCAAGCTGCAGGCATAGAATTAGGGAAGAATTATCCTAATCCAATTGTAGATTTAAAGTTATCTCGCGAGAAAGCTCTTGCCGCATTTGAAAAGCTAAAATAAATGCCACAAATAAAAAAATCAAATCTTCCTGAAAAAACTTGTGTTGTTTGCAAAAGGCCATACAAATGGAGAAAGAAATGGAAATTAGTTTGGAATGAAGTTAAATATTGTTCTGAAAAATGTAGAAGAAATAAGTAAAAACAAAGAATGAATAAAGAAAAAATTTCAATTGTATGGTTTAAAAAAGATTTAAGGGTAAAAGACAATTTAGCCTTACTTTCTGCAAGCAAAACAAACTTACCTGTACTGCCACTTTATATTTTTGAAAGAGACTATTGGAAGCAAGATTTTTCATCTCAAAGACACTGGGAATTCATTTATGATTGTTTAATTGATCTCAATATTGACTTGAATAATATTGGCCAAAGTTTAATTATTAAGAATGGAATAGCTAAAAATATTTTTGAAAATATAATAAAAAATTATGATGTGCAATTTGTATTTGCTCACCAAGAAACAGGAAGTAACTGGACCTTTGTAAGAGATGAAGAAATAAGAACTTTGTTTAAAAAAAACAAAATTTCATTTAAAGAATTTCCAACTAATGGTGTGGTTAGGGGTTTAAAAAATAGGGATGAATGGTCCAAGATAAGAAACTCAAGGATGTATGATGGCATCTATGAAAGCCCAAAACAATTAATTCATTTTGATGGCATTACTTCAGACCAGATACCAGACAAAAAAAATAAATTCTTAAAAAATAAAAGTGCTGGAATTACTCAAAAAGGAGGAAGAATTGAAGGCTTAAAAATTTTAAATAGTTTTTTAGATGAAAGAAGTAAGAATTATCTAAAAAATTTATCAAAGCCAGAATATTCTATTGAAAGCTCCTCAAGACTTTCTCCATTTTTAAGTAACGGCGTAATTAGCGTAAAAGAAATCATTAATGAATACAGAAAAAGAAAAGAGGGCAATTTTAATACAGGTAATCTAAAAGGTTTAAAAAGAAATATTTCTGCCTTTAATTCGAGACTTTCTTGGAGGTGTCATTTTATTCAAAAACTAGAAGATCAGCCGCAGATAGAATTTAAAAGTATGCATCCAGCCTACGAAGGCTTAAGGGATGAGTTTATTAATGAACTTTATTTTAAATTATGGAAGGAAGGTAGGACGGGATTTCCAATTATTGATGCATGCATGAGAAGCCTGATTCATACTGGCTGGCTACCTTTTAGAATGAGAGCAATGTTAGTAAGCTTTGCAAGTTACAACCTTTTAATAGATTGGAAAAAGTCAGGATCATACCTTGCTAGACTGTTTACTGATTTTGAACCAGGTATTCATTACAGCCAGATGCAAATGCAATCAGGTGTAACGGGAATAAATGCAATAAGGATTTATAATCCCATTAAACAATCATATGATCAAGATCAAGAAGGGACTTTTATTAGAAAATGGGTTAATGAATTGAAACATGTTCATACTGCCTACATTCATGAGCCCTGGAAAATGAATAAAAATTTACAAGAAAAATTTAAATGCTTTATAGGATTTGATTATCCAGAACCAATTGTTGATCAAGGCAAGTCTTCAAAATTTGCAAAAAATTTAATTTATTCAGCCAGAAAAACAAAAAATTTCAAAAAAAACTCTGAAAAAGTATTTAATAAACTTGGAAGCAGAAAAAACAATATTTCACCAAAAAGAATTAAAAACAGTACCAATAAAAATCAACTTTCTTTAATTGATTAGTTTATCTTTTAATTGCAAATAAGTTATATTAGAAAAATTAATATAAACAATTAAATTAGATGAAAATATTAATGGTTGGTGGATCAGGAATGGTTGGAACATTTATTTATCCTTACATTTCAAAACATCATGAAATAAAAATACTTGATATAAATGAGCCTAAAATAAGTGAGTGTGAATTCATACAAGGCTCAGTAAATGACGAAAATGCACTTATTAAGGCTCTTGACGACACTGATTGCTTTATTAATCTAACAATGAAAAATCCTCAAGGAGGATCTTCAAAATATCAAACAATTGAGGACATTAAGGAAAATTATGAGTTAAATAATAAAGGTCTCCATATGTTACTATTTCATGCACAAAAAATGGGAGTTTTAAGGGGAATTCATACAAGCACTATGAGTGTGCATCATAGGGATCCTAGAAGCCTTGAAAATAACGGTTTCTATCATAGTGAAGAAAGTATAAACATGGATACGCCATCGGTTTATGGACTAACTAAATCTTTTGGAGAGAAAATATGTGATTATTTTTGCAGATGGTTTGACATGAATATTCTTGCATTGAGAATCACTGGCCCAAGGAACGAAAAAGACTGGGCAATTCAAGTAAAAAAGTCCATTAATAATAATGGAGAATATTTAGGAGTCCCTTCAGAAGATGGACCAAATTTATGGGTTACTCATGAATCAGACCTTGCTGATGCTTATTTAAAATCAATTGATTATGTTTTTAAAGGCTCAAAAAGATTTGATAGTATATTTATAGCAGGTGATCCGGAGCAGAAAGAGCATAATTTAAGCAAAGCAAAATATCTCTTGAACTGGGAACCAAAAAAACATCATAAAGATTTGATATGAAAATTGAAAAAATAAATAGCTTTCTTGCAAGAGATCAATTCATTGTTGAAATAATTACTGACAAAGGTATAAGCGGAATTGGACAATCAGCTTGCTGGGCTTATCCTGAGGCAGTTAAATCAATTGTAGATAGATTCGATAATATATTGATTGGAAAAGATCCATTTATGATCGAAGAAATTAATCAATTGCTTATGAGAACAGGGCGTTTTAGAGGGTCAGTTTTGTCAGGGGCCATTTCATGTATTGATATTGCCCTTTGGGACATAAAAGCCAAATTTTTTGAAACACCTATATGGAATTTATTGGGAGGCAAAGTTAGAGATAAGATAAGACTTCATCTACTTTTAGGAATTGTATACGGAAATAGCAAATCGAAAAATGAAGGATTATATGAAAGTGCAAAAAAAGCTGTAAAGGATGGATTTACTGCCTTGAAGATAGATCCTCTTCCAGAAAATTACTATGACCTATCTCTTGATAAATTGGTAAAAGATACTACTGAGACTGTTGCTGCTTTAAGAGAGGGTGCAGGTAGTGAAGTAGATATAATATTAGAGATTCATAGGAAATTAACTCCTATGACTTCTGTTCATTTGGCTGAATCAATGAAAGAATTTAATCCTATGTTTTTTGAAGATCCGATTCAAATAGATAGTATAATTTCGCAATCAGATATTGCAAAAAGGGTTTCAATTCCAATCGCTAATGGAGAAAGAATGCATTCAATTTGGGAATTTAGGGAATTACTTAGCAATGGTGGTCCTCAATATGTTAGGCCAGATGTTGGTTTGGCAGGCGGTATAACGCAAACAAAGAAAATAGCTGCAATTGCTGAGTCATACCACTCAGCTTTAGTAACTCATAATTTTTTAGGCCCAATTTTAACTGCAGCTTCTATTCATATTGATACATCAATACCAAATTTTATTACTCAAGAATATTCTCTTGATGATGAATCCAAAAAAAATGATTATTTAATTTCATCTTTAATAAGGGAGGGAGGGTATATAATCGCTCCTGAAAAACCTGGCTTAGGAATAGAAATTGATAAAGAAAAAATGAAGCAAGTGCCTTATGAACCATTAGATTTAAGTGATCAAGTTCCATATAGATTTGATGGTTCAAATGCATTTTCAGTATAAATTATGAATCAAAATAAAGATTACGATAATAAAATTAATGAAGATGAATTAGGACCATTAAAGTTAAAAATTTCTCCAAGAAGAGGTTTAATTGTAATTGGAATTATTTTTATAATTATCCTAATTATAGGTATTTTTGCTTTAATTATTGATTTCTTATTAAGAAGCTAATCATTACCTTGGAAGTTTTTTTCAATAATTTCTTCATCACCAACTTTCCTATCTTTCCAATGTACTGATTTAGTTAAAAAAGTAATAATGGAAAAAACACCAACCACAACAGTAATTGTTGTAATTAATGGGTATAAAATTCCGTATCTCAATCCTTGTTTTGATCTATAAGATGATATTGCCCAAGAAAGAGTTAATAATCCCCAAATGCAATAAGAAATCATTTCCTTTGTTCTTGTTAATTTTGAACCAAAGAATTCACCTAACATTATAAAAATTGGCATCAAGCCCATTGATAAAAACAAGATTAATAATAAAACAAACGGGATTAATTTATTATTGAAGAAAGGGAAAATTGACTTAGAAAGGCCTTCGAGAGCCTCTTTTTCAGATGAATAAGAAAAAGTTGATAATCTTTCAGTACCATCAAAAACCCTTAAAACATAACCATTCTTTGAAATACATCTTCCAAGCTCGAAATCATCTAATATCTTTTCTTTAATAGCCTCGTGACCACCAATTGAAAAATATGCACTTTTTCTGAACAACAAGAATTGCCCAAATGCTGAAGAAAAAATTGGATTCTTATTAGAAAAAATTATTGGTAAACAAGAAAAAATAAACCATCCTATTGTAACTGAAATTACTTTATCTACAGCTGTTTTAGTAATTCTATTAGGAAAAAGTGATATTAAATCTATGTCTTTATCGTTCATTTCACTTATAGATTCCGCAATTGTATTTTTTTGCAACTTTGTATCAGCATCAATAAATAATAAGAAATCACCTTTTGCATAATTACTTAATTGATAACAAGCCCAGTTTTTTCCTGTCCAACCCTTTGATTTCTTTTCACCTTTGACCACACTTACTGACTGAAATTTTTGTGATAATTCATTCACGATTTCAAAGGTTTGATCAGAAGAATCGTCATCAAGAACAATTATTTCTAAATTTTTATATGATTGATCTATTAAAGAATATATACATCTCTTAATATTTAACTCTTCATTTCTTGCAGGAATCAATACTGAAACCAATGAAGAATCTATATTATGATCATTTAGGATTGGTTTCTTTATAAATACTAAATTTATTACCCCCATTATTGCTACAAGGATTGAAAATGCAAAAAGAGAATAAAATAAAAAGAGTGCAATAAATTCAAATAAGTTTTCCACTATTATGCTTTCCTTTCATTTATCCAGTTTCTAAGTATAATTTTTTGATTTAATTCTTTTCTATGTTTATACATTACAAGAATAAAATTAATAAGGAATATTATTATATATTCTAATCCAAATGAAAAAATTAAAACCCAAATCAATATGCCAATCCAGCCAAATAATATGGTCCAAATATGAGTTTTTTGAATTAAATGAGAAAAACCCATCATTAAGCAAATTAATGGTCCTATAATTCCTGAAGAAATTGCTAACCATATTCCACAAGTTACAGATAATGATTTGCTTCCCTTAAATTTCAGAAATGGTGAAAAAATACTCCCACTTATGGCTGCCAAACAAATAAAAATTAATTCATAACTATTTATTCCGTAATTTATAGCAAGATAAACCGGAAAGAATGATTTTGAAATATCTAATAATATCGCTATCAGACCAACCTTAATTCCTGACAATTTTATAGTGTTAGTGCCACCTGGATTTTTATCCCCGACAGTTCTAATGTCTGTTCTTGAAAATATAAAACCTAGAATTAATGACCACGGGACAGATGACGATACAAAACTAATTAAAATCCATAGTAGAAGACTCATAATTTAAAACCTCTATGAAATAATTTAAAAGATTGATTTTAAAATTACAAACTTAGAACTAGCTTAAATAATTGGTAAATGAATTTAATCCAAATTCATATATGACCCACGCTCTAACAATAAAGAAAAGTGTTATAAGGAAAATTATTCCAAAAAGTGATGCAATAAAACTAGCCCCAAGAAGTAAGATCCATGGGTTTACTGTTAAAGTTTTTGCTTCTGATTTTTCCATATTTAAATATGATATCATTCAATTATTATGAATGAAACACTTACTGATTTATTAAATAAAGTTTTTTCAATTTTATCTATAGTGTCAATAATATTTTCTTTAATCATAATTACAATCTTTATTGTTAGGTCTCCAAGAAACAATATTGTAGTAAATACAAAAAATATTTTGATTGAGTACAATATACTCTTTGCATGGACTATTGCATCTCTGGCTTCAATTGGAAGTTTATTTTATTCTGAAATATCTGGATTTGTCCCATGTACATATTGTTGGTACGAAAGAATTGCAATGTATCCATTAGTTATAATTTTGGGAGTTGGCCTTATAATAAAAAATAATCAATCATGGCTTTTTGGCTTTCCTTTATCTGTAATTGGATTACTGATTACTATTTATCATTACCAACTACAAATATTTCCGAACCAAAATTCTTTTTCATGTTCAACTGAAGTAAGTTGCACTGGCACATGGATAATGGAATTTGGCTTTGTAACTATGCCATTTATGGCATTATCAACATTTTTGCTAATTTCTGTATTATTATTATTACCAAATATAAAAAAATAAAAATGAGTACGAATAAACAATCAAATAAGAAGAATTTAACACCAATATTTGTCTCTGCTATAGCAGGTTTAGTTGTGATATTTTTTATAGCCCTTTTTCTTATCCAACCTTCATCAGATGAAAATTATCTTGGTGGGGATATATCTGTTAATGGCGAACAATTGCCTGATCTTTCAGCAGATTTCAACAGGGATTGTGTTCTGTTTGAAAATTTGAATTATTGCCAACAACTTGAGCCAGCTGCAAAAATGAAATCACCTATTATTACTGGTACTGATCTGGATGGTAATTCATTGTCTTCAGATAATGGAAGGCCAACAATTTTACTCTTTCTTGCTCATTGGTGTGGTTATTGCCAGGTTGAGGTAGAAGAGATTCAAGAGTGGGCCAATAATGGTGGCAACATGGGAAATGTAGAACTATATTCAATACTTACATCCATTAATTCTGGCCAACCAAATTATCCACCAGACAAATGGGTAAAATCAGAAGGCTGGCAATTTCAATCTTTTACTGACAATGAATTAAGTGGTGTTGCTCAACATTTTGGTGTTAGAGGTTTTCCTTTTTGGGTCTTAATCGATAGTGATGGAGATATAGTTACAAGACTTTCAGGTTCTTATACAAAAGATCAGTTCGAAATAATTTTAAGTAATTTAGAAAAATACGATATAGAAAATTAAATTCAGTTTCTATTTTAATAGTTTGTAGAAATAAAATAATCTGATTTAATATATTTGTAATTTATATAAATCATTGTGTTTTTAATCAACTCTCTAAAATCAAAAAGGTGAACAAAGAAAATATAAAAAAGTTAATATCGCTAATAATTGAGGGATCTGGAGATAATCATGCTCGAGATGGCCTAAAAGGTACCCCAGAAAGAGTTGCAAACCTTTATGAAGAACTATTTTCAGGATATAAAAAAAATATTAATACTGTTGTAAATAATTCACTTTTTAATACAACTTTGGATGACATGATTGTTGTTAAAAATATTGAATTTTCAAGTATATGTGAACATGAAATGACACCTTTTTTTGGAATGGTAAATTTAGGTTATATACCTAATAAGAAAATAATAGGCCTTTCAAAAATTCCTAAAATAATTGAAATTTTTTCTAAAAGACTCCAAGTTCAGGAAAATTTAACTAATCAAATTTCAACAGCATTAGATTCTATAATTTCTCCTCATGGATTAGGGGTTGTTGTAGAGGCAAGACATACTTGTTCAATCATGAGAGGAGATAATTTTTCAAGTTCAAATCTGATTACAAGCTCCATGCATGGTTCGTTTAGAAGTAATTCAAAGACAAGGCAAGAATTTTTAAGCCATATTGAAAAAAATATTTTATGAGTGACCAGATAATATTAAAAGGGATAATATCTGAATGCATTATAGGCATTAATGACTATGAAAGAAAAAACAAACAGAAAGTAATTGTTGATATTACAATATTTCATGATTTTTTAAACTTGGATGATGATATAGAAAAAACAGTAAATTATTCTGATATTTATAAATTCACAAAGAAATTTATTTCTGGAACAAATTACAACTTAATTGAGACACTTGGCAATAATTTGGCAAAAAAAATAATTAGTGAATTTAATATAAAAAAAATTAAAATTGAATTATTCAAACCTTCTGTTTACGAAAAAGACGAAACAGTGTCAATTAAATTAGAAAGAGAATTTGAATAAATCATTGTTAATAAGTTTTAATAAATATTATAAAATCAAGTAATGTTATCTGTAGGGTGTTTAAAAGAAAATAACGATCATGACTTTAGGGTGTCTTTGACACCAGAAACTTCAAAGAAATTAATTAAAAAGAATATTAATGTATATGTTGAAGAGAATTGTGGAATAAAATCTGGTTTCAGCAATGAAGATTATTCAAGAGTAGGTGTAGAAATATTAAAAACACAAGAATCGTTAATTGATAAATCAGATATATTGTTATCCATAAACCCTCTTGATATAAATTTTAATAATATTTCTAAAAATGCTGAATCAAAAATATTTATTGGGAATTTTAACTTCAAAAATTTAGTTCCAGATAAAAGGTTTACTTTTCTGGCGTTAGAAAAAATCCCAAGAATTGCAAGAGCTCAATCAATGGACATACTTTCATCTCAGGCTTCTATAGCTGGCTATCAAGCATCTTTATTAGCTGCCAACCATTTAAATAAATACTTTCCTATGCTTATTACTGCTGCTGGTACAATCTCTCCAGCAAAAATTTTAGTAGTAGGAGCTGGAGTAGCTGGTTTACAAGCAATTGCAACCTGCAACAGATTAGGGGCGAAAGTAACAGGTTTTGATGTAAGAGAATCAACAAAAGAACAAGTAGAAAGTGTGGGAGGCAAATTTTTACAACTGGATTATGAATATAATGACTCAGATAAACAAGGCTACGCTAAAGAACAATCCGATGAAATACAGAAAAAGCAAAATGAAATGCTCTCAAAATATATAGAAAATTCTGATTGCGTAATTACAACTGCTGCAATTCCTGGTAAGCAAGCACCAAATATTATCACAAACGAAAATGTTCAAAATATGAATCCCGGAAGCGTGATTATTGATTTGGCTGGAGAAAGTGGAGGTAACTGTGAACTTGGAAAATATGGAGATGTTGAAATACATAATGGTGTAATAATTGATAAACCAAAAAATATAACAAATTTGGTTGCTGAGCACTCAAGTTTAGTTTTTTCAAGAAACGTTGAATCTTTTTTAAATTTAATAATTAAAGAAGATAAAATTAATTTGGATTTAAATGATGAAATTATAAAATCTACTAATATTAATTTGGGGGATTTAAATGAATAATGAACTTTACCTAATTATTATATTTGTTATGGCTATGATGCTTGGGTATGAACTTATAAAAAAAATTCCACCAACATTACACACTCCTCTTATGTCAGGAACCAATGCGATTTCAGGAATTGTGATTATTGGCTCGATATTAGTTATTACTAGCACTTCAGATTTAGTAGTTAATATTTTAGGTTTCATATCTCTTCTTTTAAGTAGCATAAATGTTTTTGGAGGATTCATTGTTACTGACAGGATGCTAGAAATGTTTAAAAAACCAAAAAATAAGGATAAAAAATAATGGAGTCAACATACATAATTTTTTATTTTATTTCATCAATACTTTTTATTTTAGGTATAAAAATGTTAAGTAGCCCCACCACTGCAAGAAGGGGGAATCTTATTTCATTTATAGGAATGTCACTTGCAGTAACGACTACCCTGCTAATTGTTGATTACAATTTAGATTCAATTGTTTTCATTTTTTCAGGCATCTTTGTTGGCAGTATTGTAGGATTAATTTTTGCCAAAAAGGTTCAAATGACTTCCATGCCCCAAATGGTTGCAATATTTAATGGCCTTGGTGGATTAGCTTCATCCTTAATAGCATTTTCTGAAATAATAAGATCTGACACAACAATTTCTTTAAATATAATATCTATAAGCATATTAATAAGTATTCTTATCGGGTCGGTAACTTTTTCAGGGAGTATTACTGGCTTTTTAAAATTGCAATCTTTAATTACAGGTAAGCCAATATTATTGCCATTAAGAAATTATCTAAATTTTATTCTTTTAGTTTCAATAATTTGCTTGATGGTGGCTAGTTTTTTTTATAATGAACAAACATTAATCTTCTACATTCTAATCAGTTCTTGTCTTTTACTTGGCATTTTAATCGTCTTGCCAATAGGGGGGGCTGATATGCCCGTTATAATTGCATTATTAAATTCTTACTCAGGAATTGTTGCAGCATTTACAGGGTTTATTTTTAGTAATATTGCTTTAATAATTAGTGGCTCTTTGATTGGTGCTTCAGGTCTAATTTTAACAAGAATTATGACTAAAGCCATGAATAGGTCCTTGGCAAATGTAATACTTGGAGGGTTTGGCGCAACAAAAGAAAACTCTAATGATGAGGCTTCCGATAAGAGCTACAAATCTGGTTCAAGTGATGATGTTGCATCTCTTCTAGAATATTCTGAAAACATTATAATTGTACCTGGGTATGGCTTAGCTGTTGCACAAGCTCAGCATTCAATTAAAGAGTTATTAGATATTCTAATTGAACAAGGAAAAAATGTTGTTTTTGCTATTCATCCTGTTGCTGGAAGAATGCCAGGCCACATGAATGTATTATTAGCTGAATCAAACATTGACTACGAGCTTTTATTGGACCTTGATCAAGTTAATGAAAAGTTTTCACAGACAGATGTTTCAATAATAATTGGGGCAAATGATGTTGTTAATCCTGCGGCAAAGTTAGATGAAAATAGCCCAATTTATGGCATGCCAATACTAGATGTTGAAAAATCAAAATCAATTGTTGTTTTGAAACGATCAATGAACCCGGGTTTTGCTGGACTAGATAACAATATTTTTTACAACGATAAAACTATTATGTTTTTTGGTGATGCAAAAAACTCTATAGATTCTTTAACAAAATCATTTAAAGAATTAATTTGAGTTTATCTTAATTAGCTTGTAACTTTCTAAGTTGAAATAAAATGAATAAGATTGCAGATTATCTTCAATAGGCTACCCTGATTTCAGGAATTGGAATTTTTATATTATAGGGATCAAAAAAATTAAAATGTTTTGTTATTTTCAAATTTATTTCGAAATTAATGTATAAATTAATATAGAAATACTTAATCTAATAAATTTCAAACTTTGAATCATGGCGCCCCTGCCGTGATTCGAACACGGGACACCCGGTTTAGGAAAAGGGTAAAACCATATTCATACCATATCAATACAGAGTTAAATAAATAGGGATAATTCTGTCAGAGTATGTTTAGAGTATGTTTTCAGTTGACTCCATAATTGACTCCATTTAGTAATCAAGAAGTTTAAATGTTTTATACTCTTTGTTTTTGCAAGGCATTGAATGGCACAACCATATAATTTCATTAGAATTTGGCCTTAAATCAATTGCATCACACAAGTCATGATTATCAAATTTAATATTTAACAGTCTTTGCATCATTCTAAATAAAGAAAAAAATTCTTCACACACCATATCTATTGGTAATTCAAACCTCTTTTCATATTCTTTTAAATGATCTGATGCAATTTTTTTTAATTCATGAGGAAAGATTTTTTCATCAAAAATTTTATTATTCTTTGTTTCATCAAAAAAGAATAAAAATTCATGAGCGCACTTTGCCATGTTAGCTAAAAATTTTACTCCTCTTTCATCTTCTAAATAATTTTCACTAAAAAAATCATATACTTCACATACTTCTAAATCATTATTTATTTCTCGATCATTTTGTTCCATTTTTTTCCTTCTATAATTTTTAGTT
>JAYYQG010000009.1:0-7937 GCA_036128515.1 Chloroflexota bacterium
TGCAACTGAACCTGCTTCCCAAATACTAGCGCCAGTAATAATGCTTACTACAGTCATTGCAATTAATATATGACCAATGAAGAAAATAAGAGCTAATGCAAAACTTTCGTCCATTTTATTTTTTAAAGAATTTAAGATTCCTTGTGTAAATTCAGTCATTTTTTTCCATTATATTCCAATCACATATAAATGAGAATGATTCTCATTCTTAATTATATAATAACAAAAAATTATATATTTTGAATGTTTAATTTAAATTATAATTAATATGAAGCCTCATCTTTTTCAAATGGAAACATTGGCTTTCTTCTTTTTTTAAAATCAAAATTATGAAGCCCTGATGCAGTAACACCAGGCGAATCTAATGCTATTATTTTGGATGCTATTGGCTCAAATGCTGGCCTCGGAGACTGAACACCTTTTGCGATTATTATTGGATAACTCAAGGGATCAATTCCTAAAGAATAATAAAGCTGTATACTTGTATTACCAACCCTTTTGCTTGTCAAAATTAAAGTATTCTCATCCTCTGTTTGAATTGCAACTGAATCTCCTGCATCAAAATACTTACTACCCCCATGAGTCCTGCCAAAGTCTTCAAACTCTCCTTGGAAATACTTTGTTATTTTGCCAGTAATTTCTATAGGTTCTCCATGTAATGAGTCACTTTTTCCTCCAACCATTAAAGTAATCATAGAACCAACTTTATTCATGCACTTTTCTACAGCTTCTGGATCAAATAAAGTTTGAAGTATCCCGCTTACGCCAAGTTCTCTTGCTTTATGCAATATGTGAGTGGAGTCAGCAGAAGAGCCTGCGCCTATATTATCTCCTGAATCCATTAAAACAACTGGTTTTTCAACTGTTGAAACCGCTTCTCTAAGACCCTGCTCTATTGTAGGAGCTTGGGAATTCATTTCAAATCTTTTTTTCCATGCATATTCTGCAATGCTCTTAGAATATTTTTTTGCTTTGTCTGCATTATTATTAGTAATTACAGTAAATGACATTCCCATTTTTTTTATATCTGAATAGGGATAACCTTCAGCAACACTTACAGACAGAACATCAATGTCTTCATATAATTTTCTTGACTCAGCCAAAATTGATTTCATAGGCTCTAAATTAGTATTATGATTTACTATATTTATTGTCATTGGTGGTGTTTCTATGTGCTGAGTTGGGACAATTTCACCAATAACTGTTTTATACACAAGTTCAGCACACTTAAATCCTGTCTCATCAGCATCTAGATGAGGAGTTGTTTGATAAACATTTGTTATATCTGTATTAATAATCATTTTTTCAGAAACATTTGCATGCATATCTAAATTAATCCCAAAGGGTATTTCATCGCCAATTACTTTTCTAACTCTTTCAGTTATTTCACCATCCATATCTTCAAATTCTTCTGAAACAGCAGCTCCGTGTAAATTCATCAGAACTGCATCAAAAGGTTCACTTGATTTAATAAAATCAATTATTTCATTTATTAAACTTTCAAAAGTATCTGAAGTAATTGTTCCTAAAGGCCCAGTAGTAGCAAATAATAGAGGAACTAATTCAAATCCATATTGTTGCGATGCATTATAAAAACCTCCTATAGTTGAAGGGGTATCATACAATTTTTCAATTTCTTTTCCTCTTAAAAGCATTCCGCTCTTTTCAAAGTTTTCATACTTTGTGGGAATGCTGTGAAAAGTATTTGTTTCATGATTTATTCCAGCTAACAAAAATTTCATATTTAAAGTCCTAAAATGCTTTGTATCTAAAATAACAGAAAATTTAAAAACCTAAAATTTAATTTATGCTTTCAGCGAATATTTCTAAAATATGCTTTGGGTCCTTTTCTGAAAGATCATCAATCTGATGCCGACATGAAACACCGGTGATAGCGACTTGGGTATTACTTTTTAATCCTTTTATGAAAGGCAACAACCTTTCTTCAGCTATTTGTTTAGATAAATCAAAATGCTCTTTCTCATAACCAAATGCACCTGCCATTCCACAACACCCAGATGGTATCTTTTCTACCTCTGAATTTGGTATCATTTTTAGTGAATCAATAGAAATATTTTCTCCAATAATAGTTTTTTCATGACAATGAACTTGCACTGCAATGGATCTTTTTTTCAAATCTTTTTTGAAATTGATATTTTTATTTTTACCCTCTTTAACCAATATTTCTTGCAAAAGATAAGTATTTTTTGATATCAACTTAACTCTTTCGTCATTTGGAAACATATCAGGATATTCATCTTTTAATGCAGATATACAGCTTGGCTCAGCCCCGACAACAATTGCACCATTCTTTACATAATCATAAATACTATTGATATTATATTTCGCATTTTTTTTTGCGGACTCCAATAAACCTTTAGATATTAAAGGTCTTCCACAGCATTTTTTATCAACTAATTTAACTTCATAATCCAACGCCTTCAAGATTTTAACCGCAGATATTCCGACATTTGGGTGATTATAATTTGTAAAAGTATCATTGAAGAATACTGCAATTTTTTTATCTGATTTTACTTCCTTAAAGATCTTATCAAATGTTTTCGGTGCCAATTTTGGAAGATTTCTTCTACGGTCAATTTTTAAAAAAATATCCGAAGCTAATTTAAATAAATAAAAACTATTAATTAAATTAAATATTTTAGGGAAATAAGAACCAAACTTATTTAATATTGCTATATTACCAGTTAGCCTTGCCCTTAAAGGTATCTTGTTGTTTTTGTAATACTGATGTAGAAACTCATACTTCAATTTTGCCATATCAACTCCCGAGGGGCATTCGGATCTACATGTCTTGCATTCAAGACATAAATCTAAAACATCAAATAATTTTTTTGAATTTAATTGTTGAATTGGCAACTTGCCTGATAAAGCTGCACGTAAAGCATTTGCTCTTCCTCTTGTTGAATCAACTTCATTTCTTGTTGCCATGAAGGATGGACACATGTATCCACTACCTATTTTTTTACATGCTGCTTGTCCATTACACATCTCAATTGCTTGTGCAAATCCTCCTTCTTTTTCGAATGAAAGAAATGTTTCAGTATTTTCAGTTTTGTATGTTGTACCAAAACGCAAATTTTCGTCCATTGGTGGTGTATCAATTATTTTTCCTGGATTCATTAAATTTTTTGGATCGAAGCTTTTCTTAAGATCTTGAAAGGCATGATAAATTTTTTCCCCATACATTTTCTTTGTCCACGCTCCTCTTACAATACCATCGCCATGCTCTCCACTAAACGCTCCACCGAACTCAAAAACTAAATCGGATATTTCATCAGATATCTTTACCATCCTTTTGATATCTTTTTCTTCTTTTAAATTAATTAATGGCCTGATATGCAAGCATCCCACAGAAGCATGACCATAATAACCAGCAGTTGTTCCATTTTGTCTAACAATTTCATCAAATCTTTTTACATATTCAGGTAATTTTTCTGGCGAAACAGCTGTATCTTCTACAAATGGTATTGCTTTTGCTTCTCCAGGTTTTTTCATAACTAACCCCAGACCTGCCTTTCTCATATCCCAGACTTTTTTTTGCTGAACAGGATTAATTACTTCTGTAGATGATAAAGATAAACCAGAAATATCTAATTTCTTTTTTAAATGTGAAATTTTATCTTTGACCTCTAATTCGTTTTCTCCATAAAATTCAACAACAATTATGTCAGTGGGGTTATTATTTAAATATTCAATACCTGATGAGAATTCTGGCGATTTTCTTGCTTCTGAAATTATTATTTCACCAATGTGCTCAACTGCAGAAGGATTCAAGTCCAAAGCTAAGACAGAAGCTTCCATTGATTTAATAATGTCATCAAATTCAACAACTAATAACCCTTTGCTATTTGGTAGTTCAACTAAATTTAATTCTGCTTCAGTTACAGTAGCTAGAGTTCCTTCAGAGCCAACAATAATTTTTGTTAAGTCAACAAATCCGTTTTTGTTAATTTCATCTAAATTGTAACCCCCCACTCTTCTTTGAATATCAGGGTACCTTCTTGTCAATTCATCGGTATATTTTTTAAATAAATTAATTGAATTTAAATATAAATTTGAACTAAATGAATCATTTAGAATTAATTTTTCAAATTCACTAAATCTAATTTTTTTAAAAACATGATCTTCTCCATTTGATAAGATTGTTTTTAAACTCTTAACATTATCAATGGTTTTTCCGTAAATTATTGAGTGTGCACCACAAGAATTATTTCCAATAACC
Source organism: Chloroflexota bacterium (assembly GCA_036128515.1). Classification (GTDB taxonomy): domain Bacteria; phylum Chloroflexota; class Dehalococcoidia; order Lucifugimonadales; family Lucifugimonadaceae. The sequence goes on from JAYYQG010000009.1 coordinate 4,244, forward strand.
CCTCCAACAGTAGCCCTATTAGTTGTACTTGGGTCAGGAGTAAAAAGTAAATTTTGTGTTTTTAAAATTTGATTTAGCTGGTCAATTGTAATTCCTGGCTGAGCTATTGCAGTCATAGAATTTTTATCTACATCCACAACCTTATTTATGTGTTTAGTAAAGTCAATTACTATTGCCTTATTAACTGTTTGCCCTGAAAGACTTGAACCTCCCCCTCTGGGCAAAATAGGTATCCCGTATTCGTTAGAAATTTGAACAAGAGTTTTTATATCTTTTATGGTTTTTGGGGTAACAACACATAAAGGGACAATCCTATAAATAGATGCATCTGTTGAATAAATTTCTCTGGTAACATCATCAAAATACACCTCACCCTCAATCTCAGATTTTATAAGATTTTTTAGGTGATCATCAATATCAACTTTATTTTCTAATTTTAAATTCATCTCTTCTAGATACCTATTAAATATGCAAGTTACTTTTAATCAATATTATAACTACTAATGCAAATATACTTATGAATTTTTATTAATATATTCAAGATCAAGTTCAAGACCTAATCCGGGCATATCTGGCAAAACAATATCTCCGTTTTCAATATCAAAAAATTTCATTATTTTTGAACCTTCAGCTCTTAGCCCTGGATAAGTTTCAACATTTAATCCTTGCGGTAATGATGCAACTGCATGGGCTCCGATATTACCACCACCATGAGGTGCTAACTTTAGGTTATTTGCAGTAGATATAGCAGCAATTTTTTTCCATTCTGAATAACCTCCACATATAGCAGGATCTGCTTGAACAATATCCACTGCCCTATTATTAATTAAATCTTTAAATCCCCATCTTAGATATTCATTTTCACCTGTTGCAATAGGTATGTCTAAAACCTCTCTTAATTCTCTTCCCCCTTCATAATCTGTAGAAGGCAAAGGTTCTTCGTACCAAAATATATCAAATTTTTCTACTAATTTTCCAAATAATTTTGCTTCAGCAACAGTGTAGGCATGATTCGCATCTACCATCAAAGTATTGTCTTTTCCAATTACTTCTCTGACTGCTTTTACTCTTTCAATGTCATCTTTTATTGATATTCGGCCAACTTTCATTTTTACTGCTGTATAACCCATACCAATATAATCAAGCATCTCATTTTGAAGATCTAGGTTTGTTTTGCTATCAGAATAATAACCACCTCCAACATATGCTGGAACTCTGTCTCTATCTCCCCCAAGCAATTTATAAACAGGTTGATTTAGAATTTTTCCATTAAGATCCCAAAGTGCTATGTCAATTGCTGACAATGCTCTTATTTCCCACCCAGAAGAAGCTGGGTGGCACCATCCTGAATATAACTTGTTCCAAATCCTTTCCATATAAATTGGGTCTTCTCCAATAACCATTTCTTTCAAAGGACCTTCAATTAATTCTTTTGAATTTCCACAAGGAGCATAACCAATTAATCCTTCATCTGTAACTACTTGAGTAAGCGGAAAACTCAAAGCAGATTCTGTAAAGGTAGCATCATGCCAGGGTTCTGGCCTATTACCAAGATTGAATTTATTAAATTTTACATCAACAATTTTCATTTTTTAACTGTGCATGACAACTATTTTTAATTATTGTATTCCTGATATTTTTTTAATACTTAACGCTGTAGCAGCTATATCAGGTTCTTCAAGATTAAGCCCCATTGTTTCGTCCACAACATCAGAACTTGCCATTGTGACAGGTAATTTTAATCCTAATTGAGAAGTTAATTCTTTAATTATTCCTAAATCCTTTACTAAATTTCTTAACGGAGCAGGTGAATTTTCAAATTCTTTATTAACTGTAATAGGACCATTTCTTTCGATCATAGTACTTCTGCCCCAGCTAGTACTTAAAATATCTATTGCGGCATTGAGATTAACTCCTGATTGCTCAGCTAGAACAAATGCTTCAGCAGCAGCTACAGTATTAGTACTTACTAACAATTGATTAACTAATTTCATTGCTGTACCTGCTCCACTAGGACCCATATGAGATATCTTTGTGCCCATCATACTGAAAGCATCTTTAGCATAATTGAAAGATTCCTTTTCTCCACCTACCATAATTGTAAGTGTTCCGTCTGCAGCACCACCTGGCCCACCACTTATTGGAGCATCAAGAAATTTTAGTCCTTTGCTTAACGCTGATTCAAAACAATCTTTTGAAGTTTTTACATCAACAGTACTGTGATCCACTAAAACCTGGTTAGAATTTGCATGTTCAAAAATACCATCAACACCCATAAATAATTGCCTTGAAGTCTCAACATTCGGAAGGCAAGTAAGTAGAACATCTACTGAAGTTGTAATTTCATTTATCGAAGTACAACCTGTAGCTCCCCCTGAAGTAAATTTTTTTATCTTTTCTAATGTTCTCGTATAAACAAATAAATTAGATTTATTTTCAATTTTATTTAAAATATTGTTTGCCATCCCTGTACCCATATTGCCTAGTCCAACAAATCCAATTTTCATGTTTATCTCCTTACTCTAAGTTAAAATTATTATAATTTATATTATTTGATTCTTATTTGATAATGCAATTTAATATGCATTGTTCGTTACATTTAAAATTAATATAGAATATTTATAACTATAAGAGAGGTCATGATGAAAATTATTAAATTTATATTTATTTCAGTTTTTACATTTTTGATTATTTCATGTGGAGATTCTTCAAGTGAAGTTGAATTTGTTCAAATTTTTTCAGATAGCAACATACATAATGAAGAAGACTTAAAAAATTTAGGAATAAAAAAAGGTAAAAAATATAAAGTCGAAGGTTTAAATAAAGCGAACGCCGCTATTTTTGCTTTTTATAAGAAACCAGGTGAAAAAGAGGCAATAGAATATGAAATAAGGTTTTATGATAATCATAACGACGCAGTAGATGCAGGGGTACCTATGGCGAAAGAAAGAGTTGGGCCTAATGCTAAATTGAAAAAAGAATACGCAACTTGGGATGAAGGTTTAAAAGATGCTAGACAATGTGGTGGTGCAGGCGGAGGAATGTCAGCTGGTGGTAGTCAAGCAGGTGGAGCAGGTGATCATGCTGTTGGAAGTTGTTCATCTCAAAAATATAATGAATTCTTTGTTTTTAACAATTTAGTAATTCTTTGCCAAGGTGAAAACGAAATAGAATCAAGAAACAACTGTATAGACGTTATAGAAATTCTAAAAATTAAAGAAAAATAATTTTAAAAAAAAAGGGGAAATTATAAATTCATAGCATACATGAATTTATTCATGTTGATACGGAATATCAGACCCTTATTTTATTAAGGGTCTGAATTAAAAAAATTAAGTGTTGACAGGTCTTTCGTTAACGTGTAATATACCTTTTAACGTTAGACGTAACGAGTGGGAAATTGGAAGGTTGAAATTAAGGGACGCTGCAACCGAAAGAAGAACCACTATTCCGTATCGGGAGGAAAATCCTACTTAGAAATAAGTAGGATTTTTTCTTTTGTCATTAGAAAAGACTTAGAATGAAGGTTATTCTTATAATTAAATTAATTCTTATTAAAAAAATAAATTAAGTGTTGACAGGTCTTTCGTTAACGTGTAATATACCTTTTAACGTTAGACGTAACGAGTGGGAAATTGGAAGGTTGAAATTAAGGGACGCTGCAACCGAAAGAAGAACCACTATTCCGTATCGG
>JAYYQG010000010.1:0-24505 GCA_036128515.1 Chloroflexota bacterium
CAGTCATTTCCAAGTCTAGCCAAATTAAATTATTGTTATTATCTTCAATCATGTAATAATTATAGTATATCGATTTAATCACAATGAAAATTATATCTTGGAATGTAAACGGAATAAGAGCTTGTTTAAATAAAGGATTTAAGGATTTTATATATTCTAATAACCCTGACATAGTTTGTATTCAAGAAACAAAGGCAAATGAAGATCAGGTTGATCTAAATCTTCCCGAGTATAAACAATATTGGAATAGTGCAGAAAGAAAAGGGTATTCAGGAACATTAATCTTATCAAAAAAAAATATCGAAAATATTAATTATGGAATTGGTGTAGATAAACATGATAAAGAGGGCAGAGTGATTACTGCTGAACTTGAAAATGCATATTTAGTAAACGTTTATGTTCCAAATTCTGGTTCAGATAGAAAAAATCCTCTTAGTCGGCTTTCATATAGGACAGAAGAGTGGGACGTAGATTTTTTAAATTACTTGAATATTCTTTCAAAAAATAAACCAGTTATCGCGTGTGGAGATTTTAACGTTGCTCATAATGAAATTGATTTAGCCAACCCTAAATCAAATAAAGGCAATGCTGGATTTACTGATGAAGAAAGGGAAAGCTTTAATAGATTTATGGAATCTGGACTTTGTGATGTTTTCCGTGAAAAAGATAAGGATAACACTCATTATACATGGTGGAGTTATATGGGGAATGCCTATGCAAACAATACTGGATGGAGGATAGATTACTTTATTGCTTCAAGATCATTACTGCCACTTATTAGTAATGAAAAAGTTCTGATTAAGCCCCCAGATGACCTCGGTCAAAGAAAATCTGATCATTCTCCAATAAAAATTGAAATAGAATAATTTTTAAATACTGCTAACTTCTTCTAATAAAACCTTTGCTACTTTTTTGGGGTCAAACCTATCTATGGATTTCTGATAATTTAAAGCAAATTTATTTTTTATTTTTTCATTATCAATAAGTTTCAAAATTTTATTTGAAATATCTTCTGGGTTTCCAGTTTTTGCAAGTAACCCTGTCTCTCCATTAAGTAAAACTTCAGAAGTTCCTCCTGGGCAGTCTGTAGCTACAATAGGTATTTTCAAGGCCTGTGCTTCTATCAAAATATTAGGCATACCTTCATAAATTGAAGTCAACAACAATATATCGCAATGCCTTAAATACTTGTATGGATTTTCATCAAAATTTATATGTTTTATCTTTGATTTAATTTCAGTAGAGCATTTTAATAACTTTCCTTTCTCGCTACCATCTCCAATTATGAGTAATTTTGAATCATGATGATTGTTAAGGATTTCAAAACTTTTTAGTAATGTATCAATATCTTTTTGAGGCTCCAGTCTGCCAACATAAGCTAACAAGGGAACATTTGCTTTAGTGATCCATTCATCATGAACTTTTTCTTTTGATAATTTATTTATATTTTCAATAAAAGATGCATTAAGTATTTTTTTTATCTTATTTTTTAAGTTAAAATTTTTTTTCAAATCATTACAAACTTCATCAGAATTACCATAAATTAAATCAGCTTTTTTATATAAAAATTTAATAAGAGAACTAATAATTAATCTTTTAAATAAATTAAGTTTTTTTAATTCAGAACTTAAATGGTTCCTTTCAGAAATAATTATTTTAGCCTTATTTTTAGAAAATTTACTTGAAATTACTGCAATTATATTAGCGTAATATTGAGCAGATATTATTAAATCAGGGCCCTCATCATTAAAGGTTTTTGATAGTTTGTTTATTGAAAACACTGTTCTTTTAGAGTTTAATTTTATAAATTTTAAATCTTCATTGTAGGTGCTTTTAATGTCATTTAAGGATACAAATTTAACATTATGACCTCTGTTTTTAAATTCTTTAGAAAGATTAATAAAGCTCCTTTCAACCCCTCCTAGGCCCATGTGTGGAATAAATATTAATATTTTCATATTAGTAACTAAGTTTTTTTATTGAAGTTGAAAGTTCTGCGTCTGTAGGTTCAGAAAGAATAATTTTTTCAGAATGATTTTCTATAATTATCGTTGGAACGGTTTGCCTTCCATTATTTAAGCTTTCAACAGTATCCTTAAATTGTGGATTTTCAATAATATTGATTTCTTCAAAAGGTATTTGGTTTTTTTCAAGAAAATTTTTACTTCTTATGCAATCAGAACATAAATTCCTTGAATACATTACTATTTTCGGATAGGTTGATTTCATTTTTTAGATTATATTATAGAAATTATTTTAAGTAATAATTATGTTATGGTTACCAATAATTAAATCTAACCTTGACTTTAAATCCTCTGAATAATTTATTGATAAAGGAAGTTCTAATTCTATGCTATTTTCATCATAAAATATTTCAATCGATACATTACTGCTTTCCTTATCATTCTTGTTTTCTAACAAGAGCTTGATTACATCTTCAAATTTGTATTTATCTTCAATTTTATTTTCGGAACCAATAAATTCAATTTTAAATTGTTTATCATACATTTTTTGATCTTCTGAAATTTCAATTGGCTCATCCTTTATAAAGCTATTGTTATTGTTAGCTTCTTCAAATACAGGAATATCTGCTATATCATCTTTTTCATCCGTGGGATTGATGCTTGGTATAGGTTGTTCATTAGAAACAAATTCTTCTAAGTCATGATTTTCAAATTCAAGCTTTTTTCCGTTTTCAAAAATCATATTTATTGATCCGTTTCTGAGATTTGTTTTTACATCTAACTCCAAATATGATCCTGTTTCCCATAAATGTTGTGAAGTCTCTAATTTATCAGGCCATATAACTAACTCAATTGAGTTGTCCAATAAACCAAACTCACAAATAATAAATTGTTCTTTTTTTCTTGTTGTTCTTTTTGTGATTGAAAGAACCTGACCTATTGCTTTAGTAGATTCGTATGATTTTTTAGAGTTTATTTGGCCCAAAAAAACAGCATGAGTATTTGAGTAAGATTCAATTTTTTTATTTATTGGATTATCACTTAATGCTGTACCCATTAAGTCTCTTTCCCAAAACATCCTTTCTTTATAATCTACTTCAGATTCAATTAAATCCAAATTTATAGGTACTTTTACTTCATCACCTAATAAATCAAACATATTTGACTGCCCACTTGATTCTAATTGATTCCTTTTTGAAATTTCTTGAACGATTTTATCAAGCGATGGCAATAATTTTTCTCTAGATTCTATATCATCAAATGCCCCAACCTTTATTAATGGCTCTAATGAGCCCTTTGTGATTGGGTTTTTAGAAATCCTAGAAATAAAATCTTCTAAACTTTTATATACTCCATTTTTATTTCTTTCATCAACTAAAATTTTCATTGAATTTGAACTTATATTTTTAATAGTGCCCAGTCCATAACTAATATATTTTTTACCAGATTCGTCAAGATAAGGATCAAAATCGACTTCACTTTTATTTATATTAGGCCTTGTAATAAATATGTCCATTGAACTGCATTCTGCAATAAGACTAGAAATTTTTTCTTTATCGTCTGCTGAATTTTTCATAAGTATCGACATAAATATTTCAGGATAATTTGCTTTGAAATATGCTGTCCAGTATCCTATCATCGCATAACTAACACTGTGTGCTTTATTAAAGGCATATCCAGCAAAAGGCTCAATGAGTTCAAAAACTTTTTCTCCTAATTCTTTATCAAACCCATTATCAATTGTTCCTTGCAAGAATTTATCTTTTTCTTCAAGCATAACTTCTGGAATTTTTTTACCCATTGCTTTTCTAAACCTGTCTGCATCACCAAGAGAGTAACCTGCGATAGATTGAGCTATAAGTAAAACCTGATCTTGGTAAACAATTATTCCATAAGTTTCTTTCAAAATATTTTCTAAAGATGGGTGTGGGTATTTAATTGGTATTTTTCCGTGTTTTGAATCTATAAATGTTGAAATGTGCTCCATTGGTCCTGGCCTATACAATGCAATCATTGCAGAAACATCATTCACAGATGTTGGCTTCAATTCTTTTATGTATCTTTTCATTCCAGAACTTTCAAGCTGAAATACACCAGAAGTTTTTGCCTGACTTAATAATTCAAAGGTTTTAGCATCATCTTTTGGAATTGCATCTAAGTCGATAAGTTCTCCAGTTTTTTTCTGAATCATCTTGATTGTTTGATCAATAATTGTAAGGTTAGATAACCCTAAGAAATCCATTTTTAATAATCCAAGGTCAGCAAGTGCAAACATTTCATATTGAGTCAAAGGAGGTGCATCGTCATCACTTACTGGAGGTCGCTGTATAGGCACTGAATTATCTAAAGGATCTTTTGAAATTATTACACCAGCTGCATGAGTTTGAATATTTCTTACTGAGCCTTCAATTTTCATAGCTCCTTCAAATAGATTTCTTACATCTTCATTTGAATCATATTCTTTTCTTAGTTCAGGACTTAAATTCAATGCCTTCTCAAGGGTCATATCTGATGTAGGATTTAAAGGATCTCTATTAGGAACTAATTTGGCAACTTTATCAACAAATGCTAAAGGTAGATTCATTACTCTACCAGCATCTCTTAATGATCCTTTGGCTTTTATTTTGCTGAATGCAATTATTTGAGCTATATGATCATAGCCATATTTTTCGGTACAATATTCTAATACTTCTTTCCTCCTATCATCTTGGAAGTCAATATCAATATCAGGCATTTCTTTTCTTTCAATATTTAGAAATCTTTCAAAAACCAAAGTATTTTTTACTGGATCAATCTTTGTAATATCGAGACAGTACAAAACTAAACTTGCTGTAGCACTTCCTCTTAAAGTGGTTAGTATTTTTTTACTGTTAACAAATTTGAATATATCCCACACAACTAGAAAATAATCTGCAAAATCAGTTTCCTGAATAACGGATAATTCATAATTTAGTCTTTTAATGATTTCTTCACTAGGCTCTGGAAATTTCTTACTTAAGCCCTCTTCACATAACTCTTTTAAATATGAAAAGGAATCTTTATTATCGGGAGTTTTAAACTCAGGAATCATAGTTTTAGAAAAGTCTATTTGAACGTTACATTTGTCCGCGATTTCTAAAGTATTATCACAAGCCTCAGGAATGTCTTTAAATTTTTCTCTCATTTCATCTGGGCTAGCAATGTAATAACTATTGTCTTCTAAAATGTCTGATCTTGGATTCGAACTACCTGATCTAACATTTTTTAACAATATTTCTTTTTCGTAGTCACCCTTTGTTTCATAATGATTATCATTTGTGGCAACAATTTTTACATTTAATTCTTTGTAGTTATTTATAATCCATTGATTAACCTTCTCTTGATTATCTACATGCTCATGCCTCATTATTTCAAGGTAATAATCATCCCCAAAAACATCTTTGTACCAATTAATAGTATTCATAATAGACTTTTCATCACCTGAAACAATTTTTTTAAAAAGTTCTGCGGATGGGCACCCAGATAATATAATTAAACCTTCAGAATGTTCTTTAAGAATTTCTTTATCAATTCTTGGTCTGTAATAAAATCCTTCTAAATTACCTCTTGAGACCAACTTTATTAAGTTTGAATAACCCCGATTGTTTTTTGCTATAACTGTTAAGTGGTCATAAGAATAACTCGGGTCTTTATCAAATCTATTTTTTGGAGCAATATAAAATTCACAACCAATTATTGGTTTTATATTTTTAGTTATGCAGGCATTGTAAAAATCTACAGCGCCATACATGTTACCGTGATCTGTCAATGCAATTGCTGGCATCTCTAAGTTACTACAAATAGATGCCATTGAATCAAGAAGGGAGCTCCCATCAATGAAGCTGAATTCTGAATGATTATGTAAATGAACAAAGGATTTTTGAGTCATATTTTCAGAATATAATCTGACCAAAAATTAGTCTACTTATTTATGAAAATTTCGATAATATGATGCAAGAGTTGTGTCCGCCAAACCCGAAGCTATTCGATAATGCATAATTTATTTCATAATTAGTAGATTTGTTTGGATTATAATCTAAGTCACATTCTGGGTCAGGAGTATTATAGTTAATTGTTCCGTGAATTTTTTGTTCTTTAATAGATTTTGCGCAAGCTATTGCTTCCATAGCTCCTGCAGCACCAGATGAATGACCAATAATAGATTTAGTTGAATTAATTTTTAAATTATATGCGTGATCATTGAATACATTTTTAATAGCTAATGTCTCGGCCTTGTCATTGGCAGGAGTTGATGTTCCATGAGCATTAATATAATTTATTTCTTTAAAATTTAGATTTGCTTTTGAAAGAGCTTTATTCATTGCATTAGTTGCACCCTTGCCTTCAGGTTGGGGCTGAACCAAGTGATAAGCATCTGAGGTGCATGAATACCCAACAATTTCAGCAATTGGCTCTTTTCCTCTATTGATAGCGTTTTCTAATTTTTCTAATACTAGTACAGCACTTCCTTCAGAAGGAACAAAACCATCTCTATTTTTATCAAATGGTTTACTTGCGGCTTTAGGATCTTCGTTGCTGGATGTAAGGGCATGCATATTACAGAATCCGCCTAGAGTTGTCTCACAAAAAGGTGCTTCAGCTCCTCCAGCAATCATGATGTCGGCGTCACCTCTCAAAATAACTTCATAAGCTTCCCCAATTGCTTGTGTCCCTGCAGCACATGCAGTTGAAACAGCATTCGAATAACCCTCTAAATTAAAAATCCTGCTTACACTTGAAGCCGCCATGTTTGGTAGCATTTTTGGAACATATATAGGGCTAATAGTATTTCTCTTTTTGTCATACATTTGAAGAGTTTCTTTTTCTGTTTCAGGGATTGTGCCTCCGGAACCACTTCCAATTAGTGCCCCCATGTTTAATCTGTCAGTATTAGATAAATCTAATTCTGCAGCAGATATAGCCTCCATTGTTGCAGCTACAGCAAACTGAGAGTTTTTAGCTAGCCTTTTGGATTCTTTTTTATCCATGTAATTAAGGGGGTCAAAATTTTTAATTTCTCCACCAATTTTACAAGAGTAATTTTCAGTATTGAGTTGCTTTAAATAATCAATCCCAGATTTTCCATTTAATAGAGAATCCCAAAACTCTTTGACTGTATTACCGGCACAAGAAATAACCCCCATCCCTGTAATTACTACTCTTTTTTTATTGTCAGTCATTATTAATTAGTTTGCTTATCTCTGCAGCAATAAATATTGAACCTGCAGCAATAATAGTTTCATTAATCTTTGATTCTTCTAAGGAAATATCTAACGCCTCTTTAGAATTTTCTGATTTTATGTAATCAATTCTATTATATTTAAGTTTTTTTTCTATATTTTCTATATTTTCTGACTTAGGATGATTTGATTGAGATATTATTGTCTTACATTTAAATCTTTCGATTAAATTGATAACTGGATTAATATCATGATTTTTATTTAAACCAAATATCAATGTAAAATTTTTATCTAGAAATTCTTCAATCGATAATTCAAGCTTTTTAAATCCACTTTCGTTATGCGCCCCGTCAATAAAAAAAATTCTGTTTTTAAATTTTTTTATATTTCCTCTACAAGGCCAAACATTATTCTTTATTCCCTTTTCAATTTGAAACTTTGTTAGTTCAAATTTATCAATATAATTTAATGTTTTAATTGCTAAAGCAACATTATCTATATAGTGCCTACCAACTGAATTTGAAGATATATTATACTCATCTCCGTTAATCTCTATTAAAGTGTTCATTCTGAAGTCTTCTATAGAAAGTTTTGATTTTATAGAATAATTCAGTTCAATCAATTTTGATTTTTTCTCAGCTGATTTTTTCCTAATTATTTCTAAAGCTTCGCTAATCTGTTTTGAAGTTATCACTGTTGAATTTTCTTTAATAATTCCAGCTTTATTTTCCGAGATTGATTTTATAGTGTCACCTAATACATTTTGATGATCATAACTAATTGGTGTAATGACCTGAATGTCAGATTTTATTACATTTGTAGTGTCGTATGTTCCCCCTATGCCTGTTTCAATTACATTTATGTCAACTTTATTTTTTTTAAAATAAATAAAGCTCATTGCCGTCAAAACTTCAAAAAAAGAAAAGGTTTTTCCTGACATTTTTTCATATTCAAGTATCTTTTTTTCAATAAAATTATATATATGTATAAAATCTTTTTTGGAGATATTTTTTTTATTAATTTTTATTCTTTCGGTGTAATTGTATAAATGAGGTGAAGAATATAAACCCACTTTATAATTTAATGACAACACTGAAGACAATAATGAAGATACGCTCCCTTTTCCATTTGTGCCAGCAATATGAATATTTAGTGCATTTGATTCATTTGGGGACTCAAGAAGATCCATTAATTTTAAGCTTCTGTCCAGCTTAAAAAAATCAAATTTAGAGTCTTCTTTTTTTTCAAAATTAAATCTTTGTTCGAGATTGTTTATAACTTTTTGAAACTCAAAATCTAAATTCATTAGAATTTAATAATCGATCTTCCTGTTATTTCACCACTTTCTAATTTGTGACATGCTTCATTAATTTCTGACAAATTAAATGACTCGCTAATCATTTTGTCTATTGGAAATTCACCTTTCTCATACATCTCTAAAAAGTAATTAAAATCTTTTTCTGGGTAAGTCGCACCTAGGCTGCCTTTAAATGTTTTTTGTGTTAATAAAATTTGGTTAGAATCTAAGGTTATTTCTGTGGATTCAGGTATACCAATTAATATTGAAGTTCAACCTACATTGTCTGCTCCAGACCCTCCCTGTTTTATTGATTCAAAAATTTGATTCATTGTAATTTTTTTTCCAATAGCATCAAATGCATAATCTACTCCACCATTAGTAAGGTCAATTATTTCATCAATAGGATTATTTTCTATAGAATTTATAGTGTGAGTTGCACCAAATTGTTTTGAAAATTCTAGCTTTTCACTATCTATATCTATGGCAATAATTTTTGAAGCATTTAATAAAGAAGCCATTTTCACAGCAGCTAGACCTATTCCGCCGACCCCAAAAATAGCTACTGTTTCTCCTGGCTTTACTTTTGCAGTATTTTTTACAGCACCTGCACCGGTTAGAATTGAACATCCAACAATACAAGATTCTGGGGTGGCATATTTTTTTGGTATTTTAACAATATATTCATCTTCACTCATTATTATTTCTGACCAAGTAAATGTAATCCTGCAATTTAATTTTTTTTCTTGATAACTAACTCCTTTTAAATCAGGAAGATATCTTCCCTTGATTGGATTTCTTCTGACCCAAGTAGCAATCACATAGTCACCTTCCTGAACGTAATTACAGTCAGGCCCAGTTTTCATAACTACACCCGTTGCTTCATGCCCTAATAAAAAAGGTTTAGGAAGGTTATTATCGTGCATTTGATGTAGCTGAGAATGGCATATGCCACTTGAAATAAGTTTTATCATCACTTGACTACCTACTGGATCAGCAATATCTATTTCATCAACAATAAGTTTAGGTTTATTTTCTAGCTGGATTGCTGAAAGTGATTTAATCATTTTAAAAAATTTCTAATTAAGCTTAATGAACTCATTATAGCTCTTCTTTTGTCTGGAATACCAATCCCGGCAGACCTAACATGCTTTGTTTTATTATTGGTACCATCAACAATTGCAAAATAACTTTCTCCTTGCCCTAAGTTTTGAACATTCTCATCTCCTGTTGTTATCCCATAGTAAGCAAAACCAATATCAGAAGATGAAAGAGTTCTAACAAATTTTGCAAGCTCTATGCTTACTTGTTCAGGTGCTTTATCAGCGATATTAAAATTATACTTTTTCATAAATTTATTAATATTTTTATCTCCTGAAGTTAATCCAATATTAAAATTATTTTTTGCAAAATCTTTAATTGAGCTAGAAATTACACCACTAGAAATATTCTCAAATACTGAAATTGTTTGATTATTTTTAATTAACAATTCTGCTACTACCTTTTCTAAAGTATCTTCATCTTCTCCAAAAATATTTTCACCTAAAAGTTTCTCAATTTCCTTTTTAACTGGTGAGATCAATTTTGATGCCTCTTCTTTATTTTTTGCCTTTGCTGCAATTCTTACATCAACCTGCCCAGGGTGTGCAAGTACACCAACAGTTGGATTTTTTGAGTTCTCCATTATTTTTCCAATTAGATCATCAACATTACTTTCTCCAAGATCAATTGTCTTTAATACTTTGTAGTGGATTATTTCTTCAAGATTATATTTTCTAACTAAATAAGGAATAATTTCATTATCAATTAACCATTTCATTTCAAAAGGAACTCCGGGCAGTGAAATTATACATTTATTATCTTTTTCAACAATAAATGATGGAGCAGTCCCATTAGGATTTTTGACTATAATTGATCCTTCTGGAAAATGTGCTTGCCTGTCATTATTTTTAGTGGGTATCATGCCTCTTTTTCGGAACCTATTATTTATGTGGTCAAGTGATTCTTGGTCAGGAACTAATTTTTTTCCAACAACTTTTGCAACAATGTCTCTTGTAATATCATCCTTAGTTGGGCCTATTCCACCACAAGTAATTACTATTTCTGCCCTGGACAATGATTTTGACAATATATAGTTCATCCTTTCAGGATTGTCTCCAACTATTGTTTTATAAAATAGATTAATTCCATTCTCAGCAAGCCTTTTTGAGATCCAAGCAGAATTTGAATCAACAATTTGGCCTAATAATAGTTCAGAGCCTATAGCAACAATTTCAGCATTCATAACACAATTATAATTTTTCCTTAAAAAAAAGGTAGTTGACATTCAGAACATATGTTCTATATTATTAGAACAAAAGTTCTAATAATATTATGTTAAGTAAATTAAATCTAAATAATGACGAAATAAATTTTAAAGATTCTGGGTGCAGATTTAGTTCATCATGTTTGAGTTGCCCAATTGAAATATGTATTTACGACGATCCTTCATTTGTACGAAATTTAGAAAAAAATAACAGGTATAGAAATATAATTGAAGACAGATCAAACGGGTTATCAAATCAACAGATAGCTGAAAAATATAATATAAGCGTAAGAACAGTTCATAGAGCATTAAAGAAAATTAAGCCTAATAAAAGTATAAATTTAGATTTTAAGAATAGTATTTATAAAAAATTTGAAATCTATTCATCAAGGTCATGATCGATTAAAGATGATGAATCTCCAGTTAAAACATATAAAGTTCTTTCAGCAATATTTGTAGATCTATCCGAAATCCTTTCTAAGTTATGTGCAACCCAAATTATGTATGTACCCTGCTTAACAATTTTTGAATTCTTTGACATCCTTTTTATTAAATCTTGTTGAACTTGTGTATTAAGATTGTCAATTTCATCATCCCTGGAAAATATTTCTTTTGATGTTTCTACTGCTCCACTAGATTCTTTTTCATTTAAATAAGATTTCATGCTCATTTTTAGCATTTCTTTTGCAACCTTTTCCATTTTTGGGATTTTTTCAAACTTTGTAATAAATGGCTCTTTTCCTATCTTTGTATTTATCCTTGAAATGCCTCTTAAATAGTCACCAATTCTTTCTAATTCTTGAGCAACAAATATATGAGATGTCAATTTTCTAATATCAGTTGCAACTGGAGTTTGGTTCCTAATTACATTAATTGCTAAACTTTCAATTTCACTTGATAATTCATTTATTTTCTTATCCTCTTCAATAATTTTTTTTGATAGAGATAAATCTTTTTCATAAAGAGCATCCATACTTTCGTTAAAAGCAGTGTTTACTAATCTGTAAAGAACATTAATTTTTGTTTCTACATCTAGCAATTCAAGGTCTAATGATTTTCTCCCTCTATATTCGTCCATTTGTATAATTTCTAACCAATTCTGCCTGTTACGTAGTTTTCAGTTCTTTTATCAATAGGATTTCCAAAAATTTGATCGACTTCTCCATATTCAATTAATTCGCCAATCCTCTCTTCTCCGGCCATCATGCAGGCCGCATAATCAGAGACTCTTATTGCCTGTTGCATGTTGTGGGTAACAATCAAAATTGTCATTGATTTGGATAAATCTTTTATTAGTTCTTCAATCCTGTCAGTTGATATTGGGTCAAGAGCCGAGCAAGGTTCGTCCATCAGAATAACTTCTGGGTTTACTGCTAAGGATCTTGCGATACATAGTCTTTGCTGTTGACCACCTGACAATCCATAAGCATTCTCTTTTAACCTATCTTTTACTTCTTTCCATAAATCCGCCTTTTTCAAAGAGGACTCAACTATTTCATCAAGATTTTCTTTCACTCCATTAACTTTTGGGCCAAAAGCAACATTTTCATATATTGATTTAGGAAATGGATTGGGTTTTTGAAATACCATACCAATTCTATACCTGACTTCTGCAGGGTCTAGTTCATAAATATCTTTAGAATTATAGGTAATAGTTCCGTCAATTTTTGCTATTCTAATAGTGTCATTCATTCTATTAAAGCATCTTATAAGAGTACTTTTACCACAACCTGAAGGGCCAATTAGGGACACTACATTATTCTTTGGGACTTGGATGCTAACATTTTTAACAGCTAGTACTTTTCCGTAGTGAACATTTAATTTTTTTGCTTCTAATACTGGGTTTTCAAAATTAATAATATTATTTTCAGAAGTATTAATTTTACTTGAATCTTTGTTTGTACCTATAGTTTTTTCTACCATGCTAATCTAAAATATTTTAACAACGTAATAACAATTGGATATTAACAGGTTTATTAAAATATATGAATTCTATTTTTGAAAAAAATAAAGAAAACCTTGAAAAGTTTATTTTAGAAAAAGGGGAGAAATCTTACAGGGCAGATCAAATATGGAGGTCGATGTATGTTGACCTTTATGATAGTTTTAATGAGATATCAACTATCCCAGAAGGATTAAAGAAGTCCTTAGAAAACGAACTTGAATTCAGTCCTTTGAAACTAGTTGTGAAAAAAAAATCTAAAGATAAGAGTACAGATAAATATCTTTGGAGGCTTCATGACAATAGATTAATTGAAACCGTTCTGATGAGATATGATGAAGACGGGCATAGAAGAAAAAGAAGAACTGTTTGCATCTCATCTCAGGTTGGATGCGCTCTCGATTGTAAATTTTGTGCAACTGGACAACAGGGTTTTTCAAGACAATTAACTGTTGGAGAAATAGTTTCTCAGGTAGTTGAAGTAAAAAAAGAATTACTTAAAGAAGATCCAAAAATTATTAAAGACCAAAACAATTTAAATATAGTTTTCATGGGAATGGGTGAGCCTTTAGCAAATTATGCAAGAGTAATAGAAGCAATAAAAATTTTAAATGATCAAAAAGGTTTAAACATTGGTGCAAGAAACATTACGGTTTCTACTGTTGGCCTTTTACCAAGAATTCAAGAATTAGCTGAAGAAAAAATACAAGTAAATTTAGCTGTATCAATTCATGCTCCTGATAATGAAACTAGATCGGAAACAGTTCCAATAAATAAAAAATATCCTTTAGAAGACTTAATTGAAACATGTAAAGAATATATAAGTAAAACTAACAGAAAAATTTTTTTCGAATACGTATTATTAAGTGGTCAGAATGATTCTGAAGAGCATGCAAATAAATTAGGAAGACTTCTAAGGCCACTGCTTTGTCATTTAAACTTAATACCAGTCAACCCAACAAATAATTCAAATTTTGAAAGATCTAGATCTGAAAATATTAGTAAGTTTAGAAAAATAATTAGTAATTTTGGTGTACCATCAACAATACGAATGGAAAAAGGAATAGATATAAACGCTGGTTGTGGACAACTAAAATCAGAATTTATTTATTTAGAGGATTAAATGCAGACACCTGATATTTATAAAAACTTAAATATAAAAACTGTAATTAACGGTAAAAGCTGGTTTACAAATCTTGGCGGAAGCTTGATGAAGCCTGAAGTTTTAGATGCAATGAGCCAATCGTCAAATGCATTCATAAATTATGAAGAATTGCACAAGAAATGTTCTGACCAAATAGCAAAATTATGTCAAGCTGAAAGTGCTTTAATAACCTCGGGCTGTGCTTCAGCAATTGTATTAATGTCTGCATCAGTAATTTGCAAAAAAGATATATCTGCAATTGATAAAATACCCAACCAAAAAGAAGAATTTCAGATCTTGATAAGTAAGCACCATAGAAATCATTACGATACATCTTTTGAGGCAACTGGAGCAAAATTAATTGAGTATGAGGACCCAATTGATCTATCAAAAAAAATAAATAAGTATACAGTTGCAATTGCATATGTTGAGGCAACTTTTCTTGAAAAAAAAGTTGATTTTAACGAAGTGGTTGAGGTTGCAAATCTTAATGAAATCCCTGTAATTGTTGATGCTTCAGCAAAATTACCACCTGTAGAAAATTTATATAAATTTACCAAAGCAGGTGCATCACTTGTTTCATTTAGTGGAGGAAAAGGAGTTCGGGGTCCACAAAATACTGGCTTTATGATCGGAAAAAAAGAATATATTAATTTAGCTAGAAAAAACTTAATTTGCTTTGATGATATTAAGGCAAAGATTGGTCGTCCAATGAAAGTATCCAAGGAATGCATTGTTGGGCTTGTAACAGCATTAAAAATATTTCTGGATACCGACCAAACTGCTGTTTGGGCAGAATGGAAAAGAAAAGCAAATTACATCATGAAGCAATTAGGTCAAATTGATGGCATTAAGATTGTTGTTGAAGACGAAAGTACAAAAAGAGAGGGGCCGCAAGTTATTTTTTATTTCTCTGAGGGCTGGAAAGGAATGTCTCCAGATGAATTAAAAAGAAACCTTGAAAGTGGCAACCCAAGTATTTATTTAGGTGACGGAGGGTATGGCGCAGATATGAATATTTCAATGGTAAATATCAGAGATGGTGAAGAAAAAATAATTTCAGAAAAATTAAAAGAATTACTAATTATTTAAAACTGACTACAGTCACTCCTTTCCTTTCATTATGAGTTGTAAATTTTGCTACAAATTTTGTACCTTTTAATATTCTGTGTACTTCATTTTCAATGCTTCTTGATCCGATACCATGATATATTTGACAACTTTTCTCATTATTCAAAAGCGAATTATCTAGAAATTTTTCTAGAATGTCTTTAACCTCAATTACAGAAAATCCTCTTAAATCAAGCTCATAATTTGAAGTGTCCATATCAGTTTTAAATGAAGATACTCCTCTATCATTATAATTTTCAACAACATATATAACTTTACTTAATGGGAGATCCATAATACTACTTCCAATTTGAAATAATCCTTTAGTCTTTGATTTAATTTGAATTAACTTTGCAATTTTTGAAATATCCTCAATTCGCATAAAATCGCCAACTTTGTATTCATATTCTTTTACATTGGTTTCTTTAAACTTAAAATTGGTTTCAATTTTTTTAATTTTTTTCTTTGCTTCCTTTATTTCGTTTGACGTTTTCACTGACTGCTTTATTGTTTTGATTTCTTTTTTAAATTTCTCAAGCTCTTTTTTCTGTTCAAACAAGTATTGATCTAAAATCTCTTGTTTATCTAAATCTAATTTTTTAATTTTCTCTTGAAGAACATTTTCTTTCTTTATAAATAGAGATTCTTTTTTATTTAAATCAATTCTAATTTTATCTAGAACATTCCTTTGAACATTTAATTCATTGATCAATGATTTATATTTCAAATAATCATCACTAAGATTTTTTTTAGCATTTGAAATTATTTCTTCAGGAAGACCTAAATTTTTTGAGGTTTCTATTGCAAAGCTATTACTTTCAATTCCTTCATTAAGTTTGTAAGTAGGAATATTGTTCGTTAAATCAAAATTAACACTATAATTTTTACACCAATCTTTCCTGCTGCCATATTCAACTAAACCTTTAATATGAGTTGTAATTATAGTTTTGCATTTTTTATTGTTTAAGTAATCAATAATTGCACATGCTAGCGCCAACCCTTCATCAGGGTCTGTTGAAGAGACAATCTCATCAATTAAAATTATTGAATCTTTTTTACAGTTATCAAGTGTGAAAATTATATTTGAAATATGTGATGAAAAAGACGACTCAGATTTATCAATATTTTGATCATCACCAATATGAACATAATAATCTTTGAATATAGGTATTTTTGAGTCTGGTGAACATGGTAAAAGTATTCCTGATTGTGACATCAATGAGATAATTCCTACTGTCTTAAGAGCCACAGTCTTTCCTCCTGCGTTTGGACCACTAATAATAATTGAAGTTTCTTTATTATTGATCTCAATATCTATTGGAACAGCATTATTGCCAAGTAAAGGATGCCTACAATTAATTAGTTTGAGTATATTCTCTCCTTTTTCTTTTAAATTAATTGATCCATTAATTGACTTAGAATATTTAGCTTTTGCAAAAATTAAATCAATATTGGTGGATGTATCAATATTTTGCTTAATGCTATTTTGCAAATCGAAAATAGAATTGCTGATTTCTTTTAATATTTTAACCTCCTCCTCTCTTATTTGATTTTGATAATCATTCCATTGATTACAAATATCTATAGTAGATAATGGTTCAATGTAAGATGTGCTATATGAAGAAGATGAGCCGTGTAAAATCCCTTTGAATTTATTCTTGTATTCAGATTTCAGCTCTAATGCTAATCTTCCAGATATATATCTTATAGAATCTGATTGAAAATAATTTGAATAATTCTTATTTTTGAGTATCTTATTCAATTCTTTATTAAGAGATTCATATGAATTTAGTGATTTTTTTCTTAATTTTTTAAGTTTTTGTGAGGCTGATGACTTAATTTCTATACTGTCATTTATTGATAAGTCTATAATTTCAATAAGATCATTGAGTTCATGAATTTCATCGGCATATTTAATTAATGAGCTGCTTTTTTTTAAACCTTTAAATAAATTTTTTATTTTTTTACATTCTTTCAAAAAAATATTTAATTGATATATATCATTAATATTTAATATCTCATTATCTAAAACTTCTTTAGTAAAAATATCAGATTCATTGATCGCACTAAATGAAAAATTATCACCTTGCTCAATGACTTTTTTGGCGTCATTTGTAAGAGTTTGCATTAAATTTATTTCATTTATATCTTTCGAAGGGCTGATATTTAAAGCCAATTTTTTTGATAAAAAAAATGTACAGCTAATGCTTATAGAATTTAATATATTTTTAAATTCAAGTTTTTCTATATAATTATTCATTATCTTATTTTAATACTTAATTTGTTATGAGTCAGGAACTTTGGAAAAGTTACTTTAATACAGGCCTTGAGAGTGCGAAAGCAGGCATGGTCGAAACAGCCATTGATTACTTTGAGTGGTCGGCCAAATTAAAACAAGATAATCAAGAAATTTTCTATAATCTTGGGGTTTCATATATGACTATTGGAAAGATGACTGATGCAATTAGTGCCTTTACTAAGTCTCTAAAAATAGATGATACAAATTCTGATGCATATGCAAATAGAGCTATTTGCTTTTCATATATTGATGAAAATAAAAAATCAAAGAAAGATGTAAAAGAAGCTGTTAAGAGAGGCGCAATCGAGGAAGGCCTTAAGCAGGCAATAAGGCTTGTGGAAGAAAAGAAAGCTAAAGAATTAAAATTACTTACAATTAAAAAAAAGTCTAAGAAAAATAATTAATCAAGAAGTTTGTTTAGTTCTTTAATTCTAATAATGTCTCTTACTTTTTCAAAATTATTTCTAATTGATTTGATAGTATCTTTTTCTAAATCAGAGAAATTTATGTGTTCAAGAAGAAATATAGCTTCTGCTTTTGATAGTTCCATATATTCAGAATGCCTTATTAAGTATTCTTCCGGCATACCTAAATTTGTTAGTTTATTTAAATTTGTTAGAAGTTGAATGTCTAATATATCAAATATAAATATGTTTTTACTCTTTTTTTTGGGCGTAAATATTTTTTTCTTAATCAATTCCTTGACCCAATTTTCATCTATAGAATATTTTTTTGATAATTCATTTAATGTTCCAGAAAAAGATTCGAATTTAGAACCGCCTTCTTTTTTATTAAAATTATTTTTAATTAACTTGATTGGGAGTCCTTGAGCTTTTAAATTTTTAATCTCAATTAATTCATCAATGGTCTTTTCAGAAAATAATGCTCTAGTTTTAGAGGTCTTTTTTGGGGGGGTAATTACCTTACTTCTTACATAATAGTTAATGGCAGAACTAGAAATCCCTGTTCTTGATGATACTTCGCTTATTGAGAATTTAAAATCCATATAAAAATAATTTAAATTAATTTTATTCCCATTTGAAAGATATTGCACATATAAAGAAAGATACTGCAAGCCACGCAAATGTTATTCCTAATTGTGGAATTGTAGTAAATGTTGAATTTCCATAAAGAGCAGATAGCCTGATTCCCTCAGCGAGATGGGTTAAAGGCAACAAGTTACTTATATAACCAATAATTGTTGGTAAAAAGTCTATTGGAAAGAAAACGCCTGACAAAAAAAGCATTGGGAATGTAACAAGATTTGCCAAGGCTGGTGCACTATCTTCATTTGGCGCTAAACTTGATATTGCTAAACCAATTGCTAAAAATAAAATTCCACCTAAGAATGATAAGAAAAGTATATTTAACCATGCAAGGATACTTCCTTGACCAACAGATACTCCCAAAACAAATACTCCCATTAATAAAAGAATAAAAGTTTGTAGAATAATTATTGATACCCTAGATATAAGATGACCAACTATAAAATGAGATGGAGATATTGGTGCTGCTTTTAATCTTTTTAGTACACCTTGATTTTTATAACTCAAAAGGGTAAATACAACTGAAAAAATTCCATTTTGCATTATTGCCATTGCTGCTATTCCTGGGACAATAAAACCTTTGTATCCTTGATAATTCATATCTGCAATTTCTGAAGTCACATAACTTACTGGATCAGCATCTTGATTAATTATCTTGAAAACAAAGTTCTCAACAACTTCTTTTTCAGCTAAATCACCTTCTCTGGTTGTGACAATAATCTCAGAATCAGAGTTTAAAGTCACCAAAGCTGAGAGAGTACCTTTTTCTAATGCTTCTAAAGCATTATCTTTTGATTGATATTCTCTGATAGCAATACTTTTAGAGGATTTTAATTCATCAATAGTTTCATTTTCTGTTGTAGAAAATAAACCTACATTAGGTGCACTATATCCAATAAATCCAGCATTACCTAAAACAAGCATTGTGACAACAGGAAAAAATAATGACCAAAATATTGAACTTTTTCTTCGAAAGAACATTTTACTTGCTGCTATTGTAAAGCTTAAATATATTTTCATTAATCTTCTCGTAAACTTTTCCCAGTTAAGCTTATAAATACATCTTCTAAAGTTGCATCTTTAATCTTCTTCTGAGATTTGAATCCTGACATTGTTAATTCATCAATTAAGTTCGATGGAGAATCTATTTTAATTATCTTGCCCTCATCAATTATAGCTACTCTATCACATAATTCTTCTGCCTCTTCCATATAGTGAGTGGTAAGCATTATGGTCTTACCCTCTTTTTGAAAAGATTTTATTAAATCCCATAAATTTCTTCTTGCCTGAGGGTCAAGACCAGTTGTGGGTTCATCAAAAAATAATACTCTTGGGCTATTAACAAGAGCTACAGCAATTGAAAGCCTTTGTTTTTGGCCGCCAGATAAGGTTTTGAAGTAAGAACCTCTTTTCTTTTTTAAATCTACTCTTTCTAAAATTAAATCAGGATTTATTGAACTTGAATATAATGTTGCAAATAATTCAATAATCTCATAAAGACTAAGTTGCTCAAAAAAGTTCACTGATTGAAGTTGCACACCTATCATTTTTTTTACATTTTTAGAATCTTTAACAACATCTAAATTCGCTATTGTTGCTGTCCCTGAAGAGGGCTCAATTAAACCTTCTAAAATTTCAACAGTTGTTGTTTTGCCAGCACCATTTGGTCCAAGCAAACCAAAAACCTCTCCCTCGTTAACATTAAAATCTATTCCTCGAACAGCTTCAAAGTCATCATAATTTTTTTTCAAATTCATTACCTTAATCATTTCCATCATTGAAGTTTAGCTTGGATATCAGTTTTTGTAATTAAAATTATTTTTTTGAGAATAAATACAGAAGTGATGGCAATGTTAACAATGATGACAACAAGGCAAGGCAAATCATTATTGCTGTCAAAATTCCAAATGTAGAGAATAATGGCATTGGAGCAAAGCCCATAATTGCAAATCCGATAACACTTGAAATTGCAGATCCTAATAATGCAACTCCTGTGCCACTAATTGAATTACTTAAAGCGTCATATTTACTAGGCTGTTTAGACAATTCTTCTCTAAATCTCATTGTCATGTGTATAGCAAAATCAACACCAACTCCTAAGGATATTGCGCCAATTGTTGCTGTTACATAATTCAAACTAAAATCAAATAAATACATTATCCCGTAAAGCCAAACTACAACTAATGCTATTGGGATAACTGTTAATATTGCATATCTAAATGATCTTAAAGTAAAGAGAATTATAGAAAATGATGCTATAAACGCATAAGGAATTGAACGCCTCATTGAGTCTGTAGTTGCATTTAGCTGATCACTCCTACTAAATGGTGATCCAGTTATTCCAACAGTAACCTCATCTTCTTCAAAATTATAGCTATCAACTAATTTGGTAATTTCATTTCTGACTTTAGAAACATCATCCTCAGTTCTTGTTCCACTTAAAAAGACCATTAAAATAGAGGTGTAGTCGTTGTCAAATTCTTGGTTATACCAAAAATATCTTTGAAACCATAATGGGTCGAAAGAATATTCACCGTCTGAACTAATTCCATTTTCAATGCCATACTTTATTATTGTTTCAATCTGATTTTTATTATCAGGAATAAAGTCATTGTCATTATCTGTAATCATCAAATTGTAATTGTCATTAATGTCATTTATAACCTTTTCATTACTTAGTATAAGTTTTGATATTTTTGATAGATTTAATGTTCCGCTTTGATTGAGGCTTCCGTCTTGGTTGACTCCGACAAACTCTACTTTTGACATTTCACCTAAGAAATCTTCAAATTTATCAATGAAATCAGGACTTGTTATTTCACCTTCAAAAATTAATTGAGCTGGTTCACCTCTAAGGCCAGGG
This sequence comes from Chloroflexota bacterium, assembly GCA_036128515.1. GTDB lineage: Bacteria > Chloroflexota > Dehalococcoidia > Lucifugimonadales > Lucifugimonadaceae. The sequence goes on from JAYYQG010000010.1 coordinate 21,169, forward strand.
GTATATTCTTCAAACCTATCTAATGCGATAACAAAGTTAGAATCATTATCAAAAAAATCTTTTACATCAAATTCTGATTTTAAATTAATCGCACCTATACCTGCTGAAATTGTTATAGCAATAGATAGAGGAATTACAATATAGTATTTTTTGGCAACAGATGTCACTATTTTTGAGAAGATTACCTCATAGGATGTTTGACCTTTTATACTTTCTTTTGATTGTTGAATATTTGATTTTGAATTTAGATAAATTGGCAACATTAAGTTTAAAAGTAGTATAAATATGCATGTAGCAAATCCAATGATTAAACCAGCAAAATCATTCAACAATGTAGATCCTAAAATTACAACAAAAATTACACCAAAACCACATGTAGCTGGAGTAGTTATAAAATTAATTATTCTTATAAAATTTTCGAACTTTGATCTAGTATTTTTTATTTTAGGGAGTACTAATGAATAAGATAGTGGCACCAATATACCTAAGACAATATAGGATAATAGTGTTGCTAATGTGGCAGCAAGTCCGAAGTAGAATACGCTCTCAACACCAGCAAAAGCATTGGCTAAAAATGCAGAGCTATCTGTCAGTAAAGCAAGTGTTAAGGCACCAACAACACCTGACATCCCAACAATAAAATAATTTTTGTGGCCTTTTGATCTTTCTTCCTGCATTCTTTTCAGTGCGTGTATTGAAAAATCTACTCCAAGCGAGACCATTGCAATTGGTACAATTAGGTCAGTTATTAATCCACCTTTAAATCCAAAAACAAATGACATTCCTTTCAGCCAAATCATTAATGATATTAACCCCACACCAACAAGTACCATTGCTACATAAGATCTTAAAAATATTCCACAAACAGCTATTGCTGCAATTACTGTGAACGTAACAAACTGCCCTGCTATACTTCCTTGCTCTTCAGCAACTAAATTAACATCAGTGGCAATGCCTAGAGCTTCAAATGAAGGAGATGATTCGTTCATTATTTTTTCTAAATTTCTGGCATACCTTTCTTTGTTAATTGTTGTTTCATCTCCACCTAATTCAATTGCGAAATTGCCTCCACCCATTTTCTCATTATCAGATAAAACATCAACAAATATTGCAGGTGATTTCCAATAATTTATTTCAATATTTTTAACAGTTCTTTTTTCATATCCAGCGGGTTTTGAAAGAATCGAAAATGGATTTTCAACTAAACCGGTTTCAAAAATTTGATGAATCGCTATCTTTACTTCATCCTCATCTGCATCATAAATACCATTTGGAAAATTGGGATTTATCTTTAAAAAATTATCAACTAAATTGGCGATAGAATACACGCCTACGAAAGATATTTTTGTTACTTCATCATACCCTGTCCATAAAAAATTATTCTTCTCAAGAGACCCAACTGCCAATTCCATTTTACTGTCTAAATCAATTATTTTATTTTGCCTTTCAAGCAAATCCTCTAAACTCTCTTTGTCAATCATGTCGCCATCGTCAGCTTTTATAACAAAGGAAACAAATTGAACCGCTTCTACAAATTTTTCGTTTATTCTTTGCTGGACTTCATAAGCTTCTTTTTTAGGGTCTAATGATGCATCTCCAGGATCTTCGAAAAATAAAGGAGTAAAACAAACTGCCAAGGTTAATATAGCAAATACAAGCAAAACTTTATAAGAATTACTTTGAATGAAATCAAGAATATTATTTTTTATATTATCCATAACTAGATCTTCTTATATTGACAGAAATTTATATTTCATAAATGTAAATTTACCTTACAACAAAGTTTACTAACTTATCCTTAACATAAATTTTTTTAATTATCTCTTTGCCTGTTAAGTTTTCTTGCACTTTTTCATTATTTGAGGCTATTTCAAATATTTCTTCTTCAGATTTGGTTTCTTCAATATCAAATTGAGATCTTACTTTACCATTTACTTGGACAACTATAGTTTTTGTGTCAGTAGAAATTAATTGATCATCCCATGAAGGAAATTCTTGATTGTGGACGCTGAATTCCTGCCCATTCAATTCCCATAGTTCTTCAGTTATATGAGGTGCCATTGGTGATAACAATTTGATTAAAATTATTATAGATTCTTTCCATAAGTCATTGTTGCATCCCGCGCTCCAAATTTTACTCAAACTATTTGTATATTCCATCAATGTAGATATTGACGTATTAAATTTAAATCTTTCTAAATCTTCACTTACTTTTTTTACAGTTGAATTAATTAAAATTTCAAATTCTTTATTATTTTCATCATTTGATATTAATTCATCTGCATCTCTTGTTGATATGTCCCATACTCTGTTCAACCATCTCGTGATTCCATTAAATGCATCATCGCTCCAATCACCTCCTTGATCCCAAGGCCCAAGGAACATTAGATACAATCTAACCGCGTCAGCTCCAAAATCTTTAACTAAAGGATCTGGAGCAAGAGGGTTGGATCTTTTTGATATTTTTTGATGATCTTTAAGCAATACACCTTGGTTAAAAAGATTTTGGTAAGGTTCATCAAAATCAACAAAGCCAAGGTCTCTTAAAACTTTATTAAAAAATCTAGCATATAGTAAATGCATCACAGCATGTTCAGCACCACCAGTGTATTGGTGAACAGGTAGCCAATTTTTTAGTCTTTCTTTGTTAAAAGGGTCTACCTTACTTGATTCATCAGAGGCAAATCTTAAGTGATACCAAGATGAATCTACGAAAGTGTCCATTGTGTCGGTCTCTCTTCTAAGTTTTCCATATTTAGGATGGTCAAACCAGAGGAACTCTTCATCTAGTGTAAGAGGGGATTGGCCTGTAGGCATGAATTCTTTAGCTTCAGGTAAAACAACTGGTAATTCATTAATATTAACTGGAATTATATTTTCATTTTTATCATAATAAATAGGAATAGGTGTGCCCCAATACCTTTGTCTTGAAATTAACCAGTCTCTCAAATGGTATGTAACGGTTCCCTTCCCAAATCTATTTTTTTCCATGAAATCTGTAATAGCTTTTTTTGCTTTTTCACTATCAAGACCATCAAAATTCTGTGAGTTTATTAAAATTCCATATGATTCATTTGCTTTTTTTAGGTCATTTGTAATTTTGCCATCTTTTGAAATTACAACATCAACCGGAAGTTCGTATTTTTTTGCAAATTCGTAATCTCTCTGATCGTGAGCAGGTACCCCCATAACAGCTCCTGTTCCATATGTCCCCAGTACATAATCACCAATAAAAATTGGTATTTTTTTATTATTCATTGGGTTAATTGCATAACCTCCTGTAAATTGACCAGTTTTTTCTCTTTCAGTTGAAGTTCTTTCTATTTCAGAAGATTTT
>JAYYQG010000011.1:0-29742 GCA_036128515.1 Chloroflexota bacterium
AAGACACGTCATCAAGTTTCTTTAATTTATTTATAACTATTTCCCCGATTTTTTTACTTTCTACATTTTGTTGGTTTAATGAATGAACTTCTTTTTGTACATCAAGAATTAGTTTCGAAATGTCAAAATCATTGATTGGCCTCTTTGTGCAAGCAATTCTTATACTCTTTTCAAGCTTGTCAATTGAAAAGTCTTCTTTAGTCCAGTCTCTTTTAACAACAGTTATTGAAGTAATATGTATCTTCTCATAAGTAGTAAACCTTTCGTTGCAAGAAATGCATTCTCTTCTCCTTCTCACAGAATTTGAAGATTCTCTAGATTCAATTACCTTAGTATTTTTATTGTTACATGTTGGACAATTCATTTATTCCTCATACACTAAATGTAGCGTGTGAGGTTATTATATACACTAATTATAGTGCTTTTCAATACCCTATTGGGCAGAATTTCTCAAAAAAGGTGGCAAATCCAAATCAAGTTGTTCTGGAATTATAGGCTTATTTGATTGTTCACTGTTAATAGGATTCTTGTACATGAATTCTGATTCTGGGAAACCTGTTGCAATAACAGTTAGTCTAACTTCGTCTTTCAAGGTTGGATCAGAAGATTGTCCAAAAATTATATTTGCTTCAGGGTGAGCTTCTCTTGCAATTAAATCTGCAGCAGCCCTAACCTCTTTTGCTAAAAGTTCAAATTCACCTTGCTGAGGTCCAACAATATTATAAATTATTGCTCTTGACCCTTCGATAGACGTTTCAAGTAGAGGACTTTGTATAGCATTTTTTGCTGCTTCAATTGCTCTATTCTCACCTCTTGCTTCACCAATTCCCATCCATGCAGCTCCCGCATTTTTCATAATAGATTTAACATCAGCAAAATCTAAGTTTATCTCACCCGGCACAACAATTACTTCTGCAATAGATTGGACTCCTTGCCTCAAAACATCATCCGCAAGTTCAAACCCTGCATTCATTGTCAGATTATCATCAGCTAACAACATTAATCTGTCATTAGGAATAACAACTAAGGTGTCACAATAGTTTCTAAGAGTATTAATACCTTCTATGGCTTGTTTTTGACGCTTAGTTCCTTCAAATCCAAATGGCTTTGTGACTACCCCAATAGTTAATGCTCCAGATTCTCTTGCTATTTCGGCTATTACAGGTGCAGCACCAGTTCCTGTACCTCCACCCATTCCTGCAGCAACAAAAACTAGATCAGAATCTTCAACTAATTCCCTTACAAGACTCCTGCTTTCCTCCGCACATTCCCTTCCTTTCGATGGATCGCCGCCAACACCTAATCCTCTTGCAGTCTTTTCCCCAATTTTTATAGCAGTTGCCATTTCACTTGTATCAAGTGCCTGTGAATCAGTATTAAAAATCATGTATTCTACCTGATCTATTTTATTCCTATACATTCTTTTCACAGCATTTGAACCACCTCCGCCAACACCTAGCACTTTTATGCTTGCATTTGCTTTATTTAAATTATTGTTTAGGTCATTTAATAATGTCATTTTTCCTCCAATTTATCCGATTTTTAGCAGTTTTTTTAACTTTGTTTTTATTAAATTGTTATTGTTAAGAATTTTTTTATTAAAAATATTTTTATTTTCATTGTTGGAATTAAAGTCTTTAAGGTTGTTGAACTCTTTTGAGTAGTAATTTATTAAATAATTTTCAGAAGCATTTTTTTCATCTGAGTTTCGGTAAATGAAATTTTGAAACACATATTTCATTAAAGAATCAAAACCTTCGTATTTTGAACCTGTTCCAGAAATAAAGACTCTGTTGGTAGAAATTTTACCTATAGATTTTTCATCAAAATATTTCTTTGAAATTTGTAATAACTCATTTGCCCTCTCTCTCATAATTGCCCCAACCCTTTTATTTGAAATCTTTTCTTCTTGACCCTTGGTAGTATGTACCAACAAATGATCGTTTTCTTGAATCAGTTCAGGCATTACTGTTCCAAAATTTTCAACAAGTAATTTTGCATCTTTTGGAGTTATATCTAGTGAGATTTCAATATCTTTATAAAAATTTTCATTCCCAACAGGAATTACTGCTAAATCTAAAACTTTATTTTTTTGAATCATTGATAATTCAGTCAAATCATCACCAATATTTATATGAAAGCAACCGAAATCTTTGTTTTCTTCATCAATTAATTCATTCGTTAAAGCAATTGAGTTTGAAATAATATTTATTGGACAAGTTATGCTCAATAATTTGCAAAGTTTCTTTAGAGAATCTATAAATTCATTATTTACAGAGACATTGAGCTTAATTGATTCAAGTTTTCTAGCGTGCATTCCTGTAGGATTTGATAATACATCTTTGCCGTCTAGAATATATCCTAACGATATGCTGTGGAGCAGAGAATAATTATCATCAACAAAGTTAGTTTTAATTGAAAGATCTTTTTCTTCTACAGGTTTTGTTGAATCAAAACTATAAATAGGTAAAATCTCGACTTTAGAAGAGATTTCGTTTGGAGAAACACCGAAAATAAGTTTGTCAATATTTTGGTAATTTAAAACTCTCGTCAATTTAGGATTTCTAAAAGAATCAAAAAATGATTCATTTTCAATTACTTTACCTTTTTGGTATCCATTTATTATAAATTCAAAATTTTCAGAAATATTACCATTTTCATATAATTTTACTTTTGAATTTGTTCCTGAAATATTTATAATTAGTAGCTTTTCTTTCATTTGATCCTCTCTATAACTCTGAGTTTCGCACTCCTGCTTCTCGGATTTTGTTTAATTTCCTCATCTGTAGGTGCAAGTGGTTTTTTATTTACAAGTTTCAAATACGGGTCAATATCACATTTGCATTCAAAATTTAGTGGAGGGCATTCACAATCTGATAATCCATTATTAATAAAATTTTTAACTATTTTATCTTCAGTGGAATGGTATGAAATAACCGCAAGTCTTCCGCCAATCCCTAATAATGAAAAAGAATCAGATAGCACTTTATTTAATTCGCTAACTTCATTGTTAACCGCCATTCTTAGTGCTTGAAAAGTTAACGTTGCTGGATGATGTTTTCTTCTGACTTTTAATTTTATTGAATTTATCAAATCAGCCAATTCTTTTGATGATTTTAAGGGTCTGTTAGTGCAAATTGCTTTAGCAATTATTCTTGAATTTGGATCTTGGCTTAAATCAAAAATGAGATCAGATAGTTTTTTTTCAGAAAAATGATTTACTATTTCAATTGCAGTTAAATCGTTTTCTAACCCAAACCTCATATCTAAAATCTCTTCATCAGAAAAACTAAAACCTCTATTTTCAAAATCAAGTTGCAGGGAAGATAACCCTAAATCCAGTAAAACTCCATGGACCGGAACAAAGTTTAAATCATGTGCGATTTTAGACACATTTGAAAAATATGAATTAACCAAATAAGAGCAATCTTCGTAGTTTTCAAGTCTCTTTTTTGATACCAGAATAGCCTCATGATCTGCATCGATACCTAAAAGTTGGCCTCCAGGTTGTGAAAATTCTAAGATTGCTTCTGAATGACCACCTTCACCAAGTGTGCAATCAATATACCTGCCTCCGGGAGTAACATCAAGGTTTTCTACAACCTCCGTGAGCATAACCGGAAAGTGATATCTTTTTAAATTCATGATTTTTTCTAACAATTCTTGCCCTTTAAAAAATAGTTATATTAAATTGGTATCAAAATTGATCTAATAATTTCTACAAATTTGAATACACTTTTTTAATAATTAAGCTATTTTTTCCAGTAATTGTTATTATTCAAGAAATTAATATTAAAAATTATGCTTAAAAAAATAAGAGTATTAACAATATTTCCAAAATTTTTTGATCAATTTTCAGAATACGGGGTTGTCGGTAAAGCCATTAAATCAAAAAAGATTGATTTTTCAACTTTTGATATTAGATCCCATGGAATTGGGAATAATAAAAGTGTTGATGACACTCCATATGGTGGTGGCCCTGGGATGGTTATGAGGCCTGAGCCATTTGTTAATTCTGTTTTAGAACTAAAAGAAAGTGATCAATACACGCCTTATGTCATTATGACTTCACCAAATGGTAACAATTTTGATGAAAAAAAAGTTGTAGAGCTTTCAAAAAAAGAATCTATTTACATACTTTGCGGTAGATATGAAGGGGTTGATCAAAGAGTTAATGAATTAGTAGTAGATGAGGAGATAAGCGTAGGTAATTTTATTGTCAGTGGGGGAGAAGTACCCGCTATGATAATTTCTGATTCAATTATAAGAAAAATTCCTGGAATTTTAGGTTCTTCAGAATCTAATAAAAATGAAACCTTTTCCATTGATAATGATTATTCAAAAAAGGAACCTGTTTATACAAAGCCAAGGTTATTTATGGGTGCTGAAGTACCAAATGTCTTACTAAGTGGAGACCATTCAAAAATTGATCAATGGAAAAAAGATAATAGATTTTAAATAAAATCAAACTTAAATCATTGAAATTAAAAAAAATATTGATAAAAGTATGTATTGAGATATAGAATATTCAGGTTGTTTTAAAGTGAAATCATGATTGAAGAAAATAAAGAAAAAGAATCTAACCAAGAAGCTACTGAAGAAGTAAAGCCTGAAGCCGAAGCTACTGAAGAAGTAGAGCCTGAAGCCGAAGCTACTGAAGAAGTAAAGCCTGAAGCCGAAGCTACTGAAGAAGTAAAGCCTGAAGCCGAAGCTACTGAAGTAGTAGAGCCTGAAGCACAACTAGAAAAGGTTTTAGATTATGATGAGTTTAGGCCGGGTGACAACATAACGGTAAATATAAAAATTGTAGAAGGTGACAGGCAAAGAACACAATCATTCCAAGGTGATGTGATTAAGGGTAGGTTCATAAAATCTAAAAATCCAGATAAAGCATCTACTTTTCTTATTAGGAGAATTGCTAGTGGGGTTGGTGTAGAAAGAATCTTTCCATTTTTCTCTCCATCAATTGAGTCAATTAAATTAAATAGAAAAGGTAAAGTTAGGCAAGCAAGAATCTACTACATGAGAGAACGTGCTGGAAAAAGGGCAAGGATTAAAGAAAGAAGGAATTAGTAGTATGTCTATACTTCCTATCTTAACTTTCCCAAATAGTCTTCTTAGAAAAAAAGCTAAGCCAGTAAAAATCATAGACGATGAAATAAAGGATTTAATATTTAATATGACAGATACCTTAAAACATGCTCAAGGAGTTGGTTTAGCAGCTAATCAAGTTGGAGTTCTTAAACGATTATGTATTATCAAAGCTAGCCCTGAAGATAATTACAATGTTTATATCAATCCTGAAATAATTAAAAGAACCGGAACTAGATTTATTAATGAAGGATGTTTAAGTTTCCCTGAATACAACGGTTTAGTTAAAAGGTCAGTTAGCATTACTGCAAGATATTTAGATGAAACAGGGGGAAAAATTAAAATTAATGCAGAAGAATTGCTTTCGCAGGCCTTAGAGCATGAAATAGATCATTTAAATGGAATACTGTTTATAGATCATTTAAAGGAGCATGAAAAATTACATAAAAATGGAATTGAGGATGGGCATCACACCCATGATGTAAAAATTAGTATAAATGTTGAAAATAATAATAAAGAAAAATTTGATTCAAAATTATATACTAAGATTGGTATAGATGATTTAAATCTTGCACTTGAAAAAGCCGATATTTTAAAGGAAGTTAAAGGATAATAATGGTTAGTATTAGAACATTAATTTTCACATCATTAATATTTCTATTTTCAATTATAGTATTGTCATTCAACACCTTATCGTTTAATTTTTTGGGCATTGATTTTGATAGAGGAGATTCAGATACAATCTTTGGCCTAACACTTGGATTGGATTTAAAGGGAGGTACGCATTTAGTTTATGAAGCTATTCCGAATAAAAATAGAGAAATTTCTAATGAAGATATGGAAGGCGCAAGAAAAATTTTAGAAAGAAGAGTAAATTCTTTTGGAATATCAGAATCTTCAGTTCAAATTGTCGGTTCTGGAAGTGGTGTAAATAACAAACTCTTGGTCCAACTTCCTGGTCTTAGTGATTTAAATATTAATGTTATTGTCGCAGGTGGCGTTACGCGTGAAGATTTAAAAAATACATTAAATGAATCTGGTTACACAAATATAGATGTTGAAGAAATTGATTTGGTTGAGGGAAGGTTCTTATTATCAGGGCCCAAGTTAAAAAATAACAATGAACTTCCAAATTTAATTGAAGCACTTGATGACAAATATCCATTTAGCTTTTTAATTGCGTTTAATAGTCAAACAGAAGGCGGAGAAGAAATGGATGTTCCATCTCTTGAAAAAGTTGTTGATTCAGTTTCAAAAGTTGATCAAGATAGTTTAGTAGAAGATTTATCTCAGGGTGTTTACAGAATAACCTTAAATGATTTTGAAATTACTGCTGATGAGGAAAATATTAGGTCATTAGATCAGGATAAAGTGCAGGAATTTGTTGAGTCATTCGATAGCATTGGTGATATTTTTCAAGTATCTATTTCAGGTGGAGTTTCAAGTTGGCGAGTATCTGGAGGTGTCGAAGAGGCCAAAAAACTTATTGGTGAAACAGCTCAATTAGAATTTAAAGAAAGAGATTGTTTACCAGTAGAAAATGAAAATAATGAAGATGTTTGGCCTCCTGATAATTTGTCTATTGAAGAATGGGTTCAAGCACGATGTGTTTTTCCAAGTTATTATGAAGATAAGTCTGTTGCTCTCTCAGGTGAAGATTTGATTGATGCTTTCCCTGACGTGCAACCAGGAATTGCTAGACCAGTTGTTACTATAATATTTGACGATGATGGAGCAGATGAATTTTATGATTTAACAAGCAGAGTTGCAAAAAACCAAGATCTTTTGGCAATATTTTTAGATGGAGAGCAATTAATTGCTCCTAGTGCAAGTTCAGGTATATCTGGTGGCAGGGCATTTATACAAGGACCAACATTTGATTCTCAGAGCGTAAAAACAATATCAATACAACTAAAATCTGGTGCATTGCCAGTTGGTTTAAATTTGATTCAAGAGCGAAATGTTGATGCCTCATTAGGCTCCGACTCATTATCTAAGAGTTTATTTGCTGGATCTCTTGGATTGCTATTAGTTTTATTATTTATGATCGCATACTACAGAATTCCAGGTGTAGTAGCTTCCTTATCATTAATTTTTTATTCACTTTTACTTCTTGCTGTTTTTAAAATAATACCAATCACTTTAACGCTATCAGGCGCAGCAGCGGTTATTTTATCTATTGGTGTTGCAGTTGATGCAAATATTTTGATATCCGAAAGAACTAAAGAAGAATTGAGAAGTGGAAGAAATATATTCTCTTCAATAAGTGAAGGATTTTCAAGAGCTTGGCCTTCAATTAGAGATAGTAATGTTTCAACAATAATTATTTGTGTTGTCTTATATTGGTTTGGTGATAGATTCACAACAAGTGTAATTCAAGGGTTTGCATTGACACTTGGAATTGGTGTGCTTATTAGTATGTTTACTGCCTTCACTGTTAGTAGGTTGCTTATGAGGTTGATATCATCTACCCCAATTGGCAATAAAGATAACTTATATGATCCATTAGGATCAAGAAAAGCAGGTGATAATGATTAATATTGTTGCAAAGAGAATGTGGTTTTTAACTGCCTCAACAATCATTCTAATTGTTGGTATTTTATCTTTAACCTTCCCTCCTCACCTAAATTTAGGAATAGATTTTTTGTCAGGAACTGGGGTTACAGTAAAATTTGTTGATGAAGTAAGTTCTTCTCAAATTGAAAATCAATTTACTAAAATTGGCTTAGATTCTCCTAGCATCCAATCAATGGGGGATAAAACTTATTTTATAAGAACTGAAAAATTATCTGATTTTGATTTAGAAAATAACGATTCAACTGTTTCAAGAAATGATTTGGAAAAATCAATTGAAGAAATTGATAAGAATGCTGAAATTATAGAAATCGAAAGTGTAGGAACAAAGGTAGCTGAGGGTACAGTTAGAAACTCGATAGTAGCTGTAAGTGTTGCTTCTTTCTTTGTAATGATATACGTATTGTATGCATTTAGAAGGCTAGAAAAGTCATATAGGTTTGCATTTTCAGCAGTTTTGACTTTAATTCATGATGTTGTTCTAGTTACAGGAATATATGCTTTATTAGGTCATATCTTTGGCCTTCAAGTGAATTCTGTTTTCATTGTTGCACTGCTTACAGTGATAGGTTACAGCGTAAACGATACTATAGTTATTTTTGACCGTATAAGAGAAAACCAAATTAAATTCCCAGATAATAAATATTCTTCAAATATAAATATATCAATCAATGAATCTATAATAAGGTCTCTCGGGACAAGTATTACAACCTTATTAGTATTGTTTTCAATGTTGATTCTTGGAGGTTCAACTTTGAGAGAATTCATAGTTGTCCTTATTTTAGGTGTTGTAGTAGGAACTTACAGTTCTATATTTATAGCTTCACAATTTTTGATTATTTGGGAAGAAGGAATCAAAAAAGATTAGAATTTATTTCTTCTTGAAAAAGCACAAATATACTGTCACTTAGCAACTTACCTTTTTCAGTTAGTATTGTTTTTTTATTATTAGTTTTTATTAAATCATACTCAAGCAACTTATCAATTGTCTGAAAAAACTTATCACTGAAATCAAAATTGAATTTCTTCTCAAATTGTTCATGATTTATTCCAGATGACAATCTAAGATTCAACATAATTCCCTCAATCAAATTATCTTTTTTATTTAAAGTATAGTTTTCTTCAAATTCTAAAATAAGGTTTTTTAAATTATTAATATATTTTTTTAAAGATTTAATATTTGTTTTTCTATTATTTCCATAAAATGATGAAGCTCCAGGCCCAAATCCTATATAATCATTTTTTTTCCAATACCTCATATTATGCAAAGATTCCATGCCTGGTTTAGACCAGTTCGAAATTTCATAGTTTTGATACCCGTAATCTGTCATCTTTGAATTTAAAATTTTAAACATTTTTACAATATCCTCATCATTTAGTTCTGTAATTTTATTTGTCATTAAATCCCTATGAAACTTTGTTTTTGGTTCATATGTAAGTTGATAAGCAGATAGATGAGGAAAATTAAATTCAATAAATTTATTAAGTGAGTTTTCCCAAGATTTGATTGATTGGTCTGGCACACCATAAATTAGATCAAGATTTACATTTTTTAAATTATTGTCTTTCAACAAATTTAGAGTAGAAATTAATTCTTTTGCGTTATGATTTCTTCCTAATTTTTTTAGTACGTTATCATCAAAACTTTGACCACCGATACTTATTCTATTGATACCTATATTCTTGTAGAAAATTATTTTTTCTAAATTTATATCCTTTGGGTTTACTTCAATAGATATTTCAATATTTTCATTGAAACTAAAATTTTCTTTCAACGCAATAAATATTGACTCTAAATCATCATTTGATAGATATGATGGAGTGCCTCCTCCAAAAGATAAGGATTTTATATTACTTTTTTTAAGTCTTCTTAATTTGATTTCAGTAATTAAAGAACTTACAAATTCAGGAATTAAATTGTCTACTTTAGAGAATTTATTGAAATCACAATAAGGGCAAATTACATCACAAAAAGGAATATGAATATAAATTGATAAAGATTTATGGTGTCCATAATCCTGACTGTTTATCTTTTTCTCCTTCATCTTGCACTTCTTTTTCTTGATTGGAGTCCTGTAGACTGTTTTGATTTTCTGTTATCCATCTGTTCATTTTATCAAGAGATGGTGGGATAACATTGAATATTTCCATATCCTCCGGAAATTTATGGGAACCTGAAGAAATTATAAATAAAGCAGCCTCACCTTCTTTTATCCTATTCAATTCATCATGAATAATAGTTGATCTTTCAGTAATTATCTTTTTGTAATTTTCTTCTGTAACTTCTTTTGCATTTTCACTTACAAATCCCAACTGAGCTATTCTTGTCCAATCTATTAGTTGTTTATAATTATTCTCATCCTCTATTTTCTTGTAATTAGAACCTGACTTTACTCTTGATTCAATTGTGCTCAAGCACCATTTATTATTATCATTTAGTAACTTTGATGCTACATCATATTCTTGATACATACCTTCAATATAAATAAAGTTTATATTTCCTGCAGTTTTTTCAAGATTATCTAATTGATCTGAAATAGAATCCCAATATTCTTTCAATAAGCTTTCAAAATCTTTATTTCCGGGAAAATAATTTTGTATATTTTGTACTAAATATAACTTTTTTTTAAGTTGAACATTTTCAGCTTGGGGTTTGCTAATCTTTCCTAATTCTTCAGACATTCCTTCTCCTTTTTATACTGAGAAAAGAAAGTTTACAACATCTCCTGAATTTATGATGTAACTTTTACCTTCTCTTTTGATAATTCCTTTATCTTTAGCCTCTTTTTCAGAAGTTTGTTTAATTATCTCATTAACATGTATTACTTCTGCTCTTACAAATCCTCTTGCAATATCACTATGTATTTTTCCTGCAGCTTCAACTGCAGTCAAACCTTTTTTTATTATCCAAGATCTACATTCTTTTTTTCCAGCAGTAAGAAAACATATTGACCTAGAAATATTTAAAATAGATTCAAAGAAAGTATCAATATTATTTTCAATCTCTAATTCATTCCTAAATTCTATAGCTTCATTTTCATTCATCTCAATTAAGTCTTCTTCAAATTTAAGTGGCATTTGAAGTATCTTAATATTTTGATCTAATAAAGATTTTGCCTTATCAATATCTAATGATTCAATTTTTTTACCTTCATCTGAATTTATTATTAGCATTATAGGTGATTTTGCCATTAAAAAAGTACTATCGACTAATGCTCTATGATCATCAGAGATTTTTTCAGAGTAAAAATTTTCACCTGATTCAATTAAATTTGATAAACCTTTAAGCTTATCAATTTTTTTATCGATATTCTCTTTATCTTGCTTATTAAGTGACTTGTCATAATTTGAAAGATTAGAAATTCTTTTTTCTAGAATTTGGACATCAATCAATCTAGATTCAATCACAAATTGCTCTATATCATTTAGAAAATTTACTTCTCCATATGGGTGAGGTATTGATTCGTCATTAAAAGCTCTTACAACAAATATCACTCCATCAAATTTTTGGATTTCTTGTAAATTTTTCTTTTCAAGAAAATCACTTGATGAGTCAAAGCTCATTATGGGTTCAGGATCAGTTAAGTTGATTTCTCCATAGACCTTTTTTTCAGTCTTATACCATTCTGATATTTTATCAAGATTGTTATCAGGAACTTTAACTGATCCAACTTTTAAATCTCTGTTATCATTCCTTTTTGATTTGGTTAAGGAATTGTATAAAGCCGTTTTGCCACTTTGTGGTAATCCCATAATGAGAAAATTCATTTAATTTTTTTCAATAGTTTATATATCATATATATAATATATGCATATTAAATATTTATGGAAATTAACTTAGTTTGTGGAACTAATTTTCATCTAATTGAAAATTTAATCACTGAAATAAAAAACAATAACAATTTTGAATTTGAAAGAATTGATGCACAAGCAATTTTTAAAGACGAAATTTTAAATAGAATTTCTACTTTTTCTATGTTTTCAGAAAAAAAACTTATAGTAGTTGATTCACTTTTAACTAAAATTCAGTCTGAAGAGAAAAGTGGAGAATGGGATGGTTTTTTAAATAATATTCAATCTTCTGAATCTGAAAATATCTTGTATTTAATTGAAAAGTTTGAATCTGAAAGTGATTTGAATTCTTTAAAAAGAAAAAATGTATTTAAAGATATAAATTTTATTATAAAGGAATTAAATGTTCCTTCTGGTAGAGGGTCATTTGAAAAAATCAATAATTGGGTAACTTCAAAAGAAAAGCAATACGGCTTAAAACTTACGAATAATCAAAGGTCAGTATTTGTCTATGATTCAAATAGAGATTATCTCTTGATTGAAAATGAATTATTAAAATTATCTAACTTTTCCAAGGGAAAAGAAGTTAACGAAGATGACTTTAACAATATAGTATCAATATCGAAAAATTATAAGATCTTTGACTTAATTGATGCTTTTTTTTCAAGTAACCCAAAAGATATTTCTTTAACAATTAATAAATTATATTCATCAGGTGTAAATGTAATAGAAATTACAAATATGATTGCTTCTGAAATGCATAAAATCTTGCAAATAAAATTTTTGCTTAATGAAGGCAAAAATAATTCTGAAATTTCAAAAAACTTGAGGATATCAAGTACTTTTTATTTTAATAAATTAACTAATTCTTCAAGAAAAATCCCTTTAGAGAGATTAAAAATTATTTATGAATCATTATTAGAGTTTGATTTAAAATGTAAAACCAAAAACTTTGAAAAAGAATTAGAATTAGAATTGTTACTATTATCAATATGAATATGAAGTTTATTTATCTTATAATTTCCTTAGCTTTCATTTCTTGTGCCAATCAAGCTGAACAAGAAAGAGTAAATAACGATTTAAGTGTCAATGAAAATGCGGCAGAATATAGTGAATCTGTTGATTCAACTGACAGCATAATTCATTATGTTAGGGCCCATAGGTCACTTGAAGTGAAAAATCTTAGTTTTGCTGAAGCAAGATTTAAAAAAGTTGTTGAATTAGAACCTAATTTTGCAAGAGGATGGCTTGGTTTAGGTGAAGTATCAGTATTAAAAAATAATTTTGAAAATGCCTCAATTTATCTCGATAAAGCGTTAGAGTTAAAACCAGATTTGTATGAAGCAGTTTATCTAAAAGGTGTTTCAAAAAAATCTCAAAATAATTGTGATGAATTTATACTGTTATTTAAAGAAATAGCTCCAACTCCATACAACAGGCTAAATTTGTTAATGAGCAACTGCTTTTTAAAGATTAATGAATCGGATCAAGCAAAATTATTTTTTGATAATTCAGATACGACTGTCATTGATGATTATGATCTTATTGCAGAATATTATTTTCTGAAAGGAGATAATGATTATGCTAAAAAAATAATCTCATCAAGTCCTGCAAGTGATAAAGATCCTAGATATCTTTTAATCAGTTCGAAAATAATGATTAAAGAAGGCAATTTAAATGATGCCGAAAATATTGTTAAAGAAGCTATTGAAATTAGTAAAGAACCAAAAATTCCTTTTTATATTCAAAAAGGTCAAAAATTACTTGATGAGATTAAAAGTTACCAATCCGGTCAAGCTCAATAAGCATATCTTCTTCAGAAATAAATCCTTCAAATTTTGCTCTTAAAATCCCATTTTTATCAATAAAGAACATCCATGGTTCAGTTGGTAGTCCCCATTTGATGACAGGTTCAGTGACCTCTAAGCTATCTAAGTCTCTTAGTGTCTTCCCAATAAAATTTTTATAAACCTCAACATGAATAAAATTATAATCTCTATATTGTTTTTTTATTTTTTTTAAACTCTCAAGTATTGGTCCGCATGTACCTGACACACACAATGCGGGTGTTGAAAATAATATAATCGTTGGAATATTACTATTAATAGATTCCTCGTACGAAGTGCTGTAAAGATCTATGTCTGGGCTAG
The DNA here is from genome assembly GCA_036128515.1 of Chloroflexota bacterium. Lineage (GTDB taxonomy): Bacteria > Chloroflexota > Dehalococcoidia > Lucifugimonadales > Lucifugimonadaceae. The sequence goes on from JAYYQG010000011.1 coordinate 13,608, forward strand.
GGTCAGAAGTTATATTTTTTAAATCTGTTTCAGATTTTGCAGTTAAGGTTAGTATATTTGGTGGTTTTTTATCTATAGCCGGAGTAATAGATTTTGTATTTACATTAAATATTGCTTTTGATTCGTATTTATTAAAAGTAACTATTAATTCATGAAAGCCAGTTTCATTAATGTATATTTTAGAGTTGTAAGCCCCTTTACCCTTAAACCAATTTTGATATTTAGCCGAAATTATAGTTTCATTTTCAGATTCTAAATTTCTTAATTTTATTTCATTTAAATCATCATTAATTTGGTTTCCATTAATATCTAATACAGCAAAATTTATAACATTTTCTCCAATTGATATATCAGATGAAATAATAATTATAGAAAGTTCATCAATTATTTTTTCTGAAGAAATATTGCACGATAACAAAGCAAAAATGCTTATATAAATCACCAAAAAATTAAATTTCATATTAATGTAAGTATATTCTTAGGGTTTTCAATAATCATATTATCAATATCTTTTTTTGTAATTCCATAATCTTGCATTCTTAATAAAATCATTTCTAATATATATGAATATCCATGTCCACCATATTTTTTTAGTCTATGTTTAGAGTAAATGTCATGGCCAAGTAAGATTTTATTTGAATACCCTTTTTCCACTAAATGTTTAATGAAATTAATTTTTTGATAATCATTTGGCATATAACTTTTTTTATTCAAAGGGTAATAGGATGATTCAATTCCCAATTGATCAAAATTCATATATACGTTTTCTGATGCTAGTTCGTTAAGTTTATCAATTGAATATATTGTTCTCTCAATGTGTCCTATTACAATTCTTTCAATATTTGCATTTTCTTTTTTTAGAAATTCAATAATTTCAAAAGGAGAATTTTCATTTCTTCCAGGGTGAATAATTATGCTTGCACCTGTCTTCTCTTGCGCAATTGCAGAAGCCTTTAAACTTTTCTTTTCATTGTCTGTTAAGGGATAACTGCATCCAATTTCTCCAATAACCCCTGATGATATTTTATTAGCAGGATTAAAAAAATCACTTATTATAATTTCTGAAATTTCTTTTTCGTTTTTCTTTTTAAAATCTTCAGGGAGTGAATTATCTACATAAAATCCAGAACCTGAAATAATATTTAAATCAGTGTCATTACTTAATAACTTTAATCTTTCTGCGTGGTTTTTTAATCTGATTGACCCCATTGATGTAAGTTCAACAATGCTATTTCCATATTTCTTAAAATCATTTAATTCGAATAATGAATCCTCATAATTATCTAATATCAAATTATCCTTATTACTATTCCAATAATTTCTTACCCATCCAAGATTTTCTAACGAAACTTTCTCTAACGATTTTTTATTATCCTCTTTTAGCGGTGGATCTTGATATACTACTCTGAAGTCAATAAATAAGTGTTCATGGCAAATAGTTTTACCTAAATCGTTTGGCTCAATTATCCCATTGACCGTTAATATTTTCCCTTTGACATCAGATTGTTTAAATTGAGCCATTAACTAGAAGAATTAATAATAGTTTCATCATCATTTAAAAATGAATCTTTGAAATTTGTTCCTATGCCATAACCTTCCATTGGATAAACATAACCATTTTCAATTTTTGGCATAGTTTCGATAATATCTCTATACCATGTATTGTTAAATGCTCTTACAGTTTCTTGAATCATTGCATTTGGAGCGCTAAGACTTAAATGAATCCCATTTATAAGTGTAATTGGTCCAACACAGTCATGCGGAGCAACAGGTAAGTGGTTTGCTGCCGCCATTGCAGAAATTCTATTTGCCTCAGAAATACCTCCGACCCAACAGATATCAAACATACAAATATCGACTGCTTTTTTTTCAAAAAGTTCTCTAAAACTCCACCTTAAAGACATTGTTTCGCTTGCTGTAACAGGAATATGAGTAAATTTTCTAAAATCCGCGAGCGCATCTAAATTATCCATTGGTATAGGATCTTCGTACCAAAGCGGTTCTATTGGCTCTAATGCTTTTGCAATTCTTTTTGCTGAAGGTAAATTCCACATGGAGTGAAGTTCTACCATTATATCCATTTCTCTACCTACCGCATCTCTTATTTTTTGAAATGGCTCGACGCCTTTATCAATATCTTTTGAAGATATAAATTCGCCATTGGTTTTTCCAGCAAATTGATCAAATGGCCAAATTTTCATTGCTGAAACACCTTCTTCAAGAAGGCTTTTAGCTAATTTACCTGCATCAGTCATGAAGGCTTGTTGATCTTCATATTTTTGATCAGGCATGTGGTCAACATCTCCAGGTATGTTTCTATACGTCTCAGGCCTGTTTACACCATATGAATACCCTGCACAAGTGTTATAGATTTTTATTTTTTCTCTAAACAATCCTCCCAGAATTTGATATAGAGGTTGCTCGGTTAACTTTCCAACTAAATCATGCAATGCCATGTCTATTGCAGATAACGATCTGACTTCAGCTCCACTAGGTCTAACAGTTATACCTAATTTGCATATTTCATCCCACCTTTTACTTAGTTCCATTGGATTTTTGCCAATCATACCTGGGGCAATCTCTTTTAAAATAAATGTCTCTACAGTATCTGGCCCCCAAGAAGTTTCTCCTATCCCAAATTCACCTGATTCATCATAGACAACTGTCCATAAAATTTTGGCATATTTCGGGTTTCTAATAGTTTCAATCTTTGTTATCTTGGGCATAGAGCACTCCTTCTGCACTTAATAAATTGGTATTTTATCATCCATTTAATCTAAGATATATATATAAATTTAAGCAAGAGGATTTTTTTGGACTTAATTTCATCTTTATTTTTAGGTTTTGTTCAAGGTATTACTGAATTTCTACCAATTAGTAGTAGTGGTCATATTGAACTTTTTTTAAAGCTTTTAAATCTAAATAGCTCTAGCGTTACTTTTGATGTTGTTGTTCATATGGCATCTCTGATTGCATTATTAATTTATTTTAAATTTAATTATTCTAATTTTTCACAAGAAAATTTAGACATTAATTCAAATAAAATATGGATTGCACTTTCTGTTGTACCAATTGGTTTAGTTGGTTTAGTTTTTAGAGATTTTATAGATGAAGAGGCGAGAGAAATTGCATTCCTTGGATATGCATTTATTTTTTCTGGCATAATATTGTGCTTACATATTTTTAAAAAATTTAAATTTAAATTTGTTTATGTAATTATTTTTGCCTCTTTATTTCAGTCATTAGCCATATTTCCTGGAATATCAAGGTCAGGAATGATTATTGGAATATCTTTATTAATGGGATCTGGAATAAGGAAATCAGTCATATTATCTTTCTTGATGAGCATACCTTTAATATTGCTTTCAAGCGCATATGAAATTATTTTTGGAGTATTTAATGGTTTTTCAACAGTTGATATTTCATACTTAATTATCGCATTTTTAATCTCTTTGATTTCATCATTTATTGGAATTAGAATTATGCTTTTTCTATCAAAACACACACAATTTAGATATTTTGGTATTTACAACTTGTTTTTAGGTATTATTATCTTAATTTCAGTATTTGTTTAAATTTTTATCTGTCTTTAACTGAACCATCAAATCCAATTGGTGTATCTAGTACTTTTGGATTTTCAGGAATATTATTTATACTTTCATAATTTAAATTAATTCCTAAGCCTGGTCCTTCAGGTACTATTAGGTAACCACTCTCCAGCTTTAGAGGATTAGTTAAAAGTTTATTCTTTGGATATTCTGACTCACCTGTGTATTCTTGTAGTGCAAAATTTGGAATAGATGCATCAAGTTGAACACAAGCAGCAGTTGAAATCGGAGACAAAGGATTGTGGGGTATAACTTTAATATGTTTTGCTTCAGCCATTGCAGAAATTTTTTTGCATCCACTTATTCCTGATGCCAAGCACAGGTCAGGTCTTATGTAATCTGTTGCATTAAGTTCTAAAAGATTTTGGAAATCATAAATTGATGTAAATCTTTCACCTGTTGCAATTGGTAAACCGCTTTGATCTTTTATCTGTTTCATTACTGATGGGGAATCTGGCAACATAGGGTCTTCATAAAAAAATATATCAAAATCTTTTATTTTCTTTGCCAAAGATACAGATTCTGCAGGATTCATTTGTCTGTGAATTTCTACACATATATCAACATCCTTACCTACCTCATCAATTACTGAATAAATTCTTTCATATGCATCATTGGTCCACTCAGAAAGTGATTTATATAAATAAAAATCTTCTGAGTAAGGTGTAAATCTGATTGCAGTAAATCCTAAATCAACTTTCTCTCTCGCATCACGAACTAATTCTTCAGTTTTTTTTCCGGAAATGTGCATGTAGCATCTAACTTTATCCCTAGTTTTGCCAGACAATAATTCATATATCGGTAAATCTAATTTTTTACCTTTTATATCCCATAATGCAATATCAATAGCGGATAAAGCTCCTTGTATCACTGAACCCATAAAATGACTTGAACGATATAAAAATTGATAATGGTGCTCAATTAAATACGGGTCTTTACCAATTAAGTATTCACCCATTGTGTCTATAGCGGTCTTTGTTGGTTTTTGCCATCCATGCACACCTCCTTCACCAATTCCGATCGTCCCATCTTCACAGATAATTTTTAAAATTAACCATTTATCCCAAAGTATTGTCTCTACAGATTCTATTTTAGTTCTCATAAATTAATAACTTAAAAGTTATTTTGTTAAGCGTCAATTAATAGTTGGTAAGGGTCTTCAAGTAAATTTTTGATTCTGACTAAAAATTGCACAGCCATTGATCCATCAATTATTCTGTGATCATAAGTAACAGCTAACATCATTACTGGCCTGATTACTATTTCACCATCAACTGCTAACGGCTTTTCCATTATTTTGTGCATTCCTAAAATCCCCACCTGCGGAGGATTGAGTAGCGGGGTGGACATCAATGAACCAAATACACCACCATTTGTAATTGAAAATGTTCCGCCCTGTAGTTCTTGTAAAGTAATCTTTTTTTCACGTGATTTAGTAGCCAATTCAGCTATTCCAAGCTCAATTTCAGCTGATGATAATTTGTCTGCTCCTCTGAGAACAGGAACAACCAAACCTTCATCAGTAGCGACAGCGATCCCAATGTCATAATATTTTTTTACAATTAATTCATCTTGATGTAATTCTGCATTTAGATGAGGAAAACTTTGGAGTGAATTGACTGAAGCTTTAACAAAAAAACTCATAAATCCTAACTTTGTATTATGTTTTTTTACAAATTGATCCTGATATTTTTTTCTTATAGCAATTACTGATGATAAATCAACCTCGTTATATGTTGTAGTCATAACAGTTTCTGTTTGCACTTCTTTTAGTCTTTTGGCAATAGTAATACGTCTCCTTGAAAGTTTTACAATTTCTTCATCTTTATGTTCTGGCAAATTATCATCTAAATTAATAATTTCTCCACTAGGCTTTGAAGTATCCTTTTTTATATCTAATAAATCTTCCTTCGTTATTTTTCCATTAGGACCAGTACCTTTGACATTTTCAAGGTTAATGTTTTCTTTTTCAGCAATTTTTTTTGCAACAGGAGTAATATTTACAGGCTTTTCGTTATTAATACTTTGAGTACCCACTTCACTTTTCTGGTTTTTTTCAATATCTTCATCTTTAGGTTCTTGGCTAGGAGGTGCAGCTGATTTAGAATCATCAATTATTCCTAGAATGTCCCCAACTCTTACAACTTCACCTTCGGATTTATTTACTTCATGTATTATTCCATTTGAAGGAGATACAATTTCAAGACTAACTTTATCTGTATCAAGTTCAATAATAACATCACCTTTTGAAACAACTTCTCCATCTTTTTTGAGCCATGAAGCTACTGTTGCCTCAACAGTTGATTCAGCTAATTCTGGAACTATAATTTCGTGTAACATAATTGGTTATTCTATCAATTATTTCAGTATGGAGTCTATAATTCTTTTTTGTTGAATCTTATGGACTGATGAGGACCCAGTTGCAGTTGTTGCACTAGGCTTTCTTCCAACATATTTAAGTTTTAATTTATTTTCATGAATTTCAATAATATTTTCATTGAAATATTTCCAAGCTCCTCTATTTCTTGGTTCTTCTTGAAGCCAGATGATTTCTTTTAAATTAGAATTCTTTAAAATTTCTGTAATTTCTTTTAAAGGAAAAGGGTAAAGTTGTTCTAAGCTTACAATTTCAGTGCCTGAATCAATATTTTTAAAACTTTCATCATTTAATAAATCAACAATAATTTTTCCAGAGCCAAAAATGACTTTATTAGGTGATTTTAAATTTCTGTGTTTTAAAATTCTTTTAAAATTTGAAGATGAAATATCTTTTAATTTGCTTGAAGAATGTGGGTGTCTTAATAGACTTTTTGGTGTAAAAATAATTAATGGATTTGGCTGTTTTTTTATTAAAGCATGGTTTCTAAGTAAATGAAAATACTGTGATGAGTTAGTGCAGTTTGCAACTGCGATATTATTATCAGCTGCTGAATCCAAAAATCTTTCCATCCATCCACTTGAATGATTTGCACCCATTCCTTCATATCCATGGGGAAGTAACAATACAAGATTAGAATCTAAACCCCATTTTGGCTGGGAACTTGAAATAAATTCATCAATTACTGATTGGGCATTATTTACAAAGTCACCAAATTGGGCTTCCCAAATTACAAGTGCATTATTTTCAGAAATACTGTATCCAAACTCAAAAGCAAGTGCTGCCATTTCTGAAAGAGGTGAATTAATTACATCAGCATATGAATTATTTGAAAATTTACTCAGAAGATTAACTTCTGAATTATTTTCAGAGTCCCACAAATAAGCATTTCTTTGACTGAATGTTCCTCTTCTGGAATCTTGCCCAGAAAACCTAACAGAAATACCATTTTCTATTATGGAAGATATAGCCAAAAGTTCAGCATGCCCCCATTCAATTTTGAAGTTTTCATCCATACCGAGCCTTTTGTTTATGATTTGTTTTATCCTAGGGTTAATTTTAAATGTCTCATTAACTTCATATAATTTCCTATTTAGAAGAGTTAATTCTTCAATGCTTAATTTTTCAGTGCCTTTTTCATAATTAATATCTTCAGTTACAAATTCGCCTGGCCAAATACTTGTTTCTTTATCATATTTAATATCATTTTCTTTAGATAAATTTGATGTATGTTTATCCTTAATACTTGTAATCTCTTCGATATTAATTATTCCTTTGTCAACTAATAATTTTGAATAAATTTCTGTAATAGTAGGGTGAGATTTAATTTTTTTGTATAACACTGGCTGAGTTATATTTGGGTCATCCATCTCTTGGTGCCCAAATCTTCTGTAGGCAATAAAATCAACTACAACATCTTTATTAAATTTCTTTTTATATTCAACTGCAACATTTACTGCTTTTATACATGAATGTACATCATCCCCATTTACATGAATTATAGGAATATCAAATCCTCTGACAAAGTCTGTTGAATGGAGTAATGGATAAGAGTCTTTAGGGTTTGTTGTAAAGCCTAATTGATTGTTTGTGACAATATGAATTGTTCCTTTCGAGTCATAACCATTTAACTTACTTAAATTAAATGCCTCAGAATTAATTCCTTCTCCCGGAAAAGCGGCATCACCATGCATTAATACTCCAAGACTTTTCTTGCCTTTTTTTTGATAGGCCTTTGTAACTCCTAGTATAACTGGATTAATCATTTCCAAATGACTTGGATTTGGAACTAATAGTAATTCAGATTTTTTCTCTTTTTTTGCTCCAAGATGATATTTTACATCTCGCAAATACTCATCAACATTCCCAGAAGACATATGATTTATGTTTTCTTCTTTGAATTCAGCAAAAATTTCACTGTAAGGTTTATCAAAAATATGAGCAAGCACGTTTAATCTTCCTCTATGAGGCATACCAAAAGTTATTGTGTCATAATCCTCAAAATTATTTATAATTTCATCGAGTAAAATTATTAATGATTCTGATCCCTCAAGACCGTACCAACGAGCACCGACAAATGACTTATGAAGAAATTGTTCAAAATTTTCTACATGAATTAATCTTTCAAGAATTTTAATTTTTTTCTTATCATCAATTGTTATGTTTGTATTTTCAACAGTATGGTACAACCAATCTTTTTCTTCTGTATTTCTTAAATGGGAAAATTCCCAACCGATCGACCCAAGGTATTTTTCGTTAAGATTTTGATTGTCTAAACTAAAATTTGTATCAGCTTTAAAAAGAGGATTTATATTTGCATGAAGATATGCTGAATCCCTTTTATCTTCTAAACTTCCACTAACAACTTTAGTATTTGCTAGTTGTAAGTTTAAAGTTGATATTAAAAGTTCATACTCTGATTCATCTATAGATTCAGGGTCATTAAGGTATCTTTCAACAATCTCTGCAACAATTCCAGCATTAATGGTTGAAAATTTTTTTCTGTATTTAGGTCCTAACATTAAAATTTAAAAATAATTATTCCAACTGCATGAATTATACTACTTAGATCTAATAATTCTAGGTTGAAAAAATTTAAATTATAGATTGTAAATTTACTTTATCGATTCCCTGTATATTTCCCAGCCCTGCGGCTCCTTTTTTCCAGTCAATTTTGACTTAACACCCGGATTCACCAATGACATAGGGTAGCCGTCTGTAGATATTCTCACAGCCTCTTCACCAAGTTGTGTTTCTGCTCTTTCCCAAGCAACTTCTGAATAACTAGCATAATGATTTGTTACACCGACATTGTCCATTTTAAGCAACGGGTTTTCTGGATACGTAGGTTCTTCTTCAAAAACATCAAGGCCAGCACCTGCAATCTCATTATTATTTAATGCATCAATTAGTGCTTTCTCATCAACAACAGGACCCCTTGAACAGTTAATTAAATACGCAGTCTTTTTCATTAGTTTAAACTGCTCAGTGCTCATAATTTTTCTTGTTGATTCAAGTAGCGGGCAGTGAAGACTTACATAATCAGACCTTTCACACAATTCATTAATAGAAGAAACAAATTCAATTCCATACTCTTTGAAGTCCCAAGATGATACATTTGGGTCAAATGCTATTACATTCATTCCAAGACCTTTTGCCTTCCTGCCCATAGCTCTTCCAATATTTCCTATACCAACTATGCCAAGGGTCTGACCAGAAATATGACCCATTGGTGGTAAATGTTCCCTTGTCCATACTCCATTTTTAACAAGTTTGTCATGCAAAACAAATTTTCTTGCACATACTAATAAATGCATTAATGCATGATTTGATACTTCTTCTGTCCCAAAAGATGCAGCATTGGCGACAATAATTTCATTTTCCGTAGCACTATCAACATCAATTCCGTCAAATCCATGGCCAAAACAAGCAATACCTTTAAATCCATCAATGCTGCCCACAGCTTCAAAAAATTCTTTATTGAGAGGAAAGCCATGACCTTGTAAAACCAAAGACTGAGCTTTAGTTTCTTCTATTAAGGATACAACTTTATTTATCTTGTCATTTGATCCATCTTTTGGAGATAAAAGACTTCTTGCACTATCTGTTGATGGGACTTCACCAAGACTTCCTTTTATTAATTCGCCTCCAACTTCTTCAAAAGCCCTCGATTGAGGTTCAAGATTTTCAGCATAACCTAGGTAAATACCTTTAATATTTTTCATTTTTTCTCCTTATTAAATATTCTATTTTTGGTAGCCCCTACGGGATTCGAACCCGTGATCTCCACCTTGAGAGGGTGGTGTCCTAGGCCGCTAGACGAAGGGGCCATAACTGGCTGGCGATCCAGGATTCGAACCTGGGCTACCAGATTCAGAGTCTGGGGTCCTACCGCTAGACGAATCGCCAATGCGACTTCTCTCTATTTTGAAATATTAGCAGATTGGGAAATTTTTATTAAGTTAAATCTTTATTTAGCTTAATCATGTCTATGCAGGTGTCTGCGAAATAAATGCCGTTTTTTATTCTTTCTTTAGCTTGATTAATATTTTCAGTAGTTAAAATTCCATTTATTATTGGCATAATACCTAAATTATTTAGGTTTGAAATTGACATAAAAACATTTTCAGAAATTAAATCATAATGTGTAGTTTCGCCACGAATTATAGCCCCTATACATATAATTGCATCAGCACTCTTTCGTTCAATAATTTTCTTTGCTATAAAAGGTATTTCATAAGCACCAGGGACTGATATTTTTGAAATTTTTACATTGCTTATTTCTTTTAATCTATTTTCAGTGGAAGAAATTAATTGATTTACAATTTCAGAATTGAACTCTGAATTTATAATTGTCACATTACAATTTATATTTGTATTATTTGAATTTGATGGGAATGAATCAGACATTTTCTATATTGTGGCCAAGCTTATCTTTCTTAGTTTTCAAATAAGCTTGATTTACTGGATTTGGTTCCACATTTAAATTAACTGTTTCAACGATTTCTAATCCATATCCATCTAAACCAACAACTTTTTTTGGATTACTAGTAAGAAGCTTTATTTTTTTTAAACCAAGATCTGCAAGGATTTGTGCACCTACTCCATAATGTCTTAAGTCAGGAGGAAATCCGAGCATTTCGTTTGCCTCAACCGTGTCTGCTCCATCATCTTGTAGTTCATATGCTTTTAGCTTATTAAGCAAACCAATTCCTCTACCTTCTTGTTTCATATACAAGAAAACTCCAGACTCCTGACTTCCTATTTTTTCTAGTGCTGCAGAAGCTTGATCACCACAGTCGCATCTGAGACTACCCAAAAAGTCACCTGATAAGCACTCGCTATGAACCCTTACCAACGTTGGATCAGAACTTATTTCACCCCTAACGAGAGCGACATGTTCATCGTCATCATATAAAGACTTATATCCCATTGCTTTAAAGTCACCGTACTTTGTTGGAAGCTTTGTTGAGGAAGTTCTTTTGACAATTGTTTCATTGCTGTATCTGTGAGCAATAAGATCAGCTATTGTAATAATTTTTATGTTATTTTCTAAAGCAAATTTTTCAAGATCAGGTCTTCTAGCCATGGTTCCATCATCTTTAACAATTTCGCACATAACTGCAGCAGGTTTTAATCCTGCTAATTTAGATAAATCTACTGATGCTTCAGTGTGGCCTGCTCTAACTAAAACACCACCATCCCTATATTTGATAGGGAATATGTGTCCGGGCTTTTGAAACATTGAGCTATCTGCATTATCATCAATAAGCCCCTGAACAGTTTTTGATCGATCATCTGCTGATATTCCAGTTGTTGTTCCTGGTATGTAGTCAACTGAAACTGTAAACGCAGTGTAATTACTGTCATTACTTTCATCAACCATTAAAGGGATATTAAGTTTATTGAGTATTTTGCCATCAATAGCAACGCATATTAATCCTCTAGCATTAAGAGCCATGAAATTTATTTTTTCAGGTGTGATAAAATCTGCTGCAAGTGTAATATCGCCTTCATTTTCTCTATCTTCATCATCAACAATTATTACAAATTTTCCATCTTTATAATCCTGAATGGCTTCTTCAATAGTGTTGAGTTTCATTTTAATTTGCCTTTTCTAGTTTTTGACTTTTACTTAAAATTTTTTCTATATACTTTGCTGTCATGTCGACTTCTAAATTTACAACAGATCCAACTTCATATCCACTAAATATTGTATGATCCCAAGTAAATGGTATTACAGCAATAGAGAAATATTCTTCAATGTCATTTGTAATAGTTAAGCTTGCGCCATCAATTGTTATAAATCCCTTTTCAATAAAATAATGTGAAAATTCTTCAGGTTTATGAAAATCTACAATCCAAGAATTATCAATCTTATTTATATTTTTTACTGTTGTAGTGCAATCAACATGACCTTGAACATTATGTCCGCCTATTTTATCACCAACTCTTAGTGCCGATTCAAGATTAACATATGAACCAACAGATAATTTTCCTAAATTTGTCCTTTTTAATGTCTCTTCGACAACATTAACAGAAAATTTAGTTGAGTCTTTATCAATTACTGTTAGGCATGCACCATTTACAGAAATACTTTCGGATATTTCATTATTTTTTGCAATTTCAGGAGCTTCAACTACAAGTAAGCTTCCTTTAAAGCTAGTAATTTTTCCAACTGATTGTATTATTCCACTAAACATGATCTTTCAATTTTCCTGTTACCATTATATCGCTTTCTACAATTTTAACTTCTACATCCGTTAATTTTTTACTTTGACTTATAAATTCTATACCTTCTCCTCCAATTGAATCTGTTGATGATTCGCCACCTATTAACATTGGCGAAATGAATAGTCTGACTTTATTAACTAAATTTAAGTCAATTAATGATCCGAGTAATTTTCCTCCACCTTCCATTAAAACGTTTAAGCATCCCCTAGCTGATAAGTCTTTTAAAATTGAAGTCAAATCAAGCTTTTCACTTTTTTTATTAATCTCAACAAACTCTATGTCTTTCCACGATTCATAATTGTTAGGTTTTTTATGGCAATATACTATTATTTTACTTTTATTATCAAAAAGCAGTGATTCAATTTCAGAAATTTTTTTCGGGGCTGTTTTTACAACTGCCTTAATTTTTGGTTGTAATGTTCTATTTCTTGCATTTAGGCTAGGTTTGTCTATTTCTAGTGTTTTTGAACCAATAAGAATTGCATCTGACTTAGATCTCATATCTTGAACTATATCTCGAGATTTCTCAGATGAAATCCATTTTGAGTCACCAGTTTTTGTTGCAATTTTTCCATCAAGACTAATAGCCATTTTAACTGTTACGAATGGAAGTGAATTTTTGATATACATTTTAAATGGTTCAATTAAATTATCAGACCTTTTTTTTAGATCATTATCATTAATTAATTCTACATCAGTTTTATTATTTTTAAGTTTATCAATACTCTTGTAATTAACTTTTGGGTTTGGATCAATTGAGCCAATAATTATTTTTTTAATACCCGATTCTATAATTTTATCTACACAAGGCCCTGTGTGACCTGTATGAAAACAGGGCTCAAGAGTACTGTAAAGTGTGCAATTATCTAATGATTTTAACTTCTTTTTAGCATCATCAATTGCATTTATTTCTGCATGCTTTAATGGATTAATGGTTGTAACACCCTGACCAATAATTTTTCCATTTTGTGTAATAATTGCAGCAACTGGTGGCCTTGGACTAACTTTATATGAAATATTCTCTGCTAAATCTAAAGCTTTTTTAAATAAAATATTTTTTTCATTCATCTGTGTGTTTTATTTGGGAATCAAAGTCTAGGTGAATTTTACTTGCTGTTGCATCCTTTTGCCCTTGATATCGACTAGAAAGCTTGGATGATCCGTATGGATTTTCAGCTGATGTTGATAAATCTAAGAAAGATATTTGACCTATTCTCATACCGTAATAAAGAGTTATTGGTAATTTAGCAACATTTGTAAGTTCAAGAGTTAATTGGCCGTCCCAACCTGGATCAACATAACCTGCCGTTGAATGTATTAATAATCCAACTCTGCCTAAACTACTTTTACCTTCGAGCCTGCCAACTACGTTATCGGATAGCTTCACCCTTTCAATTGTTGAAGCTAATACAAATTCACCAGGGTGTAACATAAATGGCTCGCCTTTTCTGATTTCTATACTTTCAGTTAAATTAGGGAGTTCTTTTCTAAGATCGATGCAAGGCTCAGCAGAATTTTTAAATATTAATATTCCTTTATCAATGTGCAAGTCAACGCTAGCAGGTTGAATATCATTTTGATCAATTGGATCAATCAAAATTTTTCCATTACTTAAATATTCTTTAATTGTCTTGTCACTTAATACCATAATAATCTCCTTTTTTTTGATTATAGGTTTAAAATATTATTATTCAAATTATTATTTTTTTATTAGTATCATCTAAATGGATCATTTAAGAAACATATCAAAAAATACTATTTTAGTATTTGCAATATCAATAGCATTTCAAATCCTCTTGGGAAATTATGTAGTTGATGGAAATAGTATGGACCCAACACTTAGAAATGATCAAAGAGTATTTGTTAATAAATTTGTTTACTTTGATCCAATAGTATTAAACCGTAATTTAAATTTAAATTTTGATTCAACTTTAAATCCTAAGAAGGGAGATGTAGTAGTTTTTGACCCTCCTTTCCCCTACGATGCATCAGGTAAACAGTTTGTTAAAAGAATTATCGCAGTACCTGGTGATACTATTGAAAATTCATCAGGTATAATATTAGTAAATGGAAAACCATTTGGTAATGATTTTGGAGCTACATCCGAAATAAGTGAGGTTCCAAAAACACTTGTCCCTGAAGGTTATTATTATGTTTTAGGAGACAACAGAAATAGTTCTAATGATTCTAGAAACTTTGGATTTGTTCCAAGGACAAGCATTATCGGAAGAGTGTGGGTAATTTATTGGCCTTTTTCTAATTTTAAGATTTTTGATTATAATCTAATTTCTGCATCAAATGGATGATAATAATTTAGGGCCCTTAGCTCAGTTGGCAGAGCAACTGACTTTTAATCAGTAGGTCGAGAGTTCGAGCCTCTCAGGGCCCACCACCAAATCGTGATAAATACTTTTCTTAACTCAATAAATTAAAAGATTAATTGTGAACATTACCAAAAAAAAATTAATAAAAATTCCAGTTGCTGTAATTGGAGCAGGAATAGCTGGGCTTGTAACAAGTTATTATTTAAAAAAAAGGAATATTGACCACATACTTGTTGAAAGGGGAGAGGTTGCTAATACTTGGATAAATGAAAGGTGGGATAATTTTTATTTAGTTAACCCAAATTGGGCAATTAAAATTCCAGAATTTGGCTTTGGCACATCACAATTTCCTTCAAAAAACCCCGACGATTTTTTAAGTAAAAATCAAACAATTGAACTTATCAAATCTTACGGTAAATTTATTGGATCAAAAATATTTGAAAATGAATCAGTTAATATTATTGAAAAATATAAAAACAAATATAGATTAGATACCTCAAAAAGAATGATAATTGCAGATAATGTAGTATTGTCTACCGGAGCTTTTGGAAACTACAAAGTGCCTAAAATTAGCTCAAATTTAAATCAAAATATCTTTCAAATTCACTCTGCAGAATATAAAAACTTTAACCAACTCCCACCTGGCGGAGTAATGGTTGTTGGTTCTGGGCAATCTGGTGCTCAAATAGCTGAAGATCTTTTAATTAATGGAATGGATGTAAGTTTAGCATTAAGTAAATGCGGAAGAAGATTAAGGAGTTATAGAGGCAAAGATTCTTCATGGTGGAATTATAAAATGGGGCTGTTTGATAAAACTGTTGATGATGTCCCTTTTGAAAATAGATGGAAATGCAGCCCTCACACTTCAGGTGCAAATGGTGGACATGAAATTAATTTAATTGATCTTTCTGAAAAAGGGCTTAATCTTTTTGGTTCGGTGAAAGATTCTAAAGATAATCACTTAATTTTTAATGATGATTTAATTGAAAATCTTAAATTTTCAGATGATTATGCTTTAAATTGGGCAAAAAATGTGGACGAATTTATTAAAAAGAATAATTTAGATGCACCTATTGAAAAAATATCTGAAGATATCAGACTAAAATCATTTGAAAATCCTAAATCATTGGAATTAAATATTATGCCAAAAATCAAAAGCATAATATGGGCTACTGGATTTAAATATAATTATGATTGGATCGATTTAAATATTACCGATAAAAGTGGCTTTCCAGTGCATAAAAGAGGAGTAACAAATTATGATGGTTTTTATTTTATGGGTCTTCAGTGGATGCATACTTCAAAATCAGCTCAATTTATTGGGGTAGGAGAAGATGCTGAATTCATTGTAAATAAAATAAACTCAAGAATTTAATTTATTGAGTTGATAATGTTCATATTTTTTTACATAAAACAATAATGTTATTTTTTTTTATGTGGCAGATATAATTATATAAATATATTTAATAAGTAATGAGTTTTAATGAAGATAATAACTATAATAGTATCAATTCTAATTGTTGCCTCTATGGTAGTGCCTCTTATTTTTGGAACAATATTGTAAGTAAAAATTAATTATGCAAATTGAAAAA
>JAYYQG010000012.1:0-36365 GCA_036128515.1 Chloroflexota bacterium
TTTAAAAAAAATCCACCCCAATAATGAAATAAATGCACCTATTAACGACAATATAGAAGTTAAAATAATAACGCTATTAAATCCATTAATATCATAAATATATCCTGCCACAATTGGTGATAAAGAGCCAAGTATTGCACCACCAGTAAATAGTAATGATACTGAAGTTCCTTCTGTACCTTTAACAGTAAAATCCATTGCTGCTGCTGCTATGACAGGGATAATAGCGAACAAAACACACCCCAATAGTAAAAGCAATATGAATAAAGAAACATCATCAGTCCCAAACCTTAAAAGAAAAATAAATAAACTTGTAAGTAGCATGCCCAGTGTAATTACAGGTAATCTTCCAATTCGATCAGAAACAGATCCCCATATTGGAGTAAATAAAATCCCTGAAATACCAATAAGTGAAAAATAGAATCCAATTTTAAAAGGTGAAAAATCTAAAAATTCCTTTAAGTAGACTAATAAGTATACGGTGAAGGCACTATGCACAGATTGTCTTAATGCATGTAATGATACCATAGTAATCACTTGAATTTTTTTTAAAGATTCAAGTGTTTTTGAAATGTACAATTTTACATTTATTTTTTCTGAAGACTCTATAAATATTTTTGAACTAAATATAAAAATCATCAAAGAAAGCATCAAAGATATTATTGACATGATTAATGCTAATTCGTTCCACTCAATTGGGTCTATTTTAATTTTATTGAATGCAATACCACCTAAAATTATTCCAGTTAATAATGGGCCCAATGTGTTCCCTGCAGAAGCAGCTGATAAATGGACTCCTAAAGCAAATGCTTTCTTTTGAGGATACCTATAACTTAAAACAGAAAATGCTGGAGGGTGCCATAGATTTGCTCCTGCTCCAATCAAAATAAAACTAAAAAATCCTATCAGGACCCAATTGTCGTATGAAATTATAGAAACTAAGAAAAACCCAAGGGACAAAATTAAAGCGCTTGACCCAATAATTAATCCTACCTTTTTTTTAAAAATATCAGATAAAATTCCTGCAGGAAAATTAATTAAACCTGCCGAAATACTATTTGCTGAAGCAAGATATCCTATTTGTACTCCACTAAGAGAAAGTGAATCTTTTATAAATGGCAATATTACTGAAATAGAAGAAGACAATACATGCTTTAAACCATGACCGAAAGATAGAAAATAAAGCAGAAAGTTTTTCTTAAAATATGCTAACTTATACGACAAATCAGAAACTTATTCTGGAAGTAGCCCTCTTAATTCATTGGCAACAGGTCCAGGATCATCAATTTCTTCCATTCTGATTGTCATACGTGCACCGATACCACTTGAAACTACAACACTACCTCTTCCTGTTAATATTTCGAAAAGACCTCTTGCCTCTTGAATTGAAATAATTCTTCCTACAGGAATCTCATTAGTGTATAACCATAAAAATTTGTACATATGAATTATTCTTCTATCTGTAACTAAATATGTGATGCAAAGATTTCTTAAATATCTAGTCGTACCTTTAAAAAATAGCCAGAACCCAATTATAGCTACAACAAATGGATATACATATGGCATTGTGGTCATAAAGAACATATACCCACCAAGAGCAAAAAATGGCACTGAAATTAGCATTCTTACATAAGCTGGTCTCATTGATGGGTGCCTTTTAATTAGCTCCTGTTCTCCTTTAACAAGCATTGGCATTGGAAAAGATGCTAAAAATCCTAAGGAAAATCCAGCAACAATCAAAAATCCACCGATCCCTCCACATATAACAGAAGGAAGTAGTAAGTCAGCTTTTACTTCTTCGTCAGCTAATACAAGTCCGTAAACTGCAAAAATTAAAAATGGCACAGACACTATCAGGTTAACAAAGGTTTTAACTATAAAAGTTGAAACACCTCTTATTTCTGATGGTATTGCATTATTTGTTGCCATAAATTTTCCTCTATTACTATAATATAATTAATTTTAAAATAAGTTAATTTCCCCTCAACATTTGCAGCATTGTTGCCCCTACTGTTACAACTAAACCAAGCATAGCAAGAGATGTTGGGTCTTCAAATCTCTCTCTAAGACCATCACCAAGTTCGCAATCAACTTCAGCACCGATTTCTAAATTACCAAACAAGCCTCTTCCTTCTTCTGCATCTTCAACAAAACATCTTTCATCAGGCTCAAAAAAATCATCTCGGCCGCCAGAACCTTCCATTCTGCCCATCATTTCTCTTTGCTGTTCCATTCTCTCTCTTTCAAACTCCTCTTGCTCCTCCATCATCTGCCTTTCCATCTCCATTCTTTCTCTGTCTTGCTCCATTTGTTGTTCCATTCTCTCCCTGTCCATCCTCATTCTTTCCTCATCTAATTCCATCTGCTGTTCAATTCTTTCCCTGTCCATTCTTTCTTGTTCTTCCATCTGCTGCCTCATCATTTCATTTCTTTCCCTGTCAAGTTCAGCTTGTCTTTCCATTTCTTCTCTCATCATTTCTTCTTGTCTTAGCATTCCATCCATCATGCTGTTACCCATGTCTCTCATTCCACCCATCATTCCGCCCATCATTCCGCCTCGGGATGCATTTCTTCCATAATCAATTTTTGATGCACCATAATTTGTATTTCCATCTGGAAGAAGAATTGGATTCATGGAAGGGTCACAATAGCTGAAAAGTCCTATTTTTCCACCTTCCTTTAACGAAAAGGCAATTGTACAAGGATCATCACTACTAAATGAAACGTGCCTAATTACTCCTGGGACCCTAGCAGCTTGCATTTGACCATTCTTATAATTATTTGACCAACCAATATTTGACCAATATAAATTATCGTTATTTAGATATATAAATTGAGGTTGCATTTGACCTTCAGGATAAACTGCATCATATGGGTGAAATTCAGGAGACCTTTCATCTTGGCCACCTTCTCTTATTACCCAATTCCTAAAGTCGTCCATGTTTAATCCCCAAATATCACCGTTCATTTCATAAGCAAAAATATTCCCATAAGCTTCACCCGCAAAAGCAGGTTCAACCTCATCTTGAGGAGAAAAAGTCATTTGCACAGCATCACTTTGACCAAAACCTTGTTCTTCAGGAGTGCCCCAAATATTTTTAAGAAAAATATCTTTATTGCCGTTAAGATTTGAAACATAAATTAACTGATCCCAAGGTCCCCAGTCAGGCATAATATCATCTGTGCCATTGTGAGTGAGATTAAATCTTCTATCTCCACCCTGGATATCTTGTATTACTATATTGTAAGAACCTTCTTCATTTGATGAGTAAGCTATGTGGCTTCCATCTGGACTAAGACTAGGCCATCTTTGATCAGATGTGCTAAAGGTTAATTGGCGGAGGTTTCTTCCCTGCCCATCCATAGCATAAATATCCCAATTACCGTTCATATTTGAATCGAAAACAATAGTTCCATCCATGAACAATCTATCAGATACGCCTGAATAATCCTCGATTATTTCAAAATTATTTGAAGCATCTAAATTTTGGTTTTGATCAATACTTATGCCAACAAAAAATGTTAAAAATATGGCAAATAAAGTTATTTTTTTTAAAATACTATTCATCATTTTCGTTATCAATTTTTATTCTTTCATCAAGAACTTCGAATGCATACGAAAAATCTCCAGGAAGCATTCCTAAAGCTCCGCCAGGTATTGTATTATAAATATCTACAACTACATTTGTCACTTCAGATTCCTCTAGAGTACCACCAACAAATTTTCTTGAACCATCAGCAACAAAGTTCATTGCAAATTGTTCGAGCATATCTCCGTCATACTCTTTTTCTTCAAGAGGATAAGCAAATCTTGCACCTGCCCCAACAACTGCTCCAATTATAAGTAATCCAGCTAATAATCCTAATCCAATTCCGCCAAGCTTATCTAGCCATCCAAGTAAAACTATACTAAGCATGGTTTTAATTATTTTTGCCAAGATCCTTCCAGCTATAAATATACCAACATAAATTACAACATAAGCAAGAGCTGTTGCTATAGATTCACTTTCAACATTTTGACCAATTAAAGAGACAACGTTTTCTGAAAATTGACTGCTCACTAGGCTTGCTACATACAATGAAGCAACTGTAAGAGCACCTGTAATTAAACCTGACCTAAAACCCCAAAGAGCTCCTAAGCCAAATAAAATTATCAAGATCCAATCAAAAAAGTTCATATAAATCCCCCTCTTAACAAAATGTAATTATTTATATCTTCTTTTTTATCCTGTTTAATGTCAATATTGGTCGGGGAGCCGGGATTCGAACCCGGGACCTCCTGGTCCCAAACCAGGCGCGCTGCCAAACTGCGCCACTCCCCGAAAATATTATTTAAGTGCTTTTGCTATAGCTTCACAACCTTGCATGTATATGGTTGAGTCAGTATTTATTGAAATATATTGAACACCTAAATCTTTTAACCAAAGTCCCATATCTACATCTTTTGCAAATGACCCAACAGCTCTGCCAGCATTTCGTGCTTTTTCAGCTGCATTTTTCATAGCATCAGCAACTTTCTTATTTCTTACTTGCCCAGGTATGCCAAGAGATTGAGAAATGTCATATGGACCCAAAAAAAGTACATCTATTCCTTCAACTTCCATTATTTCATCAAGATTATTTAACCCTTTTTGACCTTCAATATGAACTATTACCATTGTTTCATCATTTTGGCTTTCGGTATGATTTTCACCTTGATTTAGAAAATAATCACCTGCTTTAGTAAATATTGATAATCCACGATGCCCCATTGGATCGTATTTTGCCGCATTAACCACATTTAATGCATCCTGTTTTACATTTATTTGGGGGACTTGAACTCCAGCAGCACCAATATCTAATGCTCGCAATATAAGTCTTTCATTATTTTCACCCACTCTTACAATAGGATCTACGCCAGTACCTTTAGCAACCAAAATTAAATCTGTAATTGTTTGCATATCAAGAGGCCCATGCTCAGTGTCCAGAATACAAAAATCCATTCCTGAGTAACCTAAAGTATCAATCATTGTTCCTGAAGGAACTATACAAAATGGTCCTACAACAACTTCACCGTTTTTTATTCTTTTTTTAATAGAAACTTTATTTGACATTTGTTACCTCATAGATTTTCATTATTCTAAGCAGTTTAAATACAATGTGTTAATGTAGCAACACAATAAAAAATAATCAACAAATTTTATGCATAAAGAAGGAAATTTAATTTTTTTAGGGACTGGTTCGTCAGATGGAATACCAAGAGTTAGTTGCTTAACTAATCCAAATAAAATATGCGAGGTTTGCGAAAGTGCAAAAGATCCGGACTCAAAAAACAGAAGAAGGAATACATCAATTGCAATTTTGACAGATAGAAAATATGAATCTAAAAATATTATTATTGATGCTGGTAAAACCTTCTGGGAATCAGCGATAAAATTTTTTCCAAAACATAATATAAGGCAAATTGATGAAATAGTTATTACTCATGCTCATGCTGATGCAGTTGGCGGGTTCGATTATTTTAGAGACTGGACAAATTTTGTTCAAGAAACTGTAAAAGTGAACTTGAGGGAAAGTGATTTTGAAGCAATAAAGAATATATATTTTTATTTATTTGAAAATGGAAAAGTTAAAACAAGAGGACCAATACCAAAAACAGTTTTCAATTTTATTGATGAAAAGCCATTTAAATTTGATGATTTTGAAATTACTCCTATCCCTGTTTATCATGGAAAAGAATACATATCTTTCGGTTATAAGTTTGGAAAAATTGCTTACATATCTGATGTATCTAAAATTCCAGAAAGTTCAGAAAAGCTTTTGGAAGGGTTAGATATCCTCATTATTGATGCATTAAGGCCTGAGCCAGCTTATTTCTCACATTTTACTTATGAACAAGCATTAGAAGTAATAAGAAAATTTAGACCTAAAAAATCATATTTTACTGACATTATGTGTGCAGTTGAGCATGATGAAGCAAATTTGAAATTAAAAAAATTAAAAGATTCCGAAGACTTAGATATTGAATTGTCTTATGATGGATTAAGTATTAAATTTAATTATTAAGGCTTTTTCGGTAAGCCTCATAAGTTTTCTTATCTGGTGGATAATATTTTCCAGGAGATAGGTTTTCTTTTTCAAGCCTATTTTTTATCCAAGTTTCTAAATTGTCATACTCAATTGCTGCTACTGCCACTTCGGCAGCTATTTTTCTTGGGATTACAACAACTCCATCATCATCAGCCACAATGTAATCACCAGGCAAAACTAATACTCCGTCAACTCTTACTGGTTCGTTTGTTGAATAAGGCGTACCCACTGTAGTACCTAAATTTGAAGTTCGACCGTAACCCCATATACGTATGTTATATTTGTCTACTGACTTCATATCTCTCACACCACCATCGCAAACCAATCCATCTATTCCTCTTTGCTTTAGTCTTAAGAATTTTATATCACCACCAATAGACATTAAGCTTGATGCCATAGAACTCATAACTATAACGTCTCCACCCCCAGCTATTTCAAATGCAGCATATTCAGGAGACTTCTCATTTTTGGGTTTCATGTCATCGAAATCTTTTCTTGATGGCAAATATCTTATAGTTACGGCTCTAGAAACAAGTCTTTCGCCATTATTTAATGGAATTACATTATCCATTAAAATTGTGTGAGGGTCATATCCAAATTGCCTGGCCATAACATCAACAAATGCAGAAGTATTGATTTCTTTTAATTTATCCCTAGTTTTCTTATTTATTCTATGAGATGGAGTTTTTTTAATATTACTTGTCATCAGGCCTCCCTAAGGCACCAGTAGCTATCATCCCCCCGTCAACTAAAATTGTTTCACCATTGACGTATTCTCCCATTTTTGAAGACAAGAAAATTACAGCATTCGATATATCACTGGGCAAACCCTGCCTGCCACTTGGCACCCATGGCATATTCATTGCATCTGGCTCAACTTTTTCACCATCAGGGATAGTATTATTAATAGCCCCAGGAGCAATACAATTTGAATTTATACCTGTGTTTGCTAAATCAGCGGCAAGACCTTTAACCATTCTTCTAATTCCCATTTTAGCTATACCATATGGAGTCCAATTTTTACTAGCTCTATATGAATGTACACTAGAAATACAAATCAATGACCCCTTTGTCCCCCTTTTCTTCATTTCTCTTGATGCCTTTTGGCATGCAAAAAAATACCCTTTTAAAGATAGATCCATCATGTAATCCCACCAATCCTCATCAATTTCAAAAAATGGTTTATTTTGTGGTTGCATAATTGCATTATTAACAAGTACATCAATATTGCCATGCTTATCTAAAAATTCATCAATAATTGCGTCGATATTTTTTTTCTTACTAACATCGCCAATATGCTTGGTAGCAGACTTGCCAAGGGACTCAATCATATTAACTGTTTTTTGAGTCTCTTCATCATCAATATAATCATTTATACCAACATCTGCACCTTCATTTGCAACAGCAAATGCTATACCTCTCCCTATTCCTTTTCTTGCGCCTGTTACAAGAACTTTTTTTCCATCAAGTAACCCCATGAATCCCCTTCTTATTATTACTTTTCTTTATCTTTATATGCTTGATTTAATAAGATTGGTGCCAGAATTGTTGTAACTATAGTCATTACAATTGTCACTCCAAATATTGTCGCATCAATAACACCAGTAGCTAAACCAATTCCTCCAATTATTAAAGCAACTTCACCTCTTGGCATCATGCCCACACCAATTACCCACGAGCTTTTTTTATTAAATCCAACAAGTAATGCAGGCACACCAGAACCAATTAATTTGCTTATAATTCCAAAAATAGTCAAAACTAAGGCAAAAAGAAGTGTATTAGTTAATTGATCTGATCCAAAAATAGATTGTAAATTAACTTGCATTCCGACAACAGTAAAGAATACTGGTACAACAAATCCATTTATTTTTCTAATAGGTTCTTCAACTTCCTCAAAAAGAGTTGTGCCTGATAAAGCTAATCCAAGAGAATATGCACCAATAATCATAGCTAAACCAAAATACATTTCAGCTATCCCAGAAACCAAAAAAGCTAATCCTAATGCTACACACAAATGTATACTTGGCTCTTTATAGAAACCTTTTTTGGTGCCTAGGGCCATAATAAATGAAGATATCCAAGGCGAAGCCCAACTTCCTACGAGAGTTAAAACCAGCCAAAATGAAATTGCTTTAACAGCTATTATGATAATACTTGAAGCAGAAACTGCTCCGGTTGCATTCATTCCCACAATTATAGCCAGAATCAATATCCCAAGCACATCATCAACTACTGCCCCACCTAATATCGTGACCCCTTCTCTAGAATTTAATTCACCTAAATCACCTAAAACTCTTGCGGTGATACCTACCGAAGTTGCTGTCATCATTGCACCAACAAAAAGACCTGGAATCAACTCTTTTAAAGAATCAAAAGATGCAAATCCAAACATTATTGTTCCAAATAAACCAAGTAAGAACGGCAATACAACTCCTCCAACAGCCACAAAGGTTGCTGACCCAATGTTATTAAAAAACCTTTGTTTATTTGTTTCTAATCCAGCTTCAAACAATAAAATTACTGCACCAACATTTGCTAAAAAATATAACGATTGAGATACAGGTATTGAAGAATGATCATCCAAGTGAATAAATGGTCCAAATCCACCCAAAACTAAACCACCCAGAGCATAAGGTCCTATTATTATTCCAGCACTAAGTTCGCCAATAACCCTTGGTAATTTAAGAAATCTAAAAAATAATTCTCCTAATAATTTAGCACTTATTAGAATAACCGCTAAAACTATTATTGATTCTGCTACCAAATGCAATGGTGAATCGTGCATCTATTACCCTCTTTATTTAAATGATTTAAGAAATTCTATTAAATATTGTTGCTCATCAGAATTCAAATCAAAATAAGCATCAGAAGAAATTTTAGCATCTCCCTGATGCATTTCAATAACATCATTCAAAAGATTGGCTCTTCCATGATGAAGAAAAGGTGGTTCAGAATAAAATCCCCATA
Source organism: Chloroflexota bacterium (assembly GCA_036128515.1). Lineage (GTDB taxonomy): Bacteria > Chloroflexota > Dehalococcoidia > Lucifugimonadales > Lucifugimonadaceae. Next base: position 9,037 of record JAYYQG010000012.1, read on the forward strand.
ATTTTTTTGTAAGCCAGTAGTTAGTGGGAACACCTTTTTGAAGAGGTCTCTCATTATCTAATTTTGGACCCATATCGTGCCTTTTTAAATCACTCCATATTGGTACTAAATAATTCCCATCATCATCTTTTTCTAATTTACTTACATAATCTTCTAAGTTGACAACTAAAGTTTTTTTCGATTCAGCCAAAGTTGTACTTATTTCTGTATTTAATGGTCCCGGCTCAACAAACATCAAGCTTTTTAAAGGCAATGTTGGCATATGGCAACTTGCGCAACCAATATTGTTGAAAACTTCTTTACCTTTCAATTGCGCAGATTTAATTTCATCATTTTCTGAAAAAACATTATCAGGAAAATCTAAGGTAGCCTGAAAAATCGTAACTGCAGTGATATCTCCTTCGGTAAGCTCATTTACAATTCCATCCCTATCAAGGTCGGAATTAAAACCAGCCAATTCTTCAGATTGCATGCCATGATGATGATTCATTGAAATATTTGAAAAATCTCTTAAAGTTCCAATAACACCTTTTTGAATAAAGGGCCTTAAAACTAAATCACTATCTATTCCATCTACATTTGACCTATCAACGAACCCATTTGGGTGGACTTCAATATAACCATAATTAATACCTTTAGAATCCAAATCTGCCTTAATAATTCTATTTTCTTCAGCAGCTAGTTTTTTTGATTTTTCAACAATATTTAGTAAATCGATTGTAATTTCCCTAGATAAAAGTTCTACAAGACCTGACCCAAATACACCTATCGTGTTTCTTTCATTTGTAATATCTAAAACACTAGATGAATCATCTTCTGAACCTACCGAGCCTTCTAAAGTTGCAAAATCAATATCTGATGCTAATCCAAAAACATTATTTGAATTATCACCTCCTCCTCCAATCCGAGGAAGATTGTGGCAAGCTACACATGCATTTGCATCAGGACCAGAAATTCTATTGAAATTTTGAGGTGACTCTCTTCTTGGTCTTGTTTTAGTAGTCCCTGATGTCTCAGGCCTCCCTAACCCATCTAACTCATTAAAAGAAACTTTGAATAAAAACTCTCCATGCTCAATTATTTCATCTAAATCATATTCATTGATTTTATTTTGATCAAAATGATTTTTTATCATTGGCCCTTCTCCCAGAGAAATAACTTCATTGTCATCAGCAGCACAATTGACTGCGACGAAAGAAAAAATGATAAACATTAATAATATTGATTTACTAATCATGAGGCACAACTTTCAAAGGAATAATATAACCATTTAAATACTCACCAATTGCTATTAATGAAGACTTATTGTCATAAATAAGCAATTTGTCGTTATCTTTAATTTCTTTAATAAAAATTTCCAATTTATTTCCATTTAAAATTTTTTTTGATTTAATTTCATCCAAATTGACAGCAAATGTATTTTTCAATAATTCACTAATAGGAGTAATTAATTTATCAATATTCCCATTTTGAATTTGATATTTTATCTCATCAATTTCATAAGAGGTATTTATTTCAAATCCAGAAGACCTTGTCCTGACCAAAGAATAAAGATAAGCGTGTGTGCCCAATTTTATTCCTATATCGTTAACAAGACTTCTTACATAAAATCCCTTACTACATAAAATTTTAATCCGAAAATTAGGTTTTTCAAAATGAATTATTTCAAAATCATGTAATTTTACTTCTCTTTTCTTAGGATTTACCTTAATTCCTTTCCTTGCGAGATCATACATTTTTTTTCCATCTACCTTTAATGCACTATAAATTGGTGCTTCTTGTATATATTCAACCTTTAATTCCTCTAAAAATGAATTTAAATCTTCTTTTTTAACATGATCAAAGTTACTTTTTGAAACAATTTCTCCTTCGGAATCAAATGTGTTTGTACTTATCCCTAAAATACCTTCAAGTTCGTATTCTTTGACTTCTTCAGATACAAATTCACTAATTCTTGTAGCAAAGCCAATACAAATTGGAAGTACTCCGGATGCTAAAGGGTCTAATGTCCCAATAAAACCTATTTTTGATCCATTTACATGTGGTTTTAATATGTTAAGTACTTTGTTTGAGCTTATTCCAGAAGGTTTATTTAAATTTAAAAATCCTTGATACAAAGTAAAATTATTTTAAATTATCCAAAATTTTATGCATTTTTTCTGCATTTTCTATTGTTTCATCAAGATAAAAATAGATTGAAGGGATTTTTCTTAACTTCAAATACTTTGGAAAATAACTTTTTATATTTGGAATATTGTTGTTCAGCTCAGTTATTACATTAAATTTTGAATTATCATCTCCTAAAATCGAAATATAAATTTTTGCATTACTCAGATCTGGACTCATATCGATATCAGAAACAGAAACTAAAACATTAAAATTGTGCTCGTAACTAATAATCTCGCTAACTGCTTTTCTCAAGGTTAATCGAACTTTATCTGATCGAATACTCATCTGAATTAAGTTGTAACTATTTCAAAGCATTCAAGGATGTCATTAACTTCAAATTCATTAAAACCATCCAAAGTTAATCCGCCTTCCATGCCAGACTTTATTTCTCTAACGTTTTCTTTCAAATGCCTTAGTGATGAAATTGATCCTTGAAAAATAACTTTTTCACTTCTAGTAACTTTAATAAGACTATTCCTTTTAATTAGTCCTTCAACAACTTTAAATCCGCCCACTGTCTTTGTCTTTCCTAAAGCAAATGTATCGAGCACTTCTGCAAATCCAAGTGTGTTTTCAGAAGTTTGTGATTTCCTATTTTTTAAAACCATTTCTGTTAATTCGTCAACCATCTCGTAAACAATATCGTAATTTTTAATAGCAATATCATTAGTCCTGGATTGCCTAATTGCCCCCTGCTCAATTACAGTCTGAAAACCAACAACCACAGCGTTAGCAGCAGTTGCTAGCATTACATCATTTTCATTAACAGAACCAGAAGAAGAATGAGTAATTTCAATGTTTACATCTTCATTTTCAATTGTTTCCAAAACCTTTTTTACTGCATCGACAGAACCATCTGTCCCACATTTAATTATTATCCTAAAAACACTTTCATCATCTTCATCATTGTTTCTAATTACTGATTTTCTTTGTTCTTTATTAATATTTAATGATTTTATGTACTTTTTTGCTTCTTTATCAGTTTTAAATATTTTAAAATTATCTCCAGCTTTTGGAACTGAATTCATCCCTAATACCTGAGCTGGTGCTCCTGGAGTAACATTTTTAACTGATCTATTAAACCCATCAGTCAAATTTTTAATTTTTCCATTTACTTCTCCAGCAACAATATAGTCACCAACGCTTACATTGCCCTCTTTTACCAAAATTGTTCCTAATGAACCTTTACTTTTATCAAGAGTACCTTCTAAAACATAACCTTCTCCTGAAGAATTCTTTGGAACTTTAAGTTCTAATATTTGTCCAAGAAGAATTATTGACTCAAGTAAATCATCAATGCCTTTTGAAGTAATAGCAGATGTTTCAACACACATTACCTCACCACCATAATCTTCAGGGACAATATCGTTTTCAACCAATTGAGATTTTACTTTATTAATATCAGCTCCTTCTAAGTCACATTTATTAATTGCAACAATCATGGGTGTTCCTGCTGACTTTATGTGGTCAATGGCTTCCTTAGTTTGCCTCATAATTCCATCGTCAGCTGCTACAACCAATACAGCGATATCTGTTATTTGAGCTCCTCTAGCTCGCATTGCAGTAAATGCTTCATGACCAGGTGTATCTACAAAAGTAATTTTTTCATTGTTGTGAGTTATTTGATAAGCACCAATACTCTGAGTAATTCCACCGTGCTCAGAATCAACAACTTTTGATCCTCTTATTGCATCTAATATAGACGTTTTCCCATGGTCAACATGTCCCAAAATTGTTATAACGGGTGACCTCAAAGTAATTTGGTCATCGTTTAAGTTAGAAGAATCAAACTCTGACTTTAGCGTTTTCTTAGAATCACTTTTTGGCTTTAAAACTTTAAACCCAAATTCATGAGCAACAAGAACAGCAACCTCAAACTCAATAATTTCGTTAATGTTAGCCATTACACCATGACGCATTAATTCTTTAATAACTTCTGAAGGTGGAATTTCCATAATGTCAGATAAATCACCTGCAGTAAGCTGTACAGGCAAATTAAGTAATTTTTCTTGCTCGTCTATTAAATTATTATTCTGATCAACCATCTAATTTTTCAAATCATCTATGTCTTCTGCAAATCTGATAACACCTTTCTTTGTATTACCCGATTTTTTCTTTACTATTGAGTCTATATTCCAAATATCCTTTTCTCCGACGGATGATTTGTCATCTTCATTTTCATCATCTTCGCTTTCTTGATTTTTAGAACTTTCCATTATTTCAACGAGGTCATCACTTGAAAAAACCTCACTATCAGAAACAATTTTCTCAACTATTTCTTCTTTAATTTCTGAAATTTCTTCAATTTTTTCTGGTTTTGAAGAAGGTATAATTTCCCTCAATGCTTTCAATCTATTTTCTGTCATTCCGCCAATATTTAATAATTCATCTTTAGACATATTTTTTATTTGCTCAATTGTATTTACACTTACAACTTTCAAAAGTTCTTCGGTGTTAGAATCTATACCAGCTTTAGCTAATTCTGTTTTCGGTTCTTTGTCTGAAACTTCAGAGGTATTATTTTCAGATGAAATATCTACTTTCCAACCACATAGCTTTGCTGCTAATCTAACATTCTGACCGTCTTTTCCAATTGCCAATGAAAGTTGGCTTTCAGGAACTGTTACTTGAGCTGAATTTTCAGATGAATTCAACATTACTTTTTCAACTTCACTTGGGCTTAAAGATTTAATAATAAATTCAACAGGATCTTCACTCCATTCTATAACATCAATCTTTTCACCAAGCAATTCATTGACAACATTTTGTATCCTTAGTCCTCTTAAACCGACGCATGCCCCAACTGCATCAATGCCATCTTGAATTGAATTAACAGCAATCTTGCTCCTTGAGCCTGACTCTCTGACAATATTTTTTATCTCAATTATCCCACTATTAATTTCTGGCACCTCAAGAACAAATAATTCTCTTAATAAATCAACGTTAGATCTAGAAACAACGATTTCGTGACCTCTTCTTTCTTGATCAAGCTTTAAAATAATAAATTTCAATTGTTGTCCAACACGATATTTTTCTGAGTTTACTTGTTCTTGAGGCGGCATAACAGCTTCACCTCTACCAAGTGAAACAATCACATCTCTGCCTTCAATCCTTGAAATAGTTCCTGACATAATTTCACCAATTTTATTAGAATATTCGTTAGCTACTAATTGTCTCTCTGCCTCTCTTAATTTCTGCAAAACTAGTTGTCTAGCAGTTTGTGCAGTTATTCTACCTGGATCAGGCTCTATATACCCGGTTGTAACTTCTTCACCAATTTTAATGTCTGGAAAATGATTTTGAGCTTGCGATAGTGAAATTTCTAAATCACCATCTTCAACAGTTTCTACAACTATTTTAATTGTTCTTACAACTGTATTTCCTGTATCAGGGTCTAAATCAACTCTTACTTCTTGGCCATTTGCATCTTTTTTATATGCGTGTTCTAAAGCAGCTTGTATTGCTGACAATACAACTGATTGCGGGAGGCTCCTGTCATGAGCAAGAGCTGTTAAAGCCAACATTAATTCATTTTTCAATTCTACCTACCTAATTTAGTATAAAAACGAACAAAAAAAAGTGGGCTCAGCCCACTTCTTCTTCACATTCAAATTATTTAAGTAGATTTTATAATATTGAAAGAATAATTTAAAGAAAATTTCTATTTTTAAATAATTTTTAAAAAATTTAGTAATTCATCTTGCTTAACAAGTTCAGTATTTCCAGAGTACTTATTCTTAACTTCTACTTGATTGTTAGCAATTGTCCTTGAACTTACAACAACTCTGTATGGAATTCCAGATAAATCAAAATCATTAAATTTTACACCTGGAGATTCATTTCTATCGTCAAATAAAACAGTAAAATTAGCCCCACATAATTCTTTATAAATTTTTTCTGAACTTTCAATAACATCTTCTTTGTCAGTATTTAGAGCTGCAATATATATTTCAAATGGAGCAACTTCTCTATTAAAAATTAATTCATCTTCATTTGAATTTGCCTCTACAATTGCAGCAAGTAACCTGCCAACACCTATTCCATAACACCCCATTTCAATATCATTTATTTTTCCATCTGAATTAAGAAAATTTAGTTCCATTTTTGAACTATAAGCTGAACCTAGCTTAAAAATATGACCAACTTCGATACCTTTCAATTCCTTAAAACCTACACAGTCTTCTTTACAATATGGGGATTTGTCATCAATTTTTGCATTGGCGACATCAATAATATTAATAATATTTGAAAAATCATTTTTAGGAATCACACCTTTTATATGAAAGTTCTCTTTGTTGGCACCTGCAATATATGAAGTATTAATATTTACTGAAATATCTAATAATGTATCTATTTCATTGTCATAAGGAGATATATAGCCAGAAGATAAATTTAAATTTTTGATATCATTTTCATCAGCTAATTTTGGTTCACCACCTAAATAATTCTTTAATTTAGTTTCATTGACATCTAAATCTCCGGACAATGTTACAAATATAGGTTTTTCATCAAAAATATAAAGCATTGTTTTAAGGAAATATTCTTTATCTAAATTGAAAAAATTACTTAATTTTTCTATTGATTTTATTCCAATAGTTTCAACTTCTTCTTTTATTTCAAAACTTTTTAAATCTTTATTTGATCTAACAAATTCAGCTTTCTCTTCATTGGCAGAGTAATTGCAACTTTCGCAAATTAAAATAGTATCTTCTCCACTGTCAGAAACAGAAATAAATTCAGAGGACACTTTTCCACCAATAGCTCCACTGTCAGCGGCAACTTTTACAACGTTAATTCCACATCTTTCAAATATATTAAAATAAGCTTCAGAAAATTCTTCAAATCCTCTATCAAGTGATTCTTCATCCTCATGAAAACTATAGGCATCTTTCATTTCAAATTCTCTTACCCTTAATAATCCTCCCCTAGGTCTTGTTTCATCCCTGAACTTTGTTTGAATATGATATATTGAAAATGGTAAATCTCTAACACTTTTCAAGTTATTTTTAACAAGTTCAATAACTGCCTCTTCATGGGTAGGAGCAATTATCATGGTCTTATCTCTTCTATCAAGAAAATTTGCTAATGGAGGAATAAATGAATCTATCCTTCCACTTTGTTCCCAAATGTTTGAAGGTTGTATTACTGGCAAATTTGCCTCCAAGCAATTTATATTATTCATTTCGTCATTAATAACCTTTTTTATATTATTAACAACTCTCCAACCCATTGGTGTAAAGCTAAATATTCCAGCACTTAATTGTGAAATATATCCTGCTTTTAGTAATAATTTGTGACTTAACATTTCCGTTTTTTCAGAAATATCTCTTTTAGTATTCCAAAAGTAATTTTTTAATTTAATATTTACTCCCTGCTATTTGCCCCATTTATTAATAACATAACCCTCAACCATTCTAATAAATTGTTTCGCAATTTCGTTTCCTTCAAGAACTTCAACTTTATTGCCATCAACAAATACTGGTGCTTTTGGGGACTCGCCTGAACCAGGCAATGAAATACCAATATCTGCGCTCTTTGATTCCCCTGGCCCATTAACCACACACCCCATTACAGCAACCTTTAAATTTGCTGAACCTGGATAATTCTTATTCCATAACTTCCTTTTAGAATTCAGAAATTCTTGTATTTCTTCACTTAATTCTCTAAAAAAAGTTGAAGTTGTTCTACCGCATCCTGGGCAGGATGTTACAGTTGGATTGAAATTTCTAACACCAATTGATTGAAGGATTTCTTGGCATAATTTTACTTCATTAGTTCTGTCACCATTAACCTCTGGAGTCAAGCTACATCTTATGGTGTCGCCTATTCCTTGGTATAGAAGGTTACCTAATGCTACAGATGTATAAGAAACACCTTTCATCCCCATTCCAGCTTCTGTAAGTCCTAAGTGAAGGGGGAAATTACATTTTTCAGATAATTCTTTGTACACAGAGATCATTTGATTTACCCTCGAAACTTTGCATGAAATAATTATCTTGTCTTCTTCTAAACCTAAATCAATTGCTTTTTCAGCACTTATAAGAGCACTTTCAATCAGAGCTTCATTTTCAACTAATTCAGAACTTAATGGATTCTTTCTTCTAGAATTTACTTCCATCTTTGATTCTAATAATTCTGAATCTAAACTACCCGCATTTACACCAATTCTTACAGGTTTATTATTTTCAACTGCAACCTTAATAAACATTTCAAAATTCTCATCTCTCTTATTTCCACGCCCAACATTCCCTGGGTTAATTCTATATTTGTCTAATTTTTCAGCACAAGACTTATTATTAGTTAATAATCGATGGCCTATGAAATGAAAATCACCTACTATTGGGACATCATACCCGTCATCAATTAGATTATTTTTTATAATTTCAACACATTTAGCAGCTTGATCATTGTTGACAGTAATTCTTACAATTTCACTTCCTGCATCACATAACTCCTTTATCTGATTTACTGTTTTTACAACATCAGAAGTGTCTGTATCAGTCATAGATTGAACAACAATGGGAGAATCATTACCAATGCTAACATTGCCAACTTTTACCAAATTACTTTTTCTTCTAGATATTTTCACAATAACAATTATATTCTACAGTTAATCACCCTACAATATTGGGACTGTTAAATATCCTTGAAATATCTTGAAAAGTTACCAAAATTAGTAGGAAAATCATTACCATGAACCCTAAGCTATGAACAATTCTTTCTTTATCTGGAGGCACCTTTCTTCCTCCTCTCAAAATTTCAATTAGTACAAATAATATTCTTCCACCGTCTAATGCTGGAATAGGTAATAAATTTATTACTCCCAAACTTAAACTAAGAATTGAAATCAACTCAGCATATACTTTAATTTTGCTATTTAGTGTCAAATCTGATGATGCCACGGAACCAGTAATTTGACTTATTCCAACAGGACCTACTGCTACAGGTCCTGAAAATTGAGGGTTTGTACTTTTATTAAAAATAGCTTTGATACTGTTTATAGAAAGTGATATTAGCTGAGCAACACTTTCATATGAATTGTTTATCGATTTAATTATTCCATTCTCAACTTGAATTATTTCACTTTTTTCTACAGATATTGAAATTCCTAATGCTCCTTCACCCTCAGGAGGGTTCCATCTTGGTGTTGCAATAAAATTTAATATATTTTGATTATATTCAAAATTTTGCTCCCATGATTTAGCAAATGGATTTGGCACGCCTCTGTCAACTGTAATTTCAATACTTTTACCTAAATTTGAAGTTAAAACTCGTTGAAGATCGTTCATATTATAAATTTTGTCATTGTTAATACCAACAACTTTGTCCCCTGCTTTTAAACCTGAATTAAATGCAGGAGACTCTTTGCTTACATCAACAATTATTAAATCTGACTTAATTTCTTCAGATATTAATAGTGAAGTAAAAAAGAAGATGACAAAAGGCAATAATAAGTTTATTGCTACTCCAGAAACAAGTACCACAAATCTTTGAAATGCATTTTTTACATAGAAACTGTCTGGGTGGCTAGAATCATCTTCACCAAAAGGACGAACAAATCCACCTAACGGAAGAAGGTTAAAAGACCATTGCATTTCTTTCACTTGGATATAATTGTCATGAACATGATTTACTTTAACCTCGTAACTTTCGTTTTCTGATGCAAAGCTTGATTTCCTGTCAAGGTAAATTTCTTTAATAAACTCTTTACCATTTTTAAATTCTGTTGATATAAATATCTTGGTATTTAAAAGCGATTCTAAATTGTCTATACTTTTCTCAAAATAAATTAATTTTTTTGATGACCAAATAGAGAATAGTTTTGGAGGAAAACCAAAACCAAATTCAAGTACTTTTATTTTAAAGAATTTAGCTGAAAAATAATGCCCAAACTCATGCAGAATAACTAAGGGTAGTAGTATTAAAATAAAACTTATTATGCTATAAATTACCGTCATGAATCAGTTTATTTGTTAATTTGTAAGAATTATTAATTGTTTCAATAGATGTTTCAATTGAATATTTTTCTGGTAATTTAATCTTTTCATATACACTTTTCATTATATCAAGCATATCCAAGTAATTTATCTTCTCTTCCAAAAAATTTTCAACAACTGCTTGGTCAGAACCAACTAAGAACGAAGCTCCTAATTTAGAATTTCTAATTACATCAATACCAAAATTGAAAAAATTTAACTTTTTTTCATCGCGATTTCGAAATGACAGTTTACCTAGTTTTGTAAAGTCTATTTTTTCAATATTTTTACTTTCAGTCCTTTCAGGATAGAAAAGTGAATAAAGTATTGGTATGCGCATGTCTGGTTTTGACAACAATGCCAATGTATTTCCATCTACCATATTTACCATTCCATGAATAATACTTTCATTGTGAAAAATTACTTCAATATCTTCAAGTGCTATGTCGAATAAATTTGCTGCTTCTTTAACCTCAAAAACTTTATTAATTAATGTTGATGAATCGACTGTAATCTTATCTCCCATTTTCCAAGTTGGATGATTTAAAACAGTTTTTGGAGTTACTGAAGATAATTCATTTATAGAAGCATCCCTTAGGCTGCCTCCTGAAGCAGTGATAACTATAGATTTAACATATTTTTCTTTCTCATTTTTTATACACTGCCAAATTGCAGAATGTTCACTATCCAAAGGAATTATTTCTGAATTATTTTTTTTACTTATTTCCATAAGCAGATCGCCACAAGCAACTAAACTTTCTTTATTGGCAAGAGCAATTTTCCTGCCCTGTTTAATAGAGTTAACCACTGGATAAAAGCCAGAAATACCAGATAGTGCAATTACAATTAAATCTGAATCATCGATTTGAAGTAATTCATCAAAACTATTTACTCTTTTTCCAATTTGATGATTTATTTCTTCATCTGATAAATAAAATTTTGGCTTAAATTTTTTTATTTGATCAGCTAATAATTTTTCATTTTTTCCAGCAGTCAAAGATACAATTTCAAATTTATTTGTGAACTCTGAAATTATATTTAGGCATTGTGTGCCAACAGATCCTGTTGAGCCTAAAATTGATATTTTTTTCATAATATAAAAACCTTTGCTAGTGACATTAACACCATTGTAATGATTACAGAATCCAATCTATCTAATACTCCGCCATGCCCTGGAAGAATATTACCATAATCTTTTAAACCAAAATTCCTTTTGATTCCTGAAGAATATAAATCTCCAAAGACTGCACAAATAGGAAAAGCAATTGAAATTACCAATGAAGTTGATAGTGAAAAAATATTAAAAAAGAAATAATTTGAAATATAGAAAACAAAAAAACCTGTTAAAAATGCAGTTATATACCCAATTAAAGTTTTGTTAGGGCTTATAATTTCTAACAATTTTAATTTTCTTTTTCCAAATCTTGATCCAACAAAGTATGAAAAAGAATCAATTGCAAAAACAGTTATAAGAGGCAGTAAAACCCAATTTATTTCACTTGGTGACTGATAAATGAAAAAAATACACAATACCCCTGAAAGATAATAAATAGTAGAAAATTCTCTTAGAAAAAATAAATTTACTACTTCCTTTCTATCTAGTGAAATCTGATTGGTAAAGTTTGAGTTTTCTTTATTTTTTCTTAAACCTGAAATGTTAAAAAATATTGAAATTCCAAATGCTAATAATGATATATAAACTGTATAAATTAACACATCGTAATTTAACAATATTAATAAAAAATAAATAAATATAGTCATGAGGTAAGCAAAAATTCTTGCATATTTTTTGGTATTCAAATTAGTTTCATAAATAATCAATATACAAATTGATAATAAAAATAAAAATAAAAAAATTTCTGATATTAAAGCTAATATAAGTAGAGGAAAAATAAATAATGATGTTCGTATGCGATCATTCATTAATTTATACCAAATCTTCTACTTCTCATAGAGTAACTTTTTAATGCATCAAAAAAATCACTCATTGTAAAATCTGGCCATAATACTTCTGAAGTATAAAATTCGCTATATGCAGATTGCCATATTAAAAAATTACTCAACCTATACTCTCCTCCTGTCCTAATAATTAAATCTGGATCAGGAATTTCATCTTTATTTATATATTTATTAAATAATTCTTCATTTATTTCACTAAACTTAATATCGTCTTTAACTATTTCTTTAACAGTATTAACTATTTCATTTCTGCCACCATAATCAAAAGCAATGACCAATGAAATTGACTTATTATTCAATGTCTTTTTTTGAGCATCTATGATCTTTCTCTTTAACGAGTTATCAAGTTTTTCAATACTGCCACGTATTACTATTTTGACACCTAATTTATGCAAATTATCAAAATTTTCATTTAAAGATTCATTCAGTAATGTTTTAGTAATATAATTTACTTCTAGCTTTGGCCTTTCCCAATTTTCAGTAGAAAATGTAAAAATAGTAAGATATTTGATGCCGATTTTTATTGAGAAATCTGTTAGCGCTTCAAGATTTTTAGTGCCTTCTTTGTGTCCAAAAAAAACAGGCTTTCTATTTTCTGCTGCCCATCTTCTATTTCCGTCCATAATAATGCCAACATGGTTTGGAATTGATAAATTGCTTGAATCAAAGATCTTTAAAATTTTATCTTTTAAAATTTCACTGGAATAATTTTCCAAAATTTTTCAGACTTCCATTAACTCGTTTTCTTTATTTTGAGCAATTTGAGAAATTTCCTCAATGCTTTCGTCAGTATTTTTCTGAATGTCAGATTGCATTCTCCTGCTTTCATCTTGAGACAACTCACCTTTTTTCTCTAAATCCTTAACTTCATCCATTGCGCTTCTCCTGACATTCCTTATAGAAATTTTTGCATCTTCTGACTTCTTCTTAACAATTTTAACCAATTCTAATCTTCTTTCTTCATTTAAAGGAGGTACAACTAACCTTATTGTGTCTCCATCAATGCTTGGGTTTATACCAATATCAGACGATTCAATTTCTTTAGAAACCATTTCTACTGCACTTTTATCCCATAATTGAATCAAGATCATTGTTCCATCAGAAACGCTTATCTGACCTAATTCAGATAACTTCATAGTTGAGCCAAAGTAATCTATATTTATTCCAGAAACAAGACCTGCATGAGCCCTATTTGTCCTCATTGAACTCAACTCGGATGATAGATGCTCGACTGATGCCAACATTTTTAAAGAAAGGTCATCTAAAAATTCTCTATCATTCATATTGCTCCCTCACCATCATTAGTTATTAATGTTCCAATTTTATTTCCACCAAGGATACCTGACAATGAACCTTTATCAAAAATATTAAAAACACTTATTGGGACATTATTATCCATGCACATGGATAAAGCAGTGCTATCCAATGCCCTTATTTGCTTAGATAATGCATCAAGATGAGAAATATTATCGATTTTTTTTGCTTTTGGATTGATTTTTGGATCTGAATCGTAAACTCCGTCTACATCATTTTTAGACATCATCAATAAATCAGCAGAGATTTCTAATGCTCTCAATGCAGCTGCTGTGTCGGTGGTCATGTAAGGATTCCCTGTTCCTCCAACAAGAATAATAACTCTTCCCTTTTCAAGGTGCCTTAATGCTCTTCTGCGAATAAATAATTCTGAAACAGAAGGATTTGATAATGCAGACATTGTTCTCACTGGTATTCCAGTTTTTTCAAGAGAATCTTGAATTGCTAATCCATTTATCATTGTTGCCAACATTCCTGCTTGATCAGCAACTGACCTATCCATCCCAACTTTTTCATAATCTGCACCTCTCCAAATATTACCACCGCCAACAACAAGAGATAACCTTAAGTTAGGAAATTTTTTTACAACATCATTGATTTCTGATGCTAGATAATCAAGAACTTTCTTATCAATTCCATATTTTTTTGAACCAATAAGTGCTTCTCCGCTTAATTTGAGAAGTACGGTTCTTGGAGATTTGGACATTTTATGACAAATCGAATTTTATTATTTTTGATACCTTAATATTTTCTCCAACTTTTGAAATCATAGATTTGATCATGTCTTCAATTGTAAGAGACGGGTCTTTAATAAACGATTGAGAAATCAATATTTCTTCTGGAGAACTATTGTCGGCACCTTCATCTTCTGCATAAATAAATTCCGGGCTCATTGCCGCAACTTGCATTGCTAAGTCCTTAGCTAGACTAATAAATTCTTCTGTTCGAGCTACAAAGTCTGTCTCACATTTTAATTCAACCATTGCACCAATCTTATTTCCAGCATGTATATAAGACTGAATGACACCTTCCGATGTTTCTCTACCTGACTTTTTTAAAGCGTTTGAAAGTCCTTGCTGTTTTAAAATATCTTCTGCTTTAGCAACATCTCCACTTGATTCTTCAAGGGCTTTTTTGGCAGCCATTACACCAGCGCCAGTCTTTTCTCTTAATTCTTTAACTTTAGATACATCTATTTCCATAAAAAAACTCCGAATTTATTTTTCTGACTTTAATTGTTCCTTATTTTTTAATGCTTCGGCTTCAATTTTTTCATTATATTTTTCCCTACCCATAATAATAGAGTCTGAAATATAACTTGTAATTAATTGTATAGATCTTAAAGCGTCATCATTGCCAGGAATTGGGACATCTATTCCACTCGGGTCACTGTTTGTATCAACAATTGCTACAATTGGAATGCCAAGTTTTTTTGCTTCATTTACTGCATTAATTTCCATTTCAGTATCAACAAGAAAAACTAAATCAGGAAGCTTTTCTATTCCTACAAGTCCGCCAAAGAATTTTTTTAGTTTTTTAGCCTTAGTGGCCAATACTTGAAGTTCTTTCTTAGTATTAGTTTTACTGTCAGCAGTTGAAACAGTAGTTTCTATAGTTTTTAATGTATCAACCCTAGATTTCATTGTTGGAAAATTAGTTAACATGCCTCCAAGCCATCTTTGATTTACATAAAAACTTTCACTTCTTACAGCTTCTTCTTGAATTGTTGAAGAAGCCTGTAATTTCGTGCCAACCATTATGCATTGACCTCCATTAGAGACAACTTCAATAATCAATTTACGAGCTTTCTCAAGTTGATTTAAAGTTTTTTCAAGATCAATAACATGAGACTTAGATTTTTTAGTAAAAATAAAATTATCCATTTTTGGATTCCATTTTCTTGTAGGGTGACCAAAGTGAACTCCTGCCTCAAATAGGGTTCTTAAATTTATTTCATTTTCGTTTAGTAAATTTTCCAATTATTCTTTGCTTTATAAAACTCCGAAGTGGAGTATAGCACACTTAAACTAAATTAGTATAAGTTTTTTAAGTAATTAAGAGTTTTTAGGATATTATTTAAAATATGTACAAATTAATTAATAGGCACAACTTAATATTTTTAATTATTTCAATATTTATTGTGGCAATAAGTTTGATTATTGAAACTAATAATGCAACTTATTTAGAGCAAGTTTTGAATGTTTCCAGTAATTCGTCCAATTTGCTCTCATCAATACTTGATTATTTTGATCTTGGATATTCTTTTGTGGCTGGGTCATTAGCAGCCGTAAATCCATGTGGAATTGTAATGCTTCCTGTATATTTAGCATTATATGTAAATGGGGAAGATGGAAAAAATAAATTTAGCCAAAAAGTTAATAGCTCATTAAAAGTTATCTTATCTGTTGGGATGGGTTTCATGATTCTTTTTGTTCTTATATCTGGTATTGTGTTCTTTTCTAAATCAATTATAGGTAATCTGATCCCATACTTATCAATATTTCTGTCAATTTTTATAATTTATTTTGGTATTGGAGAAATTTTGAATAAAAAGACATTTAACTCAACGTTAATGTCACTCGGAAGCAAAATTGGTAACCCTAAAAATATTGGTGTCTTTCCTTATGTTATGTTTGGAATTAGTTACGGATTAGTATCTGTAGGATGTGCTTTGCCAATTTTTATTTCTTTAGTGACTAAAACCCTTAATAATAGTTTTTTTGAGATTTTATTAAACTTTACTTTGTATTCATTTGGAATGCTTTCAATAATAGCCTTGCTTACATTTTCAACATTATTTTCTGTTAACAGCTATGATAAGTTTAATAAATTTATAAGAGGCAATTCATATATTATATTTGGGCTGTTTCTTACTCTTGCAGGAATGTATATGCTCTCCTATTGGATAGTGGACATTAGGATATCAGGCTAACTGCAAATATTGATAAGCTTCCCAACATTCTCAATTTCAACAATTACCTCATCGCCTGACTTTATTTGACCAGCAGTTCCAGATGTTCCAGTAAATATGCAATCACCAATCTCAAGTGTTACGTATTTTGAAATAAATTCAATTGTTTTTGGTATGCTCCATATCATTTCTGAAGTATTACATTTTTGAACAATTTCTCCATTAATAACTCCAGTAATTTCCAGGTTTTCTGGATTAATTTCATTTACAATAAAAGGACCTAAGGGAGAAAATGTGTCAGAAGATTTTGCTCTCCACCAACTTTTGTCTCCTTTTTGCCAGTCTCTTGCGCTAACATCATTTCCGCATGTATAACCAAAAATATACTCAAAAGCATCTTTTGATTGCACATTTTTTGCTTTCTTTCCAATTACTAATACAAGTTCAGATTCAGCATCAATTCTTTCAGAATCATCAGGTAAATTTATTATATCTTTGTGCCCAATCAAAGATGATGTTGTTTTAAAAAAAGGTTCGGGTTGCTTTGGTGGACTTTCACCTTGGAGGTGCGAACCGTAGTTCTTAGCTAATGCCAACATTTTGTTTGGAATTATAGGAGGCAAAATTTTTACCTGCTCAAGGTTTAATTTGACTCCAGTTTTTTTGTAATTACTCAAAAATGAATTATCTAATTCATAAACATGGTCATTTTCGACAATTCCATGAAAAATTTTCCCGTTAATTTCAAACCTTCCGAATTTCAAATTTTCTCCTTACAAAATTTCAAATATGAAATATATGAATTATTATTGTACTTGATGAAAGTAAATGCAAAAAAAGTTTTAATGCTTAGTAAAATAAGTAAGTCATATCAAAACAACTTGGTAATTAATAATTTCTCATTAGATTTTAATTATGGGGATAGTGTTGGAATAATAGGAAAAAATGGTTCAGGAAAATCAACAATTTTAAAAATTAGTTGCGGATTACTTAAACCCGATTCAGGAAATGTTTTATTGATGGGAAAGTCCTTTGATTCAACTGAAGACGGCTTATTGATTAAAAGCAGAATGGGTGTAGTTTTGCATGAAGACATGCTTTATCCTCAGTTGACTGTACTTGAAAATCTTAATTTTTATTCAAAAATTTTGGGCATAAAAAATGTAAATACAAAAATTGAAGAGCTATCAACCCTCTTAAATTTATCTGATTATTTAAAAATATCTGTAAGTAAATTATCAAATGGAAATAAAAAAAGGGTAAGTTTTGCAAAATCATTGTTGAATGATCCTGATATTTTATTTGCTGATGAACCAGAGTCAAATCTCGATGACAAAGGAAAGGAAATCGTATCTAAAATATTTAATGACCGAAGAAAAAGAGGGTTAACGAATTTTTTTAGCACTCACTCTGAGATATTTTTAGAAAAAGTTTCAAATCAATTAATTAATTTAAAGGATTTTGAAAATGCTTAATTGGTTAAGAGTCTTATCTATTCTAATAAAAAAGGATATTAAAATTGAGTTTCAAACAAAAGAAACACTAGTCACATTATGTCTATTTGGGTTATTAATAATTACTGTATTTTCGCTTTCCACAGAAAACAATTCATTAATAAATCAAAATTTTGGAGCTGGAATATTATGGTCATCAGTTATTTTTGCTGGATCGATTGCAATGGTTAAATTTTTCTATCACGAGGAACAGAATAAAACATTGCAGTCATTAATGGTTATGCCAGTACCTAGCGAACTAATTTTATTTTCAAAATCGATAGTTTTTTTTCTATTTTTATCAATTTCTGAAATTATAATTTTTTTAATTTCATCTGTTTTATTTAATTTAAATATTTTTTCATTAAAATTAATACTCGGGTGCATTGTATTTAATATTGGTTATTCTGTTGTTGGTTCATTTTTTGGAGTCATATCTTCAAAATCGTCCAGCAAAGAAATTCTCCTTACTATGCTACTTATACCTATAATTACACCAATATTAATGTTTATAATTGCAACAACAAACGATGTAATTAGGTCAGAATTAAATAGTAACTTTCAAATATGGCTTGGCGTTGGCATTTCGTTTGATATAATTTTTTTAACATTGATGTCATATTTGTTTGGCAAAATATTAGAAGATTAGTAAAGGAATTTATGGTTAGACAGATTTATTTAATTGCTACAGGAATAGTATTTACTATTTCAATTTGGATGATTTTCTTATGGGCTCCAACAGAAATTAATCAAGGACAAGTTCAAAGAATTCTTTATTTGCATGTTCCTTTCGCATGGGCTTCAATGGTTGCAATAATTGCAATTGCTTTTACAAGCTTTTTATTTTTATTAACAAAGAATGACAAATGGGACAACTTATCTCAATCTCTTGCAGAGGTTGGGCTAGTTTCTGCTGTAGTAATGCTCTTTTCCGGGATTGTATGGGCAAAACCTGTATGGGGGGTATGGTGGACTGGAGAGGCAAAATTGACTACTGCCTTAGTATTATTTTTTATTTACTGTGCCTATTTATTATTTAGAAATTACTTTCCGCCAGGAAATGCTAGAAATAGAATTGCTGCAATAATTGCTCTAATTGGAGCAATTGACAGCCCAATAATATATTATGCTGCTCAAATATGGGAACAAAATCACCCTAAAGCAGTTGTTGGCCCTCTTGCATCCGAAGAGTCAAGTTTAAATGGAGAAATGGTAATAACTCTCCTTTTTTGCGTACTTACTGTAACCCTGCTCTTTGTAGGATTAGTTTGGACACAATATCAAACCAATAAGCTTTTAAGGAGCAAGAATGCTTAAATACGTATTTTCAATTTTATTATTCATATTTGTTTCACAGCCCACCTTTGTGCTTGCTGATGATCATGAAGATTTAATTTCAGGAGTAATTAATGCAATTTCAATTGATGATAATGGTAATGTTGAAGGAATACTTTTGATGATGAATAATGGAGATTTTATGAATATAGACATTAAATCTGGTGATAATTCTACTGAATTCGGTTTGGAAAATATCGCAGGAGATAGATGGGTTGGAAACCAAAATGACAACGGAAAAGAAGTAGCGTCAAAACTTAAAGATCTTCAAAAAAGATTTGCACCAATTACTGTGTTACATGAAAAAGGAGTTGCAAAAGAGATCGTAGATATGGAAAAAAGAAACGTATCAAGTAATTTGAATTTTCTTTTTGCTTGCTTCGCAGTTGCCTGGATTGCATTTTTTGGTTATCTGATAATAATTAACGGAAGGATAAAAAAATCAGCTCAAAATGGATAACAACATAGAAAAATCTTCCAATCAAAATACTCCAAAATTTATAAACTCTAGATTTAAAATAATTATTGCTTTTTTAGCTATATCAATATCAGTTATTTACCTTATTATTTCAAGTTTCAGTTCTGCAACAACGAATTATTTAAGTGTTGAAGATGCGATTGATGAATCTGAGAATTCAAATGCAAACCTGGGTGTCATAGGAAAATTAGTTCCAAATACATTTAGAAGGTCTACTGATGGCTTAACGGCCTACTTTTCAATAACTGATGAATTTTCTAATAAGAAACTTTCAGTATCCTATTCAGGAGAAATCGGTGAAATATTTTTTAATGAAAATGCTGAAATAATTATTCAAGGAAAAATGCAACAAGATGGTGTTTTTTTAACAAACACACTTTCCATAAAATGTCCTTCAAAGTATGTTGATAATTTGGAAGACGGGGAAGATTATAGTTGAAGAAAAAATTTGAATACTCTGGAGACAATTATATTAACGTAGATGTATGGTCTGCAGGTGGTGTTGTTGTAAGAAAGAACAACAATCAAACCGAAGTTTTAATTTGTGAAAGATTTTCAGAAAACTTAATTGCTTTACCAAAAGGCAAACCTAACGAGGGCGAATATGAAGCAGCCACTGCAATTCGTGAAGTTAGAGAAGAAACAGGAATTAATGCAATTATCAAAAATAAGATCAAAGATATCTTTTATACATTTGAAAGCCCAAATGGAATTATCAATAAAAAAGTTTCCTTCTTCCTGATGGAGAAAATAGACGGAGAAATTAGTAACCATGATGATGAATTTGATAAAGTATATTGGGAGAAATGGGATTCAGCTTTGAACAAATTGAGCTATCAGGGAGAAAAGGATGTATTGGAAAAAGCTATTGAACTGGCCAAAGACTGCTGAAAAATCAAAAAAAATTTTAATTGAAGGTAAAAAAATTAATCTTCGAAGTAAAAAAGTTGAAGATGCCGAACTTGATTATAAGTGGAGAGTAGACCCAGAACTTTCTGCATTAGACGCGACTGTACCTATAAATATTTCCCTGAGAGAATTTAGAGACCATTTAAAAGATGAGATCAAATATCCTGTTCCTTGGTCAGTAAAATTTGGAATCGAAAATAAGGATGGTGTTCTAATTGGCAATATCATGTACTACGACATCGATCCTGTAGATAAAGAGGCTGAAGTTGGAATAATTATAGGGGATAGAGATTTCCATGGAAAGGGTTATGGCTCAGATGCAATGGTTACACTCAAAAATTATATTTTCCAGGAAACAAATCTTGAAAATCTTTATTTGCATACATTAATTACTAATGAAAGAGCAAGAAAATCATTTAAAAAGGCTGGTTTTAGTGAAATTGGTGAAGTAAGAAAAGATGGAATGAATTTTATTAAAATGAACTATAAAAAAGCTTAAAGAAAACGTCTAATCATCAAAATATTCACTGAAATCATCATCTGAATTTGAATCATTCAATCCGTTAAGGTAGTCAAATTCCTGGTCGTTAGTTTCAATTTGTTTTGATAATGAGCCAAAAGCTGAAAGTATAAGTTTTGGCTTATCATAATCTTCAAATTTTATAAGTAATTCTTCTTCATTTTCTTTTGAAATATTTAAAATAACCCCTTCACCAAAAACTTTATGAACAACAACATCAGAAATATTAAAGTTGTTATTTAAAATTTTCTTACCTTTATTTTTATTCAATATTTTTTTATCGAACTTTCTGTCCACAAATATTATTTCACCAGAATTTGAATATTCGGCTGTTTTAAACAAATTTCCTGGAATTTCGGAAAGAAATTGAGATGGTAATTGAGTTTGAGAAAACATATTTTTTCCTGAATTATTCCACGTAAACCGTTGGCTGCAATTAGATAAATAAAGTCTTTCTTTAGCGCGTGTTATCCCGACGTAACATATTCTTCTTTCCTCTTCCATTTCTGATAAATTTTCTAGTGACCTTGCGTGCGGGAGTAAGCCTTGTTCAAAACCTATTATAAAAACTACTGAATATTCAAGTCCTTTGGCCTGGTGAAGGGTTATTAGTGTAACTTTTTCACTATCAGCTCCAGAATCAGAATTATTTATTGATTCATCGTTATTTATTAATGAAAACCTTTGAACAAATTCCATATTTTTAAAATAAGGGTCCTCAATTTCAAAACCGATCTCTCTTGCTTTTATACGAAGTTCTTCAATATTTCTTAACCTGTTATCAAAATCAGGATCATCCTCCAAATATTTTAAATATTTTGATTTATCCAGTATTTCTTGAATCATAATTTCAGGATTAAGTTTTTTAATTTTTCCAATTAAATCAGAAATAATATTTGTAAATTCTTCCAGCCCCTTTACCGCTCTGGGCGTAAGTTTTATATTTTCATTCCAAGGTTTGGAAAGAATAAAATTTAGTAGACCTGAATACTTATCTTGTTTGCCGTAAGCACTTCTTATAAGATCAAATGTCTTGTCACTAATAGCTCTTCTGGGAGTGTTTATTATCCTTGATAAAGAGATTTCATCATTTGGATTTATTAATATTGAAAAGTAGGAAAGTAAATCTTTTATTTCCCTTCTTTCTCTAAAACTTACAGCTCCTATTAACCTATATGATATATTCCACTCCTTTAATAAATCTTCCATGCTTCGAGATTGAGAATTAACTCTATACATCACAGCAATTTGTTCCGGCGAATAACCATTTCCAATAAGATAATTAATTTCTCTTGTAACAAATTCTGCTTCAAGTTTTGGGTTTTTGGCTGTAACAAGAACTGCCTGATTCCCCTGAATATTTTCAGTCCAAAGCTCTCTTTCAAATCTTTCATCATTGTGAGAAATCAATTCATCTGCAACAGAAATTATTGACTTTGTAGACCTGTAATTCTGGTCTAATTTAATTATCTCTACTCCAGGAAAAAATTTTTGAAAATCTAATAGGTTTCTTGGCTCGGCATTTCTCCAAGAATAAATTGACTGATCAGGATCACCAACAACAAATATATTCTTGTTTTTTTCAGAAAGCTTAATAGAAATATCCATCTGAATTTTATTGGTATCTTGAAACTCATCAACCAATAAATACTTATATCTTTCTTCAAGCATATCTCTTATTTCGCTTGAATTATTGAGAAGATCAGATGTTCTCACAAGCAAGTCATCAAAATCCAATGCATTTGAATTCTTAAGCTCTACTTCATATCTTTTGTAAAAATCTGAAATCAATTCGGAATGATCATTTTCTTCCAGATTGATTACTTCGTGGTAACGAATATTTTTATTTTTAAAATTCGATATTTCATTTAAAAGCGTGGATGCTTTAAATGGTAATTTTTTTGGATCTTTATTGGCATCTTTGAAGACTTTTTTAATTACCCTCAATTGGTCACCATCATCAAAAATTGTAAAATTTTGATCGATTCCAATTTTTAATCCGTATCTTCTTAAAAGAAATGCAGAAAGGCTATGAAATGTGAAAATATTGATATTCTCACATTTGGTTAAACTTTCGCATCTTTCTCTCATTTCGTCCGCAGCTTTATTGGTAAAGGTCATTGCCAATATGTTAGATGGGTCTACATCATGCTTATTAATTAGAGTTGCTATTCGTGAAGCTATAACCTTTGTTTTACCTGACCCAGGTCCGGCTATTATCATTGCTGGCCCCTCTTTAATGTTAATTGCTTTTAACTGAACCTCTGATAGAACATCAAGCTTTTCATTCATAATTTACCTGTTAACTTATATCAATTAAACGAAAACGTTTTACACGCTAAAGGGTACTAATATCAAAAGATTTTTTAAAGTTATTTATGTCAAAATTGGTTAAAAGCAGATCAGTCATTTTCTCAAGCTTTAATACATGATCAAAATTTGATTTGCTGACTAATTCAGAAATCAATTGGGCAGTTTCATGAGTATCAGTCTTTACTAAAATCAATGGTATTTCTTGTTTTTTTGCTTCATATACAACGTATTCTATTGGCTTTATTCCCTTCGTTAAAACTATTGATTTTACGTTGCCACCAGATTGCATTGCTCCTAATTGCAGGTCAGGCCTATCGCCTCTAATCAACGCAATAACATTTTTCTTTGAGCTGTAATAATGAACGCTCCAATCCAATACAATTCCACCAATTAGCACATTCAGAATTAAGTTATCTTTTCCATCACAATCAAATACGTATTCACCATCTAGGTGTTTCGCAAATTGGTCTACAGTATTTGATACTAAATACCTGTTATCAGGAATATATCCTAAAAAAGGTAACGAATCATATTTTTTTAATATTTCTTCATATCGGTGCCGCGGTATCTTATTTAAAACTATCCCTCCCAGACTTTCTCCGTAATATTTTGCAATTGAGTCCATATCTTCATTGATAGAAGCAACGTATAAGATTTTTGAATTACTTTTTTTTGAAATCTCTACATTGACTTTACTGTCATTAGAATTGGATTCACTTATTAGAATATTGCCCTTTGCATTATTAATTATCTCTTCAGATAACTTTCCTACATCACCATCTTCTGTGAAAGAGGAATTTATAATATCTAATCCAAGTTCCTCAGAAAAATTAGATTTCTTATTTCCATTTTGTGTATTTAAAATAACGGATTTTACATTATTTGAGTTTAAGTAATTACTTAAAGCGGAAGCTACAGAAGTTTTTCCAGCCTTCTTTTTATTGGATACAACAATTATAGAACTCATAATTTTTTACTATATATTTTTACTTTTTACCTATCAAGAATATTTTAGCACTTGAAAAGATTTAAAAGCTAAAATAACATCTTATGATTGTGTGCCTCGGTAGCTCAGTTGGTAGAGCAATGGACTGAAAATCCATGTGTCGGCGGTTCGAGCCCGCCCTGAGGCACCACATTTCTTTGGAGGATATATGAAAGTACTTGTAACCGGTGGGAGTGGAAGGGCTGGAAAATACGTAATTAAGGAGCTTTTGGAAAATGGTCACAGTGTAGTAAATGCAGATATGATCAACGGATACCTTGAAGACAGGAATCCAGAACTTAATTTCAAAAGAATTGATTTCACAGACTACGGGCAAACTGTTTTTGCAACCGAAAATTGTGACGCGATAATTCATCTTGCGGCTATTCCAAATCCAGGAGTAATCCCTAATCAAGAAGTTTTTAGAGTAAATATGCTTTCAACATTTAACATTCTTGAAGCAGCAGAAGACAGGGGCATAGAAAAGATAGTTCTTGCATCTTCAGTCAACGCACTTGGTGCCGGTTGGCCTGCAACGCTCTGGGGTGAGCCTCCAATAGCGCCCGAATATTTTCCGGTGGACGAGAAACATCCAACTCGAAACAAAGACGTATACAGTCTTACAAAGTGGCTGGGAGAGGAAATGGCCGAATCATTCTCTCGAAAAAGGAAGGTACAAATATCCAGTATGAGATTTCACGCCTTGTGGGATGAAGAGATGGCAAAAAATTACGTTAACTCCGAAAAAAAGATGGATCTATCAGGTCACAATGCTGCGGGATTTTTCGCATGGACTGACAGAAGGGATGCTGCTTCTGCATGCAGATTAAGCATTGAAGGTGATTGGACTGGTCACGAGGCCTTTTTTATAAATGGAAAGGACACCGTTCTGGACATTCCTACTATGGATGCCACAAATGAACTTTTCCCGAATGTTCCTTTCGTAAAGGAAGTAGAGGAATACGGAACTCTTTTGGACGTCGACAAGGCAAAGGAAATTCTTGTCTGGGAACCAAAATACAGCTGGAGAGATGCAAAAGACTGGTAAAAAAATTATTTTGGTATAAAATCCATTTCTAAGGCGGGATTGGTATAGTGGCTATTACGCGACCTTGCCAAGGTCGAGAGACGAGTTCAATTCTCGTATTCCGCTCCACACTTTACTATCATTTTTTATTTTTTTTTGGAGCTTTTGATCTTTTTTTAATAAGATCAATTATTAAACTGATAGACTTCCTGTTGTCCGAAGACTTCTTTTTTAAAGAATTTCTTTTTTTCTCTCTTCTTTCGCCCTTTGTATCCATATCTAAAACTTATCATTATTAAATTGTTTTAAAAAATTAATTCATTTAGGATGTAAAAATGACTAAAGAAAACATATTCACAATGGACACTTCTGGAATCAAATTCGGTAATGGATGTACTGAAGAAGTAGGCTATGAAGCAAAAAGATTTGGTATTAGGAAGGCACTGATAATAACCGATAAAAAAATAGAAAAACTTAGTCTTTTCCAGGTAGTCAAAGATTCCCTTGGTAAATACGGTGTTTATTTTTCGGTTTACAGCGACGTGGTGACGGAACCAACAGACACTTCATTTAAGAATGCATCTTCTTTCGCATCAGATGGTGACTACGATGGGTTCATAGCAGTAGGCGGAGGTTCCGTTATGGATACAACCAAGGCTGCCAATCTTTATTCGACATATCCTGCAGATTTTCTTGACTATGTTAACGCGCCTATTGGAAAAGGGATACCTATTCCTGGGCCTTTAAAGCCATTGATCTGCGTGCCGACAACAGCTGGAACCGGAAGTGAAACCACCGGTGGAGCTATTTTTGATTTAGAGGAAATGCATGCAAAAACCGGGCTTTCTGACAGATACCTAAGGCCAACGGTTGGAATAATTGATCCAGAAAACACCAAGACTATGCCGAAAATGGTTGCCGCCTGCAGTGGCTTCGACGTGTTGTCACATGGAATTGAATCCTTTACCGCAAAACCATTTAACCAGAGAGAATACTCCGAAGACCCTAAATTAAGACCTGCATATCAGGGCTCTAATCCCATAAGTGACATATGGGCCACATCTACCATTAAAATGGTGGCTGAAAATATTGTGGAATCAACATTGAACAACAACGAAGCTTCAAGAGAAAAGATGATGCTTGCCGCATCAGCAGCTGGGGTCGGCTTTGGAAATGCGGGTGTTCACCTTCCCCACGGGATGTCATATGCCGTTTCGGGAAACGTAAAGGAGTTTACGCTTGACGGATATCCAGAGGGAAAGCCTTTGGTTCCGCACGGACTATCAGTAATTATTAACGCTCCTGCGGTTTTCAGGTTCACTTCAACAACCAGCCCTGAAAGGCACCTTGAGGCTGCCAAGCTTCTTGGGGTGGACATTTCAGAAAAATCTTCAGAAAAAGCTGGAAACCTCATTTCAAATAAACTTATCGAATTTATAAGAAAACTTAAAATGCCAAATGGTCTTAGAGGTCTTGGCTACAATGAGTCAGATATTGATAACCTTGTAGAAGGCACACTTCCTCAGCATAGAGTAACAAAGTTGTCTCCAATAGATGTAGGTAAAAAAGAATTAAGGATGCTTTTCGAAGAATCCTTTGAACTTTGGTAAGACATGACATTAGGAATAACTCTACTTATATTATTTTCCGCTCTTATACATTCTATTTGGAATGTTCAGTTAAAAAAATCACAGGATCCATTTAAATTTCTAATAAATATTGCAACATGTGCTTGGGTTATATTTACGCCGTATTCAATTTTTAAACTTTTTACTTCAACCATTTCTCCTGAAGCAGTAATATTTATATTTTTAAGTTTTATTATTCATTTTTTTTATTTTATTTTTTTAGGAAAGGCTTACTCTAAATTTGAACTTTCACTCGTGTATCCAATTGCAAGAGGACTTTCGGTTTTTTTGATACCTATATATGGAATATTT
>JAYYQG010000013.1:0-34594 GCA_036128515.1 Chloroflexota bacterium
GAATTAGGCATTGGCTTGCTGGAAATCTATGTAGATGTACAGGTTATGACAAAATAGTAAAGGCAGTTAAAAAAGCATCAGATTAATCGGGGGGTTAAAAATGGTTTCGAAAGTAAAAAAAAGCGATTATAAAGTAATTGGCACAAGGCCTATACGGCATGATGGTTATGATAAAGTTACCGGGAGAGCTCAGTATGGAGCTGACATAAAATTACCAGGTATGATTTTTGGTGCTGTTTTAAGAAGCCCTCACGCTCATGCAAAGATAAAAAATATAGACACTTCCAAAGCAGAAAATATGAATGGTGTTTTTGCTGTAATGACAGCAAAAGACCTTCCTAGACTTACTGATAAACAGAGAGGAAACTCAGAAGAATCAGGGTCTGAAAAACATTTGAGTGAAAATGTAATGGCATTTGATAAAGTCCTATATAAAGGTCATGTTGTTGCCGCAGTATCAGCAAATGATGTAAACACTGCTAGAGAAGCAGTTAAAAAAATCATTGTTGATTATGAAGTTTTAAAGCCAGTGATAAATGTAGATCAAGCAATGGATAAGGATGCACCAATTTTACATGAAGATTTTATTGGAGATCATCTTGGTAAAAAGGTTAAAAACACAAATATAGCTACTTATAACAGGTACAAAATTGGAAATGCAGATGATGCATTTAAAAAATGCGATCTTGTTGTTGAAAAGGAAGTTGAACTTCAAACTGTTCATCAGGGCTACATTGAGCCTCATAGCGGAACAGCAATTTGGGATGAAGATGATAGAGTGAAAGTATGGACTAGTACCCAAGGTTCTTTTTCAAATAGAGACAGTGTTTCTAAAGTTTTAAACCTTGATGTTTCAAGAGTAAAAGTTACTCCTATGGAAATTGGTGGAGGTTTTGGAGGAAAAATACCAGTCTATCTTGAACCTATTGCCGCAGTTCTCTCAAAAAAATCTAGAAGACCAGTCCAATTAGTTATGTCTAGGACTGATGTTTTCGATGCAAGCGGGCCAGCTCCTGGAGGAAAAGTAATTGTAAAAATTGGAGTTGATAAAAATGGCAAAATGCTTGCCGGTTATGCTGATATTAGGTTAGAGGCCGGAGGGTATCCTGAAGCTTTTATCGAGGCAGCAGCAAAATGTGTTTTTTCTTGCTATGACATTCCTTCAATGGATATTGAAGCCTATGACGTTTTAGTTAATAAACCTAGTTCTGCTCCATATAGAGCACCAGGCTCTCCTCAAGTTGCATTTGCGACTGAAACGGTTGTAGATGAAATTTGTAAAAAACTTGATATGGATTTAATAGATTTTAGATTACTAAATGTTGCAGAAAAAGGCACCAGAACAGCATTGGGTCCAAAATATAGAAAAATTGGACTTAAAGAAGTTCTTGAAGCTGCAAAAAAATCTGATCATTGGAATTCAAAGTTAGAAAAAAAATCAGTAAATGGAAAGCTTAGAGGTAGAGGAATAGCTAGTGGATATTGGTTTAATATCGGTGAAAAATCTGCTGTAAATCTTTCATTAAATATGGATGGAACAGTTATTTTGACCGAAGGCTCTACTGACATTGGTGGGTCAAGAGCATCAATTGCAATGCAGGCAGCTGAAGTTCTCGGAATAAGTGCTGAATCTGTCAGACCATCTGTTGTAGATACTGACAGCATTGGCCATACTGATGTTACCGGAGGAAGTAGAACAACGTATGCAACTGGGTATGCTGCATACAAAGCTGCTCATACGCTCATTGATGAAATTACTTCAAAAGCAGCAAAAATTTGGGACATATCTGAAGACGAAGTTGTATATAAGGATGGTATTTTAAGTTCTAGAACTGACTCAGAATTAAATATGACATTAAGAGAATTTGCTGATCAAAATCCATTTGGGCCTGTAGTATCAAGTGCGTCTGTTGATCTAGAAGAAGCTGCAGGGGGCTTTGGTACCCATATAGTTGATTTAGAAATTGATCCTGAGACAGGCAAGACTGATGTAATTAGATATACAGTATTACAAGATGTTGGCAAAGCAATTCACCCTTCCTATGTTGAAGGTCAGCTTCAAGGTGGAGCAACTCAAGGAATTGGATGGGCCCTTAATGAAGAGTATTTTATGAGTGAAGATGGAAGAATGCTTAACTCAAGTTATCTAGATTACAGGATGCCAATTGCTTTAGATTTGCCTATGATTGAAACAGTATTAGTAGAAGTTCCGAGTGAAGATCATCCTTTTGGGGTCAGAGGAGTAGGTGAAACACCAATTTGCCCTCCAGTTCCTGCAATTTCAAATGCAGTAAATGATGCTATTGGAACTCGAATATTGAGCACTCCAATTAAGGCCTCAAAGATTCTTAATACATTAAAAAGTTTGTAAAATACTTTTATGATTAAAGTTTTTTTACCCTATAAAACTAGGAAATTATTTGATTTGCCTGTTGAGATTGATGCAGAAGGTAATAATCTAAGAAATTTGATAGAATTTTTAGATAAAAAATATCCTGGTTTGAAAGAGGAATTAATTGACGATGAGAAATTAAAGCCAACAATATCTGCTGTTATTGATGGCAGGACAACAAGATTGGGCTTAATTCAGAAATTAGACAAAGTTTCAGAAATACATTTCTTACCTTCAATTGCTGGTGGATAAAATGAAAAAGAAATTCCCTGATTTGGAATCTAAACCGTCGTTTTCGAATATTGAAAATGAAGTATTAGATTTTTGGAAAAAAAATGGAACTTTCCAAAAAAGTATTGAGAAAAATAATAATTCTGAATATGTTTTTTATGATGGCCCTCCTTTTGCAAACGGATTACCCCATTACGGACATTTATTAACTGGATTTGTAAAAGATATAATTCCAAGATTTCATACAATGCTTGGTCAAAAAGTAGATAGAAGGTTTGGATGGGATTGTCATGGTTTGCCTGCAGAAATGGAATCCGAAAAAGAAATAGGTGTATCAGGTAGAGCAGAAATAATTAAGTTTGGTGTTGAAAATTTTAATGACCATTGTCAAAAATCTGTAATGAAATATACCCAAGAATGGGAAAAGTCTGTTTACAGGCAGGCCAGATGGGTTGATTTTGAAAATGATTATAAAACAATGGACATTTCATATATGGAGTCTGTAATTTGGGCATTCAAAGAATTGTGGAAAAAGGGATTGATATATGAAAAGGATAAGGTTATGCCATATTCATGGAAAGCAGAAACTCCAATTTCAAATTTTGAAACAAGACTAGATGATTCTTATAGAGAAAGAACTGATCCTGCAGTAACAGTCAAAGTAAAACTTAAAGATTATGAATTAGATA
Source organism: Chloroflexota bacterium (assembly GCA_036128515.1). Lineage (GTDB taxonomy): Bacteria > Chloroflexota > Dehalococcoidia > Lucifugimonadales > Lucifugimonadaceae. The sequence continues at coordinate 3,313 of JAYYQG010000013.1, forward strand.
CATCGATATTAATTTGGACTACAACCCCATGGACACTTCCATCGAATTTAGCAATAGCTGTAAATACAGAACTTGATTATTTAGTCTTAAGTAATGAAAACGAAAATATAATTATAGGTGAGTTTGCTTACGAAAAGTATGAAGAAGAATTAAAAGATTTTTCCATACTAAATAGAATTAAAGGATCAGATATTATCGGACTTAGTTATGAGCCTATTTTTTCTTATTTCAAAGATGAAAAAAATGCTTTTAAAATTCTTTCTGGAGACTTTGTTAATACTGAAGAAGGTACTGGAGTTGTTCATATGGCTCCAGGGTTTGGTGAAGATGATCAAATCCTATGTGAGAAAAATGGAATTAGGTCTCTTTGTCCAGTTGACTTAAAAGGTAGGTTTACATCTGAAGTAAAAGACTATGAAGGAGAATTAGTTTTTGATTCTAATAAAAAAATTATAAAAAAATTAAGCTCAATTGGAGCTTTAATAAGGCATGAGAATTATAAACATAATTATCCTCATAGTTGGAGAACTGATGAACCTTTGATTTATAGAACTTTAAACTCTTGGTACGTTGAAGTTTCTAAATTTAAAGACCAAATGGTAATTAACAATAAAAAAATAAACTGGATACCAGAGCACATCAAAGAAGGTTCTTTTGGTAATTGGCTTGAAGGTGCGAGAGATTGGTCTATAAGTAGAAATAGATTTTGGGGAACTCCAATACCTGTATGGAAAAGTACTGATCCAAAATATCCAAGAGTTGATGTTTATGGGAGCTTGGATGAAATTGAAAAAGACTTTGGTGTCAGGCCTAAAAACCTGCATAGACCTTTTATTGATGAACTAATAAGACCAAACCCTGATGATCCTACTGGAAAAAGTAAAATGGTGAGAGTAGAAGAAGTTTTTGATTGTTGGTTTGAATCTGGATCTATGCCTTTTGCTCAAGTTCACTATCCTTTTGAAAATAAAGAGTGGTTTGAGTCTCATTTTCCTGCTGACTTTATTGTTGAATATATTGCTCAGACTAGAGGCTGGTTTTATACATTGATGGTATTATCAACTGCATTATTTGAAAGGCCACCATTTTTAAATGCCATAGGCCATGGTGTTGTAGTCGATGAAAATGGCTCAAAGCTCTCTAAGAGATTAAATAATTATCCAGCCCCTGATGAAGTGTGGTCAAGGTATGGAGCAGATGCATTGCGATGGTTTTTAGTATCTTCTCCAATTCTGAGAGGTCAGAATTTAGTTATGGAAAGAGATGGGTCAGGTATTGATTCTTCTCTTAGGCAGGTTATTGTGCCATTATGGAATTCTGTATATTTTTTCACTTTATATTGCAATTTAGAAAATTATAATCCAAGTATTATAAATGATGCAGATTTGCCAATAGATAAATATATACTTTCTAAGACACATAGAGCTTCTGAAGATGTAAAAAAATCTTTATCTAATTATGATATTACGGGTGCATGTAACTTGATATCTGAATTTATAGAGACATTAAATAATTGGTATATTAGGAGGTCTAGAAATAGATTTTGGGATAAAACAACTAATAAGAATGCCAGAGATGCGTACGATACACTTTATACAGTCTTGAATATATTGTTAAGATTTTCTGCACCATTGATACCTTTAATTAGTGAAAAGCTTTACATGAATTTGAATAACGGTCATTCTGTTCATCTCGAAGATTGGCCTGATGTTGGTGAGTTAGTTGAAGATAAAGAACTAATTATGAATATGGATGTTGTCAGAAAAATTGTTTCAACATCCCTTTCTATTAGGAAGAAAAATAAGATTAGAGTTAGGCAGCCATTGCATAAATTAGTAATTAATATTGATAAAAATAAATGGTTAAAAAATTACATTGAATTAATTAAAGAAGAAGTAAATGTTAAAAAAATTATTATCAAAAAGAAGGTTGACGATGAAGGTAATGAGGAACTCAAAATTATTCCTAGTAAATTAGGTCCTAGAATTGGATCAAAGGTGCAAGAGTGTATTAGATTAGCAAAATTAGGTAAATGGAAAAATTTAAATGGAAAAATAGTTGTTGGAGATATTAATCTTGAAGAAGATGAATATGAGTTAGAATCCAAAATTGTTAATGATGACTCATCACAAATCGTGGTTGGTGAAAATATAATTGTTAGCCTTGATATAAATCTTGATGAAGGTTTAATTGGAGAAGGTATTTCTAGGGATGTTATTAGATTAATACAAAATTTAAGGAGAGAAAAAAACCTGGATGTTTCAGACAATATAGATATTAAAATCAATGCTGATGAAGCTATCATTAAAGCAATTCAAGATAATTATTCTTATATCTGCACTCAAGTTCTAGCAAATAAAATTGAACTTGGAAACAGTGTAGACAATGATTCTGAAAAAATTTCTGGATATAGTATTAGTATTAATTTTTAACCATTAATATTTTTCTAATACCATAGATAATTCAATTTCCTGATTATCTCTTAATATATTTAATGTTATATTTTCTCCAGGCCTATAATTATACAGCCAACTAATATATTCTCCGTTAGATCTAACAGGTTTTTCATTGATTGATAAAATTATATCTCCGGGCATTACGCCTGATTTATCTGATGGGCTATCTGTTTCTATCTCTAAAACAACAATGCCTTTTAAGTTTTCATCCAGTTCACAAACGTTATATCCATATTCACACAATGTTGATAATAAATTACTGTCAATGGTTCTAGCTTCAATACCTTCTTTTGGGATTTGAACTTCACCGAAATTTAATAAGTCATCAATGTATCTTTGTACTAAATCAGAACTTATTGCAAAGCCAATTCCTTCAGCACCTCTCATAATTGTGCTATTGATTCCAACAAGCTCCCCTTTTAAATTAACTAACGGCCCGCCTGAGTTGCCTTCATTAATTGCTGCATCAGTTTGAATCATGTCTGTTAGAGTCCTATCATCTTCCGTAATCATTACTCTTTCTTTGGCACTTACTATGCCCGCCGTAACAGTTGGGGTCCCAACTAAGCCGAATGCATTACCAATTGCAATGACCCAGTCCCCAACCTTTAAATCTTGTGATTTTGAAGTTGATATAGGTACTAAATCGAAATCTGTATTAATTTTTAAAAGCGCAATGTCACTAAAGGGCACCCTTCCAATGACTTCAGCAACGAAGCTTTGTCCGTCATTTAAGAAAACACTAATTTCTCTCGCATCTGAAATAACATGATCATTAGTAATAATGTATCCATCATTTGAAATAATTACGCCACTTCCATCCGCACTTCTAACTCTAGGAATAAAGAATCTATCAAGCGCAACTGTAGAAGTATTTATAGCCACAACCGAGGGAGAGACAACCTCAATTGTTTTGTTTAAGCTGGGTAAATATCCATCTGAAATGACAGATACAGGTTCATCAAGTATCTTTTCTTCTTGAATTTCATTACAAGATAATAAAAGTAATGAAATTAATGTTATTAAATAAAAATAAGTTTTCACTAGTACATATTATCATATTCAAATTCCATTTTTGATCTGGAAAACAATATAATTGCATTTATGGCAATTAAATCTTCATCAATAAGACCAAGAGATAAAAATCTCAAACCGCAATATATTAGGAGTGAAACTAGAAAAACTTCTAAAAGAGGTGCATCTTCTCCTCTAATAGTAGTTTATGGGTTTTTAGCTATTATTCTTATTGGAGCTTTTCTTCTATACCTTCCGTTTTCTAATGTAGACAGTATTTCATTTATTGATGCTCTTTTTACTTCAACTTCAGCAACCACTGTTACAGGTCTCACAGTTATTGACACACATTCAAGTTGGACATTTTATGGTCAAATCATAATTGCTTTTTTAATTGTATTAGGAGGAATTGGGTTCATGACAGGTGCTGCATTTTTTTTGATAGCTGCTGGACAATCATTAGGGCTCACAAGAAGAGTGCAGGTAGGCCAAGGTTTAGGTGAAGAAAAATTAGATTCAATTAGTGGGCTTGTTTTGAAAGTTGTTATCTCATCCCTGATATTTCAAATCTTTGGAACCTTAATTTTCTTATTTTTATTTAATATTAATTTCGACAATAATTTTAGAGATAATTTATGGTTATCTATTTTCCATTCTATTTCATCTTTTAATAATGCTGGGTTTACTATATTTCAGGAAAATTCGAATTTAGATATTTTTTCACAAGGCTACTTAAACAATATAATTTTAATTTTGACTTCCCTCTTATTTTTCTTTGGTGGAATAGGTTACTTTGTTGTAAACGATTTATTGCATCATAGAAAAATTCTTGGCCAAAGAGGATTTCGAAGATTCAGAGTGCTTCTTAGCTTAGAGACAAAGATGATTTTAATTGGATCATTGGTGCTAACTATTATTGGAACAGTTTCAATTTTTATTTTTGAATATTCCAACTTTCAAACAATAGGTCAATTTTCTTTAAGTGAAAAAATGATTAATAGCTTTTTTACATCAATGTCTACAAGGACAGCTGGTTTTAATTCCTTTGATATGTCGCTAACAAATGATTATACAAATATCATATGTGGTGTTTTGATGTTTATTGGTGGTGGTCCTGCATCCACAGCTGGTGGAATTAAAATTACCACTTTTATACTTTCTATAATGATGATTTTTAGTCATTTGAAAGGAAAAGAAAATATATCATTTTCCGGCAGGGAGATTCCTTATAGCCTTGGAGTAAGGTCATTAGTTATTTTAGTTCTAAGTTTATTTATTGTTTTATTTATAATATTTATAGTAATGATAATTGAAGATCAATATAATCAAGCTCACTTAACATTTGAAATATTTTCAGCTTTTGCAACCAATGGCATGTCAACCGGGACATCATCAGCAATCAGTGAATTTTCAAAAATAATATTTATATTTAGTATGTTTATTGGAAGGCTTGGTCCTATGACTCTTGCTTTATTGATTTCAGGGTCAAAAAAACAGATAGAGTACAGATTTTTTGAAGAGAAGGTTAGAATAGGTTAAAAGGAGTAAATTTTGAAAACAACACAAGTTGTAGTTATTGGTTTAGGAAGATTTGGCACTACTGTAGCAACAACACTTTATCAAATGGGCCATGATGTTTTAGCAATAGATAAAGACTCAAACAAAGTTCAAGAATTAGCTGGCCAAGTAACTTATGCAGTTGCTGCAGATGCTACCGATGAAGATGCATTGAGAGAATTAGGCATTGAAAAATTTGAATATGCTGTTGTAGCAATCGGTTCTAATACTGAAGCAAGTATTATGGTAAGTGTTTTACTTAAATCCTTAGAAATTACTAATGTTGTTGCAAGATCGGTATCCAAGCTTCAGGGTCAAACTTTAGATAGAATAAAGGTTGATAAAGTTGTATATCCTGAAACTGACATGGGAACAAAGCTCGCTCATGATTTATTTTTACCAGGAATAGAGCAATATATGGAGCTCACTTCTACATATGGAATTAGTAAAATAAAAGTCCCCCCTAGACTTATTAATCAAAGCTTAAAGAATAGTGGATTTGGTAACTTAAGGGATAGGTATGGAGTAACTCTAATAGCCATACAAAGAGGTGAGGATATAATAATAAATCCAGATGAAAATCAAAATCTAGTTTCAAATGATACTTTAATAATTGCTGGACCAGACGAAAAGATTTCAGATGTAGTAAGGCCTACAAACATAAGTAAAGATTGACATGGAAAACATATTAATAATATTAGAAAATAAAACTGAGAAAAATTCTAGGCTGATATCTGAATTTTCTTCATTAATTAAATCAAAAGGGGCAAATATAACATTCAGTTCTATTGTCCAAATCCCATATAAATACCCAATAGATAGCGAAGAAAAAGAGCTTCAAGATAAATTTGCACAATCTGAACATTTATTGAAAAGTTTTGAGTCAAATCTTAACCAAATTAAAGTGCCTTATTCTAGAATGAATGGCTTGATTTATAAGGTTAGAGATTATTTTTATGGAACAATTGAACTCTCACAGGAAGCGAATTCTGACCTAATCATCCTGCCAAAATCTGTTTTTGAAAATTTTTCTGAGATTTTAGATTCAGATAATTTAGATAATTCAATTGAAAGCATCCCTTTTAGAGGTGTTAAAGGTATAAATAATTTAGTTATGAATTTTAAAAGTTCAATTTTACTTTGGCAGGATAATTAATAGATGAATATTTTAATAATAGGCTCAAAAATTACTTTAAGAAAAATCTCTGAAGAAATAATAGATAAAGTTGAAGCAATAAATTTTTTAGACACAACTACTAATAATTATTTAAATTGGGGTTTATCAAAAACAAATAAAATAAAATATTATTCAGGTGATATAAAGAAAATTGATACCTTGGTTGATGCAGGTTTAAATAAATCTGACATCATTATTGTGCATTCTGAAAATGATACGGAAAGTTTATTTATTGCTCAAAAATCTAAAATTAATGCAAATTCAACAATTTTTGTGATTCTGGAAGATTTAGTTTTAGCAGAAATTTTTGAATCATTAGGGTTTATCATTTTTGATTCTCATAACTTAAAAATTACAAAGTTGTTAAATAAATTGGGTAATTAATATGAATAGAAACATGATAATTAATGGAATAGATAACGAGTCAATTACCATGTATAAAGAACTTTTGGAGTATGGCTTTGAAGATATTGTTTTTATTGATTCAGATATTAATAAAGTTAGAAATTTAAATGATAAATTTGCTAACACAATTGCTTTTTTTGGAAATTCAAGTTCAACAGAATTTCTAGAGTTTGTTGGAATAAATCGAATAAATTCTGAAACAATTTTTATAGCTATGACGCCTAGTGATTCTATTAACTTAATCTCCTGCGAAATAGCTAAATATAAATACAACTTAAATAATGTTGTTTCTGTTGTAAATAGCAAAGAAAACCTTCCTTTATTTAATGCATATGGAATAACTGAATTATTTTTTCAAGGAAGGTCAATATTAGAATTAATTATTAATTCTTCTGGTATTACTTTACCGATTAGTCTTCTTGATATAAGGAATAAAGGAACTTCATTATGGTCCATAAAGATACCAAAAGATTCAAATGCAATTGGAATGGATCTTGCTAAGTTAAACCTTCCATTTAGAGCGATTGTTTTTGGGAAAATCGATTCTAAAGGAAATCCTTATCAATCTACAGAAAATATTGATATTGAAGAAGGTGATAACATTTTCATTATTACATCAAATAGAAATGAAGAAACGATGATAAGATTTTTTCAAGGAAATAAAAATGCTTAAAATTGGTTATTTGGGACCAGAAGGTACTTACAGTTCTCACGCAGCAAAACTCTACGATGATGAAAATTTAAAAATTCCATTTAAAACAATTAATGAAGTTTTAAATTCATTGAAGTCCACTGACACCGACCAAGTTATAGTCCCACTTGAGAATAGCATAAATGGCTCAATAGTTGAGGTTTTAGATTTTTTAGCATCTAAAAATAATTTTAATATTATTGCTGAACTTAATATTGAAATTAATCACTCAGTATATAGCCTAGATAAAATGCATTTTGATAATGTAGAAGTAGTATACAGTCACCCCCAAGCCTTAGCACAATGTTATGACTATTTAGTGGATAATTTTAAGAATGCTAAACATAAAGCCTCAAACAGTACAGCTGATTCATATAATGATTTAATCAATTCGAAAGAAAAGGGTGTATTTATTGGCCCTCCTTGGATGAAAGATCAAGAGGGCATATTAGTTGTAGGTGAGAATATTCAATCTGTAAAAAACAACGTAACTAGATTTGTTGTAATAAGTAATAAAAACATAAATGAAAAAACAATTTCTGATAAAACTTCAATTGTCATATCATTTAATGAAGATTCTCCTGGTTCTTTATTTAAGGCATTAGAACCAATGGCAAAAAAAAATATAAATATGACTAAGATAGAATCAAGGCCTACAAAAGAAAAGTTAGGGAATTATTACTTTTTTATAGATATAGAAGGTCATTTTGGGGACAATGAAATTAAAGAGTGCTTGAAAGAGATAGAAGAAGTTTCTTCATTAAAGTTCCTAGGTTCATACCCTAAATTTAATTAACTTTCAGACTTATCCTCAAATTCTTCTCTTAATGTATCTGCGACTCTTTTTCCTTCATTAGTTGCCTCAATTATTCTTTCTTTTGCAAATTCAGTAAGGTCTTTAGCTTTATCTCTCCATTCATTACCAGCCTCAGTTAGTATAGCCCTTGTTTCTTCTCCAGGCCTAGGTGCAAAAACCAATCCCCCAATTAATCCCAAAATACTTCCAATTATGAATCCACTAGAAAAATTAGTGTCATTATCATTTGCCATTTTTTTTCTCCTTTTCTTTATCTTCTTTTCTATTTTTATTAAATACTTTGTCCATTACTGTTTTTATAGTAATAGCACCGTCTAAGATACTTGATACGGGTTTTGGAATCGTACTTGTAACTTTTTTTCTAATATCTGATATTTCTTCAAGTGAATTCTCGATGAAAATTGTTAATTTTCTTATTTTTAAAAATGTACTTACAATTAATATTGTGGATATAAGTAAAAGTAAAAATGATGTAGATATTCCAAAAATTATAACAATATCTCTAATTTCAGTAAGCATGATTGCATTTTATATTATTTTTTATAATTATTAAATAGATGTTAATAATTATTACTTAATAACTTGGATCCATAAAATCTCTAAGTTTTTTTGATCTTGTAGGATGTCTTAATTTTCTTAAGGCTTTAGCTTCGATTTGTCTAATTCTCTCTCTTGTAACTCCAAATTCACGACCAACTTCTTCAAGAGTCCTACTTCTACCATCTTCAAGTCCAAACCTTAATTGCAAAACTCTTTGTTCTCTGTGATTTAATGATTCTAAAACTAATCCAACATGAGATTTAAGTAGATTATTTGAGGCTGCTTCAACTGGAGATAAAGATTTTTCATCTTTTATGAAATCAGCTAGATGTGAGTCGTCTTCTTCTCCAATAGGGGTTTCTAATGAAACTGGTTCTTGAGATATTTTAAGAATTTCTCTTACTTTTGCTGGTGACAATTCCATTTCATCACCAATTTCCTTTGTTGTTGGTTCTCTTCCATATTCCTGTACTAGTTTCCTGCTTACTCTCAACAACTTATTTATTGTTTCAACCATATGAACAGGTATTCTAATAGTCCTTGCTTGATCAGCTATTGCTCGAGTTATTGCCTGCCTAATCCACCAGGTTGCATAAGTACTAAATTTGTAACCTTTTCTAAATTCAAATTTTTCAACAGCTCTTATTAATCCTATATTGCCTTCTTGAATCAAATCAAGAAGAGACATTCCTCTTCCAATGTATTTTTTTGCTACGCTAACAACAAGTCTCAAATTAGCTTGAACAAGATGCTCACTGCATTGTTTTGCGCCAGACTCAAGTTTATTAACATGATTTTTTAATAAATTTTCTAATTCATCATCTTTGAAGTTACCCAAACTGACATTTTTTTTATTAACTTTCTTTTTGAATGACTTTAAATCATCTTTATCATCAAATAAGTGCTCAAATAGCCAATTTGGAAATATCTGTATTCCAGCTGATAAATTGCTAATGTTTAAGTGGATATCTTCTGGATCCATATTTAAAGCATCTGAAATTGCATTAATTACATGTTCTTCTTCTTCAGACTTAGTTGCACCATTTAAAATTTCTTCAGACTGTCCAGTAAGCAAAGAGTGAGGGGTCAGTTCATAATCTTCTAACTTGGAATGCTTTTTTAATTCTTTTATTAAGTCTAAATTTGTTGCAATATCCTTTGTAAATGTTTTCAACATATGTACGTTTGGATTATCCTGATCTGCATTTTCCCTTAGAAAGTTTTTGATTATTTTTCCATTTTCCACCTGTTTTGCTAAATCCTTCTCGCCCTGTGCATCTAATAAATTAACCTTTCCAATTTCTCTTAAATACATTCTTACAGGGTCATCAGTTATATCTGCTTCTGATATATTTGCTTCCCAAGTTGGGTCCTCAGCAATTTCATTGACCTGATCATTGCTAGGCTCTCCCCATGAATCAGCAAATTCTGCAGTCGCACCAGGTAATAGTTTTCTTAAAACTCTTGATGCATCTTGATTACTTGATTCATCATCTGTATCTGAGGAAAATGAAACTGATATTGAATTTGATTCTTCTTGGGTCATTTATTTTGTTCTGATTGCAATCTCTTTATTAATTTGTTTGTTTTTAAGCTATCAGTAATTACTGACTTAAATGTTTCATCATTAAAATCGACATTAGAATCATAAAAGATCTTTTCTTGCTCTCGTTTTTGCCTCTTAAAATGAAGATCGTATAATCTGTTTATACAATTATTTAGTTCACTAATCAAATCTTTTTCAAAACTTTTAGGTAAAGGTATATCTTTTAGTTCGAAAATAGACTCTTTTAACAATTCATCATCTTGTAAATTTGAAACTTCTTCATCTTTAAGTTTAGAAAAAAGTTCTCTGAATTTAATTTCTGAAAAAATCTCTTTTGGGTGCTCTTTAATGTAATTTTTAAGTTGTTCATTTTGTACAACTAGAGCTAAAACATGTCTTTCAACCAAATTTTCATTTGTTATTTGTTTACCCTTGTGATCCGGAATCTTCAAATTTTTATTTTTATTTTCTGGTTTTGGCAAATTTTCTCTTAACACATTAAGTTTTTTCGAAAGTAAGTTTAATATCTGATCTTGAATATGATTATTCTGATTTTCAAAAACTATTTTGTAAACCGAATTTGCTGCCTGATTCTTTTGAATTGGATCATTTAAGTCAAAGACAAGCTCTAAGTTATTTATAAGATGGCTGTGAAGTGGGATTGAACTTTCAATTACTTTTTTCCAATCAGCAGGATTATTTCTTATTAATTCATCAGGGTCTTTACCTTCAGTAATTGATGCTATTTGAATTTCTAAATTAATATTTGTTAAGTTAATGTCGGAATTTATCAATTTTATTAAGTTATTCACAGATGCTCTTCTACCAGCGATATCTGAGTCAAGGCATAATATTACTTTATTGGCATATTTAGAAATGAGTTCTAATTGTTCTTTAGTTACAGATGTCCCCATACATGCAACAACATTTCTGAAATCTTCTGAATGTGCAGCGAAAACATCCATATAACCCTCGACTATAATGCACTCATTTTCTATGTAGTTTTTGGCATTATTTAATCCAAAAAGGATATTAGATTTATTAAAAAGAGATGTTTGAGGGGTGTTAATATATTTTGGTAATTTATTATCTAATGATCTAGCACCAAAGCCAACTAAAGTATTGTTTTCATCTTTTATTTCAATTGTTAATCTTTCAATAAAAAAATCATGCCATGTGCCGTCAGGCCATTTTTGAACCAATCCAGATTCAACTGCAGCAACACCTTTGACTCCCACTTTTTTTAAATGATCCACCAATGTATTTATTCCACCAAGACTTAAACCTAAACCAAATTCCTCTATTTGTTCCCTTTTTATTCCTCGTTGTTCTAAATATTTAATACCATCTGAACCGTACCTACTTTCTAATGAATTTCTAAAGTAATTGGAGGCGGCTTCCAAAGCTTGATAAATATCTTTTTTTGGTTGAGGCTTAATTTTTTCTTGAAAGTTTATATCGACGCCCGAAATTTCAGCACATTTAAATAATGCATCTTTAAATCCAATATTTTCTAATCTCATTAAAAAAGTAAAAATATCACCACCTGAAAGTCCAGCACAAGATCCACAGTAGCATTTAAATGTTTGTTCTTCAGGATATACAACAAATGAAGGAGTATTTTCAGGATAAAACGGGCAAAGCCCTTTTAATGTTCTTGAAGATCTTTTTAGATCTACATACTTTGAAATTAAATCAACAATATCTAATTTAGATTTTACTAGAGAAACTAAGTCATGTTGATTTTCATTTGATACGGTCATATGACCATTCTATAAAATCTAGAGCCTTCCTTCAAACACATCTGATGCTAAAGTCTTGTCAAATTTTTCTGAAAACCTTAATGCAAATTCATCAGTCATGCCAGTAATATAATCAATAGATGCTTTTTCAATGTCACCATTACATATTTCTATAAAATGTTTTGGAATCTTTTCAGGCGTATTTATAAGATATTCAAAGATTATATCTACAATTTTCATGGCACTTTTAGCTGGCTTTGAATCTGACACGGGCAAGTAAACATTTTTAAACATAAAGTTTCTTAATTCGGTTATTATCTCAACAAGATCATCTGACATCTTTATCCAAGGATCTTTAGTTTTTTGATATGAACAATCTATAGAATTTTCAATAACATTAGTAACTAAAGTATTTACTCTTTCAGAATGTTTAGTACCAATAAAATCAATTATATATTTAGGTATAGAATTTAGATCTAATATGTTAGCTCGTATCGCATCATTGATATCGCTGGTGGTATAGGCAATCATGTCAGAAATTCTAACTATTTGACCCTCTAGTGAAAGATCTTTAACTAAATCTTTATTCAAAAATTTTCCTTGAGGTTTTGAGTGCCTTCTGATGCCATCAATCACCTCATGATTTAAGTTTAAACCTTTACCGTTTTTTTCTAGAATTTCTATAATCCTTACACTTTGCCTGCTATGGTGAAAACCATCTTTAGATAATTCATTCAGAGCTGATTCACCAACGTGTCCAAATGGAGAATGACCTAGGTCATGACCTAAAGAAATGGCTTCGGTGAGGTCTTCGTTTAACTTTAAAGCCCGACTTATTGTTCTAGCTATTTGAGAAACTTCAATAGTGTGGGTTAATCGAGTGACATAATGATCACCAAGCGGAGCAATGAATACTTGGCTTTTATGCTTTAATCTCCTGAAAGCATTTGTATGAATTATTCTGTCTCTATCTACTTGAAAAGGATTGCGGTAATCATCATTTTTTTCTTTAGTTTTTCTTCCTAATGAACTTTCAGAGTTAATAGCATGGGGGGATAGTAAGCTTTCTGTTTCTTTAAAATAATTTAAAAAAGTATTTTTTGAATGATTATTCAATAAATTTCCTAATAGAATTCTATCTTTGCTAAATCAATATCAGCTTCGTAATCTCTACCATATGCAACAATTCCAAGAGTTGCAATATCTTTACTCTTAAAACTTCTTGGTTGGTAAAAATTTGACCTTTTAAAATTACTAAAAGGTATAATAACTTCATTCCAATTAGGGGAAGTTTTGAATTCAACGCTATAATATTGCCAAGGCATAAATGTCATTCCGGTTCTTATGTGAATATTATAGATTTCTCCATTTCCTCTTACTAACAACCTTAAACCTTCATAATTATTTTCGTTCAAATTAAGACTTCTTAAGTCCGCCCTAAATTGTATAAACCCACCATTATTTGCAGTACTAACATCTCCTGTCATCTTATAGAATTTATCACCTTTTTCTTCAACTAGTTTAAGGCTGCCAGAAGATACTCCACCCATAACTCTATCGGTAAAAAAAACCCATCTTTGATTTGATTCAGTTGTTAAATTATCAATTATCATTGTATCTCCTATAACTTCATCAGAATTGTTAATAGCAATGTATACAAAAAAGAATACAGATAACGTAAATGCTATTAGTAAGTAGTGTATATAATTTAGTTTTAAAAAATTCATAATTATATTTTAACATCCAAAATTAATAATTATGTAAATCTGGACTTCTAATTTAAAAAGAATAGTTTTAAAAAACTAAAAAATTATTCTACTGTCACTGTTTTTGCCAGATTTCTAGGTCTATCTGGATTAATTTTTAGTAATAGAGACGTATAAAAAGACAGTAATTGTAAATTAATTGAATATAAAATTACGTCCAAATTATAATTATAACTATCTATTATTAAGTAATTACTTAATAATGATGTGAACTCATTACTATCATTATCTGTCAATCCTATTACCTCACCATCTCTTGCTTTAATTTCATTTATAGTGCTCAACATTTTATTAAATGAAATTCCTGTTGGAGCCATAACTAGTGAAGGCATTTTTTCACCTATTAAGGCATTCACTCCGTGTTTCATTTCTCCAGCAGGATATGCTTCTGCATGAATGTAACAAACCTCTTTCATTTTTAAAGCACCTTCCATAGCTACCGGATACATAATATCTCTTCCAAGAAAAAGGATATGTTTTAATTTGGAAAACTCTTCGGAAATTTCCTTTATTTTATGTTGGTCATTTAAAATTAAAGCTACCTTATCGTTCAATTCTTCTAATTCCTCAACAATTTCATTATGGTCAAAATCTATATTTTGTTTTTTTGAATAAATATATTTGGAGAGTATGTATAAGGAAATTGTTGTAGAAGTAAAAGTCTTTGTTGAAGCGACTGCATATTCTGAACCAGATCCAATATTTATTGTTAAATCTGAAATTATTGATGCTTGCGAAGAAGATTTTTCAACAACTGCAATGGTTTTTGCTTTTTTATTTTTTGCATATTCTAAAGCTTTTATTGTTTCTGCGGTTTCTCCAGATTGAGTAATTCCAATTACTAGATCTGATGCATGAATTATTTTTCCTGAGTCTATAAATTCTGAAGCATTAATAATTTGAGATGGGATTTTTGACAGATTCTCAAAATAATATGATCCAATGTAGCCTGCATTAAAAGAACTTCCCATCCCCACAATCAATATCCTTTTTATTTCATTAAATTTAAGTTTTGAATCTTCAAGTTTATTAATTATTAGGGATAAGTAATTATTTTTTATATTCTCAATAGCTTTTGGCTGAAAATGTATTTCTTCTTCCATTTTGTATTGATAAATATCATTAATATCTTCAAAATTTTGATTTTCTAATTTTACAATCCTATTTTCTTTTCCAGGTTCTTCCTTTATGAATTTAATAGTGTTGTCATCTAATATTGCTATTTCGTTATTAACAAGATATCTGTAACTGTCTGCAAAACCTTTTAATATTGTTGGGTCGCTTGAAATCATTTTTTCATTACCAGACTGTGATACTACTAATCCACCAGAATTGCCCTTTTTTATGATGAATATCTTTGTTGGTTCATTAATATTAATACCTACAATTGATGATGACCCTTCAATTTTATCTAAAGTTTTAATCAAAGCTTTCTCAAAATCATCATCATCTTGTAATAAAAATTCGATTAAATTACAGGCCACTTCAGTATCTGTATCAGAATTAAATGAATATCCTTTATTTTTTAAAAAAAGTTTTAACTCTTGGTAATTTTCAATAATTCCATTGTGAACTATAGAAATCTTTTTATTTTGACTTAGTTGAGGGTGAGCATTTGTTGTACTTATTTTTCCATGTGTTGCCCATCTTGTATGAGAAATTCCTACATAAGATTCAATATCTGGAATATTTTTAATTTTATCAATTGTCCCAATTGTCTTTTTTATTAAAAACTCATTCTTTTTTGAATCAATTACACAAAACCCTGAACTGTCGTAGCCTCGATATTCTAATAACTTTATTTTTGATCTTACTTTAGATAAAGCATTATCTTTTCCTATATAACCTACAATTCCGCACATTTAAATTTCCTCAGTTAATGTATAGTTATCATTTGATCTTGAATAATATCCTCTTTTTTCTTCAGGTAATAATTTAGAAATTCTAACCATCATTTCATCAGTCAATTTGTCAAAGTATTCCTTATCATCATTATGTCCTAATTTTTTTAATTTAAAAGGATTTCCTATTGTAACAGTTATATTTCCACTAGGGTTAAACACTCTAAAAAGACCTTTTAGGTGCATAGTTCCACTTATTCCAACTGGAACAATAATGGGATCATGAGATTTTGCAATTTTTGCAGCACCTGATTTGCCTTTAACTAATTTTCCTTCATCTCTTGTTCCTTCAGGAAAAATAGAAAGAGCTCCATTTTTATTTTCGAGTACTTTTTTTATATTTCTGTAAGAGTTTATATCCACAATTCCTCTTTTTATTGGAAAGGCTCCATAAGATTTAAGAAAAAAACTCATAAACGGGTTTTTAAACAATTCGATTTTAGCTGGAAATTTTAAGTCTCTGTTAATAGAGGCGCCTAATAAACCTGCATCAATATTAGATTGATGGTTAGATATAATCATCAATCTGCCTTTTTTTGGAATTAAACTTCTATTTTTTACTTGATATCGACACCAAAGTTTTAAATTTAACCACAGAGTATTTGAACAGATATTATATAAAAAATTCATTTGACCAAATTTAATATTTCTTGACTAACTTCATTTACATTTTTATTTTCAGTATCAATAACAACGGCATTTTTTGGTATTTTTAATGGAGCAACTTTCCTTGTTGAATCAATATAATCTCTATTTCTGATTGATTTTTCAATATCTTTTATGTTTTCATTTTTTCTTTCATTGAATCTTCTTCTTGCCCTCTCCTCAATTGATGCAGTTAAGAAAATTTTAAGCTCTGCACTAGGCAACACAACAGTCCCAATGTCACGCCCTACAACAATAAAATTTTTTTTTGCTATCTCTCTTTGTAGTTCAGTCATTTTTAGCCTTATTTCTGGAATTTTAGATATGTCAGAGACATATTTATCAACTTGTTCACTATGTAATTCATCTGATACATTTTGACCATCTAATTTTAAAATTTCTTTGTTTCTAAAATATTTGTATTCTATATTAGTTGTGCTGAGTTGATTAATAATATCTATTGCTTCTAATGTATTATTTTTAATCATTTTATAAGTGTATGCTCTGTATATTTTTCCTGAATCTAAAAATTGATAATTTAATTCTTTTGCTAATTTAATTCCAACTGTAGTTTTTCCTGTTCCTGCAGCACCATCAATTGATATAATCAACTTGCCTCCAAGCCAAGAACCATGTTGTCTAAGCACAATGTAGGATTAACATTTTTTTTCATCATGCTTTCAGTTTTTCTAATTAATTTTATATTTTTCATTAATTTATCTTTATTTAATGAAATTATGTTTTCAAACATTTCAAAATTATTTGCTAAATATTCTAGGTTTTTAGAAATTAAAATTTCATAGAATAATTTTTTCCATATGGATAGTTCAAAAAACAGCCTATCCTTATCTTTTCTGTAAATTGTTGTTAATTCTTTAGAGTATTCAAGCTTTTTTGATTTTGGAGAAGATAACATATTTATAGTTCTTTCAATGCAATTTTGTCTTTCTTCAAAAAATATTGAATCAGTTAACATTTCTATTGAATCACCTATTGTTGGGGAACCAAAAGATATAACTTTATCAATGTCATTATTTTTATCAGGAAATTTGTTTGTTAATTCTTCTTTTAATTTATTCTGGCTTATATTTTCTAATTTCCAAAGTTGGCATCTTGAAATTATTGTCTCAGGTATACTACTTATGTTATCTACTAGAAGAACAATAATTATATTTCCATTAACTTCTTCAAGAGTTTTTAAAAGGGATTCATATGAGATTTTAGATAATTTATCTGCTTCATTAATAATCATAACTTTATAATTTCCCACTAGTGAACTAAATTTAATGGAAGATATTATGTTTTCATTAATCACACAGTTTTTGATAATTGTGCTTGAAGAACCTTTGCAGCATGAAGTATCTGAACATTGTGAGTTTGAGTCTATGAGAATGCAGTCAGGATGATTAAAGCTATCAACTCTTGAACATGAATCACAATCATTTAAATAAGAGCAATTTAAAAATTTTGCAAATTCTAGAGCCAATGTTCTTTTTCCTATGCCATTTGGTCCAGAAAAAATAAATGAATTTGGTAATATATCTTTATTTTTTAAATCAATTAAATTATTAATAATCTTTGTTTGGCCAATTATTTTCCAGGCAAAATCCATAAAACTTAAATTCCACTTAATTTTAAAATGTCATCATAAGTTTCTCTTCTCCTTAAAATATCGAGATCCCCATTTGATTTAATTAAAATAATTGCTGGTCTTAAACTTACATTATAGTTGCTTGACATAGAAAAATTGTAGGCACCTGAAACAGGTATGGCAATTAAATCATTCGATTCAGGCATTGGAAGTGAAACATTTTCAACTAGCTTATCACCTGTTTCACAATATTTTCCTGCTATTGTAACAATTTCATTGTGAGATAAATCTGCCTTATTTACAGAAAAAAGACTGTATTTTGATCCATAAAGAGCCGGCCTAATATTGTCCGCCATCCCTCCGTCTACAGAAACATATTTTCTAAGATTTGGTATTTCTTTAATTCCTCCAATTGTATAAATTGCAACACCTGATCTTGCAACAATTGCTCTACCTGGTTCAATAATTAACTTAACATCATTAACAGAATATTTTTCGATATTTTCTTTTAATTTTCTACATATAGTTGATGCATAGTCTTCGATTTTTACTATTGGGTCATTTATTGAGTAGGGTACTGCAAAGCCTCCACCAACATTAAATATTTCTATGTTTTTATAATCTGGATAATTTTCTTTCACAAACTTAAACACATAGTCTATTGCTTGTTCATAAGGGCTAAGTTCAAAGATTGGGGAACCAAGATGAAAATGGATTCCCTTTAAGTTCAAATTTTCCTTTTTAATCGCCTTCTTGATAGCTTCTTTAGCTGCGCCAGTCTCAATAGAAAAACCAAACTTTGTATCCAATATACCTGTTGATGTTAATTCGTGCGTCTTAGGGTCAACGCTTGGCGATAATCTTAACGTTATATCTTGATTTTTATTTAGGTCTTTACAAATATCATTAAGTAAATCAAGTTCATAAAAACTATCTATAGTAATTAAGCCAATATTATTTTTGACAGACTTTGATAATTCATCATAGCTTTTATTGTTTCCATGAAAATTTACCTCGCTCATAGGAAATTTTGATCTAATTAAAATCTCTAACTCTCCACCAGAAACAACATCAATTCCAAGGCCTTCTTCATTTAAAATTTTGGAAAGAATAGGATTTGAAAATGCCTTAGATGAATATGAAACATGAACATTTTCATAATATGATTTGAAGTTATTAAGATAGTTTTTTGCAACATTTCTAATTGTATTTTCATCATAAATGTAAAGAGGAGAACCAAATTCTTTTACCAATTCAGCTAGGTCATTATTATTAATTTCCAACTTTCCATTTTTATTTACAGAAGTTTTATCTGGAAATAAATATTCTAAATTTTCAAACTTTATATTATTCATAATTTGTTAATTATATCTAATTGTTTTTTATTGAGGTATTTTCTAAATTCATTTTCTAAGTCTATATTTTTTTTTGAGGCTTGAATTGTAATTTCAAAAAGATTATCAAGGTAATTATCTTTTTTGGTTTCATGAGATAAATTTAACTTAATCAAATTTTTATCTATATCTTTACTCTTCTTAATTAAGTCATGAGCAAAAGACAATGAAGGTAAAGTTTTAGTTATATTTTTTATGTAATCTTTTTCATTTTTTTGTTTATCTTTTTTCATTTTACCCCAATTATCTAATACTTGTGATTCACTCAATTTACTGTATTTTTCTTGAAATACGTGAGGGTGCCTATCTATTAACTTTTCTTTCAATGATTTAATTATTTCAACAAAGTCGAATTCTTTATTTTCTTCAGCAATTACACATTGAAATAATATTTGAAATAGTAAATCACCTAATTCCTCTTTTAAGTTTTCTCCATTGTTATCAATGCTTTCAAGAACTTCATAAGTTTCTTGAAGTAAATATTGAGCTAATGATTCGGAGGTTTGTTTTTTATCCCATGGACAACCTTTATCAGACCTAAGCATTTTTACAGTTTGGTATAATTCTGTTATTTCATTGTGAAGTTTATTTGTTGTATTCATAATTTATGTTTATTGTTAATATATGTCATTAAGTTTTAGTTTGAAATACATATTAATAATACTTGCATCCATATTTTTTATATTTATTTCAATATCTGGAGTTTTGTTTTTTATATTAAAACATGATTATATTTACGAATATAATTTAAATTTTTATCCTATCACCGAAAGAACTTCATTAGAAATTGAAGAGGTTAGAGAAATTAATTCTCAGATCAAAAATTATTTTTTTGATGAAACGGAGTTTCTTGAGGTAAGCATATTCAATGAAAAAGAAATTTATCATATGAAAGATGTTAAAGATATCATCAATAACTTATTCTTGTATGGAAAATTTTCATCTGTTGTCTTTGTAATAATTGTTTTAATTTGTGTAAAAAAGTACAAAGTAAGAATATATTCAGTTTTTAAGGCCTCAAGCATAGTTTATTCAGCTGTGCTTTTAGCTCTCGCAATTGGCTTTCTAATTTCCTTTAATAAATTGTTTATAATTTTTCATGAAATAGCCTTTTCAAACGATCTATGGAAATTAAATATTAATGAAGACTATCTACTCATGATGTATCCAGAAAATTTTTTCAGAGACATCGCTTTACTAATTTTAATTTTTTCAATAGGTATTAATTTCTTTTTATTTTTCGCCTTTAAAAGCTTAAAGAAATAAATCAGGTATTTTTGAAATATCTTTTACCGTGTAATCAGGATATATTTTTAAATTATTGTTTACACTATTTCGTTTATTAATGAACACAGTACCAAGTCCACACTTTTTAGCTCCAAATATATCTGTAAATAAATTATCTCCAATATGAACAATTTCATTTGGTTTAAGTTTGAAGTCATCTAATATAATTTTAAATATTGAAAAAGATGGCTTCGATACCAAAAGTTCATTTGATAAATACAATTTATCAAATTTATCAAAGATCCCTACTTCATCTAGATATTTTCTATAAATATTTGGTGATGTAATTCCAGTATTTGATGTTAAGCATAACGAATACCTATTTTTTAGTGAATTTAAAATTTTTATAGCAGTTGGAAAAATTGAAGGAGGGTGCTTTAAGAAGCTACTATCAAGAGCATTAAGAATTTCTTTTTCAAATAATTCATTATCTTTTTTTATAACAAGAAAGTTTAATAATTCCTTGATTCTTATGTCAGTTTTTTTATCAAAACCTGAATTATGATCTTGTGAACAATTTTTACTTATAAATGACAGGGATTCTAAAATCTTTTCATCACTTATATTCTGACCATATTTATCAAAAAGCAATCTTAGACTATTAATTCTTAATTTATTTCTTTGATTATGATTTTTACTATCAAAAATTAAAGTTTCCCATAAATCAAAAGAAATTAATTTTATTTTAGTTGTATCCATAAGTGGAAATAATTATATATGTTGAAATAGAATAAGTAATTATGGTCAAAAATACATACTTAGTCACAGGCTCATCAGGTTTCATTGGTTTTAATTTATGTAATTACATAGTAAAGAAAGGCCACAATGTTATAGGTTTAGATTTAGATGAAAAAAATAATAATCTAAAAAATTGGCGAAAAGAAAAACTTAAAGATATTGGAGTAGAAACATTTCATATTGATATTTCTGATAAATATCAATTAGATGATTTTAAACACAATAATAATGTTGTGATAAAAAGTATTTTCCATTTAGCAGGTTTAGCTGGTGTTAGGAGATCTTTAGAAATCCCCGAAAAATATTACGATGCCAATTTAAGAGGTACGTTAAATATTTTAAATTTAGCTAGTTACCAAGATGTTGATTCTTTAGTATTTTCTTCAACATCAAGTGTTTATGGAGGGAATAAAAATAGATCTAAAGAGTCAGACAAGTTAAATCCTATTTCTCCTTATGCAAATTCTAAACTTCTTGCTGAAAAAATTTGTGAACTTTATTCACTGTCTAATAATTTAAATGTTTCAATTTTGCGCTATTTTACAGTTTATGGTGAAGCTGGAAGACCTGATATGAGCATATTAAGATTTATAGACAATATTTTTAAAGAAAACCCAATCACGATTTATGGTGATGGCAATCAGGAAAGAGATTTTACTTATATTGAAGATGTATGTGATGCAACTTTTAAGAGTTCTAGCCTTGTCGATTTCAATATTTTAAATATTGGAAACTCTGAACCAGTTAAATTAAGTAAAGTTGTAAATATTATTGAAAAAAAACTTAATAAAAAAGCCAAAATTATAAATGAACCAAAAAATAATTTAGATGTTTTCAAGACTCATGCAGATAACTCAAGAGCTATGGATTTATTAAAATGGGACCCTAAGTTTAATGTAGAAGAAGGTATAGCAAGCACAATAGATTGGTATATCAATAATCATAATTTAATTGGAAAGTTAAGCTGAGGGCAAAATTTACTTATCTAAATTCAAATTAGAAAATTTTAGAAATTTCATCAGTTTAAATATTGATTTAAATCAAGGATTGAATTTCTTTGTCGGAAAGAATGGTCAAGGAAAAAGCAACTTTATGGAGGCACTATATGCATTATCGATTGGTAAATCATTCAGGACTTCAAACCAAAGAAATTTATTTAATAAAGAAAAAAATTTAAATGAGATTTATATATTTGGAATGGCTCATCAGAATAACAATGTATTTGATTTAAGTATTAATTTAAAAAAGGTAGAAGATACTAATAAGATTGAAAAAATTTATACTTATAATAGTTCCGTTGTTAAAAGCTCAGATTTTATTGGAAAATTAAATATTGTTTTCTTTGAAGCCAAAGATTTAGATATAATAATTGGAAACCCATCATATAGGAGAAGATTCTTAGATATTCACATTTCTCAGCAAGATATTTCTTATCTAAAATCATTGCAAAGATATAACAAAGTTTTACAAAGTAGAAATAGGATATTAAAAGATATTAAAGCGAGAAAATCTTCAAAAAATGAACTTGAATATTGGACTGAAAAATTAATTCAAGATGGCATAAAGATTTCAAAATTACGAAAAAAGAAATTAGAAGAAATATCATCTGAGACATTAAAAATTTTTCCAAAACTATCAAAAAATAATGAAAAATTAACTATAAGATTTATACCTTCATTTAAAAATATTAGTTCATTAAATATGGAAGATTTAACTACGATTTTTAACGAAAATTTTGATAAGGAAATATCAAATGGATCTACTTTTTTAGGCCCCCATAAAGATGATTTCGAAATACAAATAAATGATAAAAATTCATCTGAATTTTCTTCTAGAGGTCAGATTAGAACAGCTACACTATCAATTAAATTAGGTGAGGCTAATGCATTAAAAAATAGTTTATCTGATACTCCAATAATTGTACTTGATGACATATTATCCGAACTAGATTTTGATAGAAGGAAAACTGTAGTTAATTTCATTAGAGAATATGAACAAATTTTCTTAACTTCACCAGATGATTCACTAATAAAATCTATTGTTGAAAGAGATGATAAAATATTTAATGTTATTAATGGAAATGTTTAACCTCAATGAATGAGCAAATTAGATAATAAAATTGAAAAAGCTTTAAGGTTAATTACTGAATCAAAAAAAGTAGTTGTTATGACTGGTGCTGGAATATCTGTTGATAGTGGTGTTCCAACTTTTCAAGGAACTGAAGGTTTATGGGCAAGATTCGGAAAACCAAAAATGAATGCATATTCCGATTTTCTTAAAAATCCTGAAGAATGGTGGGATAGAGAAATTAATCATCAAAGATCACCTTACGTACTTGAATTAAGAAGTGCTATTGAAAACTCTAAGCCAAATGAAGGGCATAGAATTTTGCAAAAGTTAGAAGATAAAAAATTAATTAATTCTATAATTACCCAAAATATTGATGGACTTCATATTGATGCAGGTAATAAATTAGTTTGCGAAATTCATGGAAATAGAAATTTCTTAAGATGTGTTAGCTGTCACAACAAATTTGTATTTGATGCACCAATTACTAAAAAACCTCCAAACTGTAATTTATGTGATGGGATTATTAAATATGATTCTGTTATGTTTGGTGAGCCTATTCCAAAAAAAATTTTAGATAACGCAAGAAATATAATTTCAGGGGCTGATTTAATAATTGCTGTAGGCACTTCATCATCTGTTAGGCCAGCGGCAGGTTTATCGTGGATAGCTAAAGCTGAAGGCTCAAAAATAATTGAAATAAATACCAATCAAACAAAGTTAACAAGTGAATGCGATGTGGTAATTAAAGGATCTGCTACAGATATACTAAGAAAAATCTACGATGGAATAATTAATTTCATTCAATAAATTCTTTATGCAATGATTTTGCCGCTAAATCTAGATCAGAGGATTTAATTATGCATGTTATTCTTATTTCAGATGTAGTAATCATTTCAATATTTATGTTATTTTTCGATAAAGTTTTAAACATCCTCGAAGCATAACCTGGCTGATTTTGAATTCCAGTTCCAACAATACTTATTTTGCCCAAACCTGATTGTGTTTTGATGAATTCTTTTTCAGATACATTATTATTTATCAATTCATTTACACAATTTTCAAGATCATTGTCATTTAATGTGAAACTTAAATTTGTCTTTCCGTCATTTCCAGCCGTTTGAACAATAACATCGACACTTATCCCCATATCGCTAAGAGGTAAAAAAATAGATGAAGCAATTCCGGGCTTATCGTCAATATTATTAATAGTTACTTTACTAACGCCTTTTGATGTAGGTATGCCTGTAACTGCATTTCTAATTTCCATTTTTATTTCATTGTTGTTCAATCTAGTACCTTCACTTTCATGTATTGTATGTTTGATTATCATCTCAATGTTATTTATTGCTGCTATTTCAATTGACCTTGGATGCATTTTTGCTCCCAATGAAGCCATTTCAAGCATTTCATTATAAGAAATATTACTTATCAATTTGCTATCTTTAACTAACCTAGGGTCAGCAGTATATATCCCTTTTACATCAGTATATATTTCACATCTTTCAGCATTTAAAGCTGATGCAAGTGCTACTGCTGTAGTATCTGACCCACCTCTTCCAAGAGTGGTTATTTCACCGTATTCTGAAACACCTTGGAAACCAGCAACAATTACAACATCCCTTTTTTTTAATTCATTTAAAATCACTTTTTCATCAATGGAGGATATTCTTGCTGAACCATGGAATTCATCAGTAAATATTCCTGCTTTTTGTCCGGTTAGACTTATAGCTTTTACATTATTTTTTCTTAATGACATACTCATTAATGAAGCAGAAATTATTTCTCCCGTTGATAATAATTGATCAAAATCTCTTAAGTTTTCTATGTTTTTACTGTCTTTCAAGAAACTCTCACCAAGTTCAACTAATTCATCTGTTGTATTTCCCATTGCAGAAACTACAATTACAATTTTATTAGAATTCTTAAGGCTGTTTTTTACCTTTTTTGCAACAAATTCAAATTGTTTTAAAGTGGCTAATGAACTTCCACCATATTTTTGAACTATTAAATTATCCATCAATTATACTTATGCCTTTATTAGAAATTTTGGTTAGTGTAATTTTGCCCTCAAGATTGTGTTTTCTAGCTGCTTCTTTAAGTTCATAATCTACTGTAAATTCCTTGCCTTTAGTGAATACCATTAATGTTGGCCCAGATCCAGATAAAATAGCTCCTAAAGCACCAGCTTCAATAGCGGCACTCATTAAAAACTTTATCTGTGGAAAACTTTCTAGCCTAATATTCTGATGTATGAAATCTTGGGTTGCGTTATTTAGAAAAGTATAATCTCCAGATTCGAATGAATCAATCAGTAAAGCAACTCTAGACATATTGTTCACAACATCTTTAAGCAAAATTTCTGAAGGAATTTTTTTTCTGCTCTGGTTTGTTTCTGAAATAAAATTTGGAACAAAAGTCATGATATTTAAGTCACCAATTGTCTCAATTTTTTTATAAACCCATCTAGATTTGTTTTCATCATAAAAAGAAATTGTTAGCCCTCCTTGAATGCACGGAGTTGCATTATCAGGGTGACCCTCCATTGCTATTGCCATTTGCATTAAGTCATCATTATTCAATTTATTTCCAGATAGATGATTTCCAATAATAAGCCCTGCCGAAATTGATGCTGCGCTGCTACCCAATCCTCCAGCAAATGGAATATTGTTCTCACTTATGATTTTAAATTTATTTAAATCGATTTCTGGGCATGCAAGCAATATTCCCTTAGTTATAAGATTTTCTTTAATTGGTATTGAGTCATATTTTTCTTTACTTATCCCTTGATTCAATATTTCAAAAGCCCCATCACTTTTTTCTATAGTGACTTTGTTCCAGATATCAACAGCAAGACCAATACAGTCAAACCCAGGGCCAACATTTCCTGTGCTTGCAGGGACTTTTATAGTAATTTTTTTTTCTTCAAGCATTTATGAACTTAGATATGTGTAAGCTGATAATGCAGCTATTGCACCTTGACCAGCAGCTGTAACTGTTTGTTTAAGAGGACCAGATGCATTAGTCAGGTCTCCGGCTGCAAAAACACCTTTCAAACTTGTTTCCATTAACTTATTTACAGAAACTTCATTTGTTTCAGGGTCTATTGATAAATTAAGTTGGTTTGGAAGCTCTAGTCTTGGGTCGGCACCTATTTCTATAAAAATACCATCACAATATAATGACTCTTCATTATTTCTCTTTATAATTTTTACTCCATTGACTCCACTTTCATCTTCAGTGATTTCATTAATTTTTGATTCCAAATGAACATTAACATTGGTGCAATTATCCAGTTGTTTTAATAATACTTTTTCGGGTCTATGGAGACTTTCTCCTCTGTAAACCAAATGAACTTTTTTGGCATATTTACTTATTAGTACAGCACCTTCAACTGCTGCATTACCTCCGCCAACAACCACAACATCTTTGTCTTTATATAATGGGGCATCACAAGTAGAACAATATGATACACCTTTTCCAACTAGAGAATCTTCATTTGGTAAATGTAATTTTCTTCTTTCCCTTCCAACACAAAGTATTACACTTTTAGTGTTAATAATTGCTGAATCTGTATGGACATTGAACGTATCATCAGATTGTTCAATTTTTAAAGCATTTTCTTCAAATAATTCAACATCATATTTTAATACTTGGTCTTTCATGCTCATCATTAAATCGAATCCATCTACCTCAATTCCAGGATAATTTTCTATTAATCCACCAATTGCAGTTTCACCACCAAATTCTGAACCTAAAATCATTGTTTTGACTTGGTATCTAGCTGAATACAATGCAGCCGAATATCCTGCCGCACCTTGACCAGCAATTACTAAATCTACTTTCTTATTGCTCATACATTCATTATATATAAAACCAACAGCTTTCATAGATTCTATTTAGAAAATTTTGGGGGAATGAAATGATTATTATTATGAATAATAAATTTGATGTAATTGTAATTGGATGTGGCCCTGCAGGAGCTCAGGCAGCAAAAAAAATTTCTAAAAATGGAAAATCAGTCTTAGTGCTTGACCATAGAAAAGAAATAGGAAATAAGCTTTGCACAGGAATTGTTGGTTCAGAATTAATTAATCATTATCCTGAAGCAAAAAATTTTATATATTATGAAGCTAATTCAGCAAAAATTTTTAATGACTCCAATCACATAATTGATGTAAAAAAAGATGAAACTCAAGCATTGGTAATTGATAGGATTAAATTTATACAATCAATAATTCAAGAAGCTGTTGATTATGGCTCAATTCTAAAAAAAGAAAGACTTGTTACTAGCGTGAAAATCGATGAAGAAGGTGCGCATATTAAATCAAGATTTAATGGAAAAGTAGAAAATTATTTTTCAAAATTATTAATTGTTGCTTCTGGTTTTAACTCAAAAGTAGCTAAATCACTTGGGTTTAATTTAAGTAATAATTATATTTATGGATACCAAACAAAGATCAGCAACTTAAACTTAAAAGAAGTAAATGTATTTACTGGAGGTTCCTTACCAAAAGGCCATTTTGGATGGTTAGTTCCCACTAGCAAAAATAAAGGGCTATGCGGGATTTTAGGAAAATCAAAATTAAAAAATAATGGGAAAGATTTTCTTAATGAAATGCAATCAAATTATAATTTTAATGTCGAAGAAAAGACAAAAGTATGGGGAATCCCAATACAGCCGGTTAAAAAAAATTATTCTGAAAGATGTTTATTGATTGGAGATGTTGCAGGCCAAGTTAAACCAACAACAGGTGGCGGAATTTATTATGCTATGAAGTCTTCAGACATTGCTTCAGAAATTGTTATTGATGCATTGAATAATAATATTTTTTCCGAAAAGAAATTAAGTATTTATTCAAAAAAATGGAACCAAATATTTAAGAACGAATTAAGAATAGGGTTATTTGCTAGGCAATTTTATGAGAGTCTTAATAATAATGATATTGTGAAAATACTTAACCATGTTAAAGATTCAGAACTCATTTCAAGTGATATTAATTTTGACTGGCATTCAAGAATAATAATGATGGCATTTAAAACAAAAATCAGAAGTTATATTAAAGGATCTTTAATTACAAAGTTTAAAAAATTAAGGTTAAATTAAACTTAATATTTTTTCCTTTATTTTCTCAGATGATAACCAATGGTAGTCAAGAACCTCTTGGTTTGTTCCACTTTTAGGGACCTCTTCTAATGCAATAACGTCAATTTTAATATCAGTATCAAGTTTTGATATTGCCAATGAGATTTTTTCTGCAAATCCACCTTCAACATAATGATCTTCAACAATTATAAGATGTAAATTATTTAGCTCTTTAAGTATCCAATTTTTATCAAAAACGTTTAACCATGGCATAGAAATAACTTTGGGATTAATATTGTTTTCTAATAATAATTTTTTAGATTTACATATCTCATTTAATAATATTGGGCTGTATGTCATAATACATAATTCTTCACCATCAGAAATTGTACTTCCATGGCCTTTTTTTAATTTAGATAGTTCATCAAATTTATCTGGTAATTCAAAAGGAATTGAGCAAAATCTAAGATAAATATTATTTGGGGATTTAATTGAATAGTTTAAAAATTCTTTTACTTGTCTTTCGCTATTAGGCTGAATCATTTCAAGATTATTTATTCCTGACATACTTGCTATATCTCTTACAGCTTGGTGAGAATGTCCTGGCCCCCCTGGAAGCAATCCAGCTAAAAAACCAGAGTATATTATTTTGGTATCTTCTGTTGAATTGTTATAGATCTGCTCATTAGGTCTTGATGTTAAAAAACTAGAAAAAGAATGTACTATTGGAATATAACCTTCGGTAGCAAATGATCCAGCTTGAGAAACCATATCTTGTTCTGCAATTCCACATTCTATAAATCTATCAGGGAACTCTTTTTCAAAGTTAATAAGACCAGTATCTAAGATTAAATCTCCATCTAAAGCAACAATCTTTTTATTTTTTTTGGCTTCTTCGACTATAGACTCTGAATATGCATTTATTAGGCTTTGATAGTTATTAATTTTTCTAGAATCTTCTTCTTTTTCATAATTTGAAAGTTTAAATTCGAATTTAATTTCTAAGTCTTTTATAATTTTATTAATATTATTTGACAGTTCTAAAATTGATGAATCAAAGTCTTTTTGATTAATTGCTCCGCTATGATATTGATAAAATTCACCTTCAATTAATGAATCTCCATGCATAA
This sequence comes from Chloroflexota bacterium, assembly GCA_036128515.1. Classification (GTDB taxonomy): domain Bacteria; phylum Chloroflexota; class Dehalococcoidia; order Lucifugimonadales; family Lucifugimonadaceae. The sequence goes on from JAYYQG010000013.1 coordinate 32,863, forward strand.
ATGAAACGCCATGTCCTTTGATAGTGTTTGCAATTAATGCACTTGGTTTTTTTGATAATTCAAGTGATTCAAATGCTTTTGAGAATTCACCTGCATTATTACCATCGCAAGATATTGTTTCTATTCCGAAAGATTTAAATTTCTTTTCAATATTTCCTAAATTACTAGTGAACTTAACAGAACGATCAGACTGAAATTTATTATTATCAACAATAATCATTAACTCTTTTAGGTTTTCTTGAGGAACTCTATTCAGTGATTCCCAAATTTGACCTTCTTGTAATTCGCCATCACCAGTAAGAACAATTACCTTTGAATCAATTCCTTTCAATTTGTTAGCTTTTATAATTCCTTTTGATTTAGAAATACCCATTCCTAATGAGCCAGTATTTGCAAATATATTTGGAGTATTAATGTCTGGGTGACCAGGTAGTCCATCTATTTTTCTTAATCTTTTCAAATAAGAAAAATCTAATTTGCCGTGAGCAATCAATGAATTATAAAGAGCAGGAGCATCATGCCCTTTTGAAGAAAAGAAATATAGATTTTCATATTTTTTATCTAATTCTCCAATAATCCAATTCATCAAATCAATTGAACTAAATGAAGACCCTATGTGCCCCGATCCAGCACAACATATCATGTACAGTATATTGATTCTACACATGTCTGAAATTAATTTATTTTTAATTAAAGGATCTATTTCAAGTGACAATAGATCTTCAAAATATTCATTTTTAATGTACGATAATTTCATTCTAAATAAGATTTTTTATTTATCTTTGGTAAAGATGCTTCTCCGTTATTAATTAATATTTTTGCAAGTTCCCAATCTTCTTTCACATTCACATCAAAACCTTCGTCATTTTCAGTAAAAAAAGGCATGATTTTTTCTCCAGATATATTTTTAAATTCATACACAGTTTTTACGTGAGCTATTTCTAGGCTTGCATTTTGTACATAAACTTCAGGTAGAGAAGGGTATTGCGAACTATGAAGAGGCTGATCATGAGGGCCTCTTTCACTTGAATTCACAAAGGGGACTATATAGTCATTTTTCAAAACCCACATTTTATATGGATGTTGCAAACATTTTTCAATAGCTCTTAAAGAATCACATTTTTTATTCAAAAATAATTCAAAAGCTCTTTTAATTGTTTCTGGTTTCCTAAAAGGGCTAGTTGGACGAATAATACTAAAAAATTCATAATTCTTTATTTCTTTAAAAAAATCTAAAGCATGCTTAACCCAAAGTATGTCAGGAGATTTATCTTGAGAATACTCAGAGGGCCGTATAAATGGGACATTGGCTCCATAGTATTCTGAAATATTTTTAATTTCTTCAGAATCAGTCGAAACTACGACTTGATCAAATATCTTTGATTCAATTGCTGAAACGATAGAATATGCTATAAGTGGGTGACCATTTAAAGGGGTAATATTTTTATTAACTACTCTTTTTGATCCAGATCTTGCTGGAATAAGAGCAACATTATTTTTCATGTTTAATTACCATGCAGTCCATCCTCCATCTGAAACTATATTACTTCCAGTAATATATGAAGAAGCATCACTTAATAAAAAATGAATTACGCCATTATATTCATGTTTTTCTGCCATTCTGCCAAGAGGAACTTTTTCAGAATAATTGTTTACAAATTCTTCGTCTTGATTATCAAATACACCACCTAATGTTAAGGAGTTAACTCTTACATTTTGTTGCCCCCAATAA
>JAYYQG010000014.1:0-29255 GCA_036128515.1 Chloroflexota bacterium
ATAAAAGTTAGATTACAATAAACAAGTTTCAAATGAATATTATATTCAGAATTGAATTTAAAACAATAATTTAAGAATAAATTTTACAACGTAACTCAAAATGACCAAAAGGACATATCAACCAAAAAAAAGAAAAAGAGCAAGAACTCATGGTTTTAGAACTAGAATGAGAACAAAGAGTGGAAGAAGTGTCTTAAAGAGAAGAAGAGTACGAGGAAGGAAGCTTTTAACTGTAGTATCCAAAAAATGGATTTAATAACTAATTTTGATAGATTCATTAAAAAATTCTGAAGGTTTTTTAGAAATAATTTCAAAAGGTCAAAAATTTACCATATCTGGACTAACCTTCTACTTTTTAAAAAAAAATGATTTAAATGAATCAAAAGTTGGTATTTCTATAAAGAAAAAAACAGGTAATGCAGTTTATCGAAATAAACTTAAAAGACAAATTAAAAATTTAATTAGGCTTAATCAGGAAAAAATTATAAGTTTTGATATTGTAGTAATAAATTATCAAATAAGATCAAAGCCAATTAAATATTCAGATTTGGAATTAATTTTTAGTAAGTTTTTTAAAAAGCTAAGTCTTTTTTAAATGTTAAAAAAAATATCTTTAAAGTTAATATTATTTTATAAATCATCTTTATCTCCTTACTTAGGAGGGAACTGTAAATATGAACCATCATGCTCTAGTTATGGTTTTGAGGCAATTAATAAATATGGTTTTTTAAAGGGTTTTTATATGACATTTTTAAGGTTAATTAAATGTAACCCATTTTCGCGAGGTGGTTACGACCCTATTAAGTAAATGAAAAATATTAAAAAAATACTAATATATTTGAATGTTTTAATCCTTAGCATAATAATGTTTGGTTGTATGAATGATATGCAGCATCAAGGGAATTGGGCATCTCCATCAATGTCTAATGAAGTAATGATCGTTCCTTCAAATGAAGGTGTTTTGCTTAAATATTCTATAGCTCAAAATTCATTTGACTTGATTAGTAAGTTTCCATCTTCTGATTCAAAAATCGGTTCCTTTTATGGGAATATTGAAATAATTGATAGTGTTGCATTTGGTATAAGTTATGGAAGCGATGAAGGGGATAAATGTCAAAATAAAAGTTGTATATCTTATCTCTTTGCTTTAGATGTAAATTCATTAAATTCAGTTTGGGCAACTGAATTTATACAAATTGATGGATCAGTTGTTGGTGGAATTAAATATTCTGACGAGAAATTATATTTTGCCACAACAGAAAACGATTCATTTAATGAAAAAGGAGGGTTTTTCTATTCTGTGAATTCCAATAACGGAGACATAATATTTAAAATACCGATTTCTAGCAGAGTGTACAATTCTATTGGAATTAATCCTCAAGAAAATATTGCAATAGTGGGCGATGCAAAAGGAAATATAACTTTGTATGATACTGATACTAAAGATATGGATAATTCAGATAGGAAGATTTTTAGTATTGAAACAAATTATTCTATAATTTCACCACCAGTTCAACTATCAGGCCCCAACTCTGAAACCAATTATTGTGTTGGAAATATTAACGGAGAGATTAAATGTTATGAATTAATAAAAAATAATTCATACAGTCTTGTTGAATGGGCTTCATTAAAATTTGATGGATGGATATGGTCAGATATTGAGGTTTACAATGACTCATTATTTTTAATCACTCTTTCAGGAAATTTTTATAAAGTCGATGTCGACAAAGAAACTAGAAGTATGAATATCGTATGGGAGCAAAACATTGATAAAAATGGTAAGCCACTTTCTGGATTAATGATCTATGAAAGAGGAAATGTAGCTAATAGTATAATTCCCTTTGATAAAGATAAATTAGTTGTAGTTGAATTAAGTAATGGATCCATTACCGATGAGTTGCCATTTAAGGATGGAGTTCAATCATTACCTGTAATGAAAAATGACTATATCTACTTTGTCGATAAGGAGAATAAATTTAGAAGTTATTCATTAATTGATAGATCTCAGAAGCTTTGTTTTGATTTAAAAGAAATGAAAGGTTGTGATTGATGGGCTTTTTATGGAATGAAATTATTATGAAGCCTATGGTGAATATATTGACTATATTTTATTCGATATTTTCAGATAATTTTGGGTTAAGTATTATATTTTTTACAATTTTAATAAGGATACTAATGATTCCTATTTCATTTAGACAAGTAAAGCAGATGCTTGGTATGCAATCAATTCAACCAAAACTTAAGAAAATTCAAGAAAAGTATAAAGATAAGAAAGATAGAGACAGTAGACAAAAAATGAGCCAAGAAACAATGGCATTGTATAAGCAATCAGGTGTAAATCCTGTTGGTTGTTTAGGGCCTATGATTATACAATTACCAATTTGGATTGGATTGTATAGGGCAATATTCAAGGTTGTTCCAGCTACTCCTGAAGGATTCGCAAATCTATCTTTTTACCTATATTCTTGGAATCCGGTAATAAGCAAGGTTCCACTTAACAGTAAATTTCTAAATATTGATTTAGTTAACCCAGTTCAACAAGCAGGTACTGCTTTTGCTATACTTTTGCCAATTGTGGTTGCTTTCACAACATTTGCTCAGCAAAAAGTTTCTATGTTTAAAAGTTCTGATCCTCGGCAAGAACAAACTAATAGAATGATGCTTTGGATGATGCCAGTTATGTTTGGTTTTTTCACATTATCATTTCCAGCTGGGTTAGCTACATATATAATATTTTCAAATATCGCCGGATTCTTTATTCAAATCTATGTTTTAAAAAAATTAAAAGTAAAAAATACACTCAAAGAATTCTTAACGCTCTCTTCACCTGAAAAGAATGTTAACGATTCAGATAATGTAATTAACAATGAGGAGGAAATAAATGGGATCACAACAATTCCAAGGCAAGACAGTGGAAGAAGCAACAAAAATCGCTCTAGAAGATCTAAACGTAAATCTAGAAGAGGTTAAAATTGAAGTTGTTTCGCCTGGAAAGTCTGGCATACTTGGCTTAGGTGGAGAACCAGCAATAATAAATGTTAACTTTGACGATAAATCAAAGCCAAAAAAAGCATCTAAGAGTAAGCCAAAAGCTAAAATAGCAAAAAAGTCTGAAAAAAGTACTGTCAAAGAATTAGATGACATTGATGAAGAAACAGAAAAATTGGCAATTGATATAGTAAATTATCTTTTATCAAGCCTTAAAGTTGATGTGAAAACTTTTTTTAGAGATAAAGATGATTTTGATACTAAATCTTTATATTTTGAAATAGAAGGAGACGACTCAGGTTTAATTATTGGTAGAAAAGGAGAAACATTAAGATCATTTGAATTCCTTATTTCCTTTATTATTAAGAGGCAGCTTGATAAAAGGGTTAGAGTCATTTTGGATGTTGAGGGCTACCAAGAAAGAAGAAGGTCAAATCTAGTTTCTATTGCAGAAAGTAATGCTAAGAAAGTAATAAAATATGGAAAGCCAATAAAAATGGATCCAATGTCACCTTTTGATAGAAGAATAATTCATTTAGCTCTTGAAAAAGACAAAAAAGTTATTACTGAAAGCCAAGGAAGCGGGTCAAGAAGGCAAGTCGTAATTAAATTAAAATAAGTGAATACTATTGATATTTTAACAATAGGTAATTTAACCGAGGATATAAACATAATTAATAATAATGTTTACAAGTCTATTGGTGGTACTTCTTTTTATGCTTATAAAGTTGCTGAAAAATTAGGTTATGATCTGAGAATTATTACTGAAATTTCAGATAAATTAAATGTATCAAAAAAAATTAATCTAAAAAAAATCATATCTCAAAATACTCAATTACACACGATATTTGAAAATACTTATTTAGACGGAAAAAGAAGTCAAAAGGTATTGAATAAGCCTGGAAAAATTAAATTAAAAAATATATCAAAAAAATTAGAAAATATAGATCCAAAAATCATTTTTTATTGCCCAATATTAAATGAATTAGATTCGAGTTTTTTTAATTTATTTAATAAGAGTATAAAAATATGTAATCTTCAAGGGTTTATGAGAAAAACTGTAAATCAAAGTATCCTAATAAAGAAAAATCTACCAAACATTAATTTTAAGATTTTTGATGCGGTAATACTCTCTGAAATAGATACTAATTTTGAAAATGCTCTCAAAATATCATCATATTCAAAGATAGTCTGTTACACAATGGGGAAGAAGGGAGTGAAAATAATTATTGATAACGAAATTATAGCTTTTAAGACTTTAAATGTTATCAGTAATGATGAGACTGGAGCTGGAGATGTTTGGGGTACATCATTTATAATATTTTATTATCTTATGAAAAAAGATTTAAATGAAAGTGTTTCTTTATCAAATATTTCTGCATCTCTATCAGTAACTGGGATTTCTGATAAAAAAATTCCAAAATATAATGAAATATTAAAACATTATAATGCCTAAAAAATTAAGACTAGACCAATTACTTAAAAAGAAAAAATTAGTAAATTCTTTAGTTGAAGCTACTAATTTAATAAACAATAGGAAAATAAGGATATCAAATTATAATTCAAAATTCTTATTTAAACATACATTAGTAAATGAAGATTGTGATATAAAAATCATTCAGCAAAATTTCGTATCAAGAGGTGGTGAAAAACTTCATAATTTTTTAGTTTTCTCAAAAGTAAATGTTAAAGGAAAAAAATGCCTTGATGTTGGAGCTTCAACCGGAGGTTTTACACATGCATTAATTAAAAAAGGAGCAAAAAAGGTGTATTGCGTTGATGTTGGAAGGTCCCAATTAGATCCACTTATTAAAGATAACTCTAAAGTTGAATTTTTTGAAAACGTAAATGCAAGATATGACTTTGATATTGGTATTAAAAAATTAGATATTATTGTAGTAGATGTTTCATTTATTTCAGTTACTATGATAGCCAATCAGTTAAAAAAATTTTTATCAAAAAATTCAACTTTAATTATTTTAATTAAACCTCAATTTGAAGCAAATAGAGATGAAGTTGGCCACGGAGGAGTAATTAAAAATGTATATTTATTACCAAAAATACTAAATAAAGTTATTAAAAATTTACAAAATAGTGGATTAAGTTTATTGGAATTAAAAAAATCTGAGCCAAAAGGAAAAAAAGGGAATCAAGAATATTTTACAATTTTTAAATTATCATAAAGTTATAATTATTGATTCATAAATTTAAAATGAGATACTTAACATATAAAAAGACTTACCAATACTTAAGTAAATAAATTTAATCATTATGAGAATATTAATTAGTATTTCTGAAACAAATGGGATTGTTAATTTTTTAAATAAATTAAACTCCTATTATTCTGAAATTGAAATTATAGCTACATCAGGCACAAAAAAATATTTAAAAAGCCATAAAATTAATTCAGTAGAAGTTTCTGATTATACTAATTTTCCTGAAATTCTGGATGGAAGAGTTAAATCTTTGCACCCAAAAATTTTTGGTGGAATTTTATCAAGTGAAAATTTAAAAAGTCACAATAATGAATTAAAAAAATACAATATTAAGAAATTTGATATGATTATCTGTAATCTTTATCAGTTCGAAAAAATTATCAATTCTAAAGATTTCAGTAATCAGGAAGCCATTGAAAATATAGATATTGGGGGAGCTTCAATTATAAGAGCCGCAGCAAAAAATTATCATGACATTATTTTAATTTCAGATATTCTTGATTACGACTTAGTGTTAGATTGTATTGCTGAAAATAAATTAAATATAGATATCAGAAAAAAGCTTGCATCTAAAGCATTCAATTTGCTTTCTGATTACGATAATAAAATAGCAAATTATTTATCAGGAAATAAAAATAATGATATTAAATCAAATGAGAAATTAAATAAATTAAGATATGGTGAGAATCCTCATCAGTCTGGATATATTCAAGTAGAAGAATCAGAATTCGGGATAGCAAATTCAATTCTCTTATCAGGAAAGGAAATGTCTTACAACAACTATTTAGATGCAGATGTTGCTTTTAATTCTACAAATAATTTTAAAGAAAATTGTGTATCAATAGTAAAACATACCAATATTTGTGGATTATCAATAAATTCTAATCAATTAAAAGCTTTCAAAGATGCAGTTAAAGGTGATTCTGTATCAGCTTATGGAGGAATCTTAGGTTTTAATTCATTATTAGAAGAAGAAGTTTCTAAAGAAATAATAAAAAGCTTTTTTGAGATAGTTATTGCTCCAAAATTTAGTCATCAAGCATTAGAGATATTAAAAAAAAGAAAAAATCTTAGAATTCTAAAAGCAAAATACTCTCCGTCTAATCAACTTTATTATAGATCAATATCTGGAGGGTTATTAGCTCAATCTCAAAATCTTGATGAGAAGTATGATTTAAAAATAGTCACTAAAAATAAACCATCTAATAAGCAGTTAGAAGACCTAAAATTTGCATGGAAATTATGTTCATTTATTAAATCAAATGCAATTATTTTGGCTAAAAATAAAACACTATTAGGTATGGGTGCCGGTCAACCAAATAGAGTAATGAGTGTAAAAATAGCAGGTGAAGTTGCAGGAGAAAAAAGTGTTGGTTGCGTAATGGCATCTGATGCATTTTTTCCATTTCCTGACTCAATAATCAGAGCTAATGATCTTGGAATAAAATCCATAATTCAGCCGGGTGGATCGATAAATGATTATGATGTTATCGAAGAAGCAAATAATAGAGGGATATCTATGGTTTTTACCAACCAAAGGAGATTTACTCATTAATGAAATATTCAATTGATATAGTACTTCCTGTTTATAACGAATCTAAAAATTTAGAAAAAAGATTTATAAAGTTATATGAATTTCTCTCAAAGCAGATAGATCAAAATTGGGTAATAACAATAGCAGAAAATGGTTCCATTGATAATACTTTAGAAATTTCTAAATTTTTACAAAGAAAATATAAGAAATGTAGGGTAATTTCTATTGACGAACCCGGAAAGGGTCAAGCATTAAAAAACGCATGGTTAACAAGTAGTGCAAATATATATGGATACATGGATTCTGACCTTTCTACAGATATTGAAATTTTGCCTGAATTTATTAACAAAATAGTAAATGAGAATTATGATATTGTGATAGCTTCTCGATTAATTAAAGGTTCAAATGTCATAGGTAGGAGTTTAAAAAGAGAAATAATTTCAAGGACTTACAGCAAGATATTCAGAACAATTTTATCTGTAAATTTTTATGATGCTCAATGTGGATTTAAATTTGCAAAGAAAGAAGCAATATTAAAAGTAATTGATGACTGCAAAGATAAAGAGTGGTTTTTTGATACTGAAATACTATATAAAGCAGAAAAAAATAATTTATCTATATGTGAAGTACCTGTAACATGGGTAGATGATAGAGATTCAAGTGTGAATATTATATCAACTATAATTAATGATTTAATTGGTCTTGTAAGATTGAGATTAGGAAAATGAGTGATAAATTTGATTTAAATAAATTAGTGCTTGTTGGTGAAACTGTTGAAGCTAGCTTAAGAAGAACATCTGAAATATTAAGAGATCAAGGTTTAAACCCAAATGTTACAATTGAGTTTATTTCAAAAGAGCAAGGCGTTTTTAGTGGATATGGAGAAATTTCTCAAATTATTTCTAGGTTTCTTCCTAAGGCATTTAGAGACGAAGTTTTATGTTTAAATGATGGCGATATTTTTGCCAAAGGTGAAGTTATTCTGCGTGTAAGTTGCACTTTTGCGGTAATAGCAAATTATATAACAGCTTTAAATGGAATAATATCTTCATCTTCAGGATGGGCAACAGCTGCAAAAGAATGTGTTGACTCTGCAGAAGGAATACCAATTGTAAATTTTGGAGCTCCGCATGTTCATCCAAATGTAGTTGGAATTATGGATTATTCATCAATTCAAGGTGGAGCAAAAGGTTGTTCTTCAATCCTAGGTGCAAGCCTTTCTGATTTAACTCCTGTGGGAAGTATGAATGAAGCTTTAGTTGTAATAATGGGTGATGTTGTTGAAGCTGCAGAAGCATTAGTAAATAGTGGTGACTCTGAACTTCCAAAAGTTGTCAGTATTGGGATACTTGGAGATGAGGGTGAAGAAGCCAAAAAAGTAGTAGAAAATTTTCCTTCTATTCGTGGCCTAAAATTAGAGACACCAGAAGAAAGGGGAGGGGTAAAAGGAGAAACTTTAAGAGAAGTTAGAGAAAGGTTAGATCAGCTTGGATTTATAAATACACAATTATCGATTTCGGGTGATATAAATCCATCTTTGATAAAAGAAATTATAGAAATTGAAAAAGAATGGCAAAGTGAATCCAGTCCTAACTTTGAAAACCAAAATCTTGAAAATATACCTGCAAACAATTTGAATAGAAGACTTGTGCAAGCAATAGGTGTTGATAGGTACATTGCATGCAGAAAGCCTATAAAAATAGGATCTTATTTAAAATTAATTGATGGAAACCCTGTGTCTAAACGTGGTCAAGTTCCTGGAATTCTTCCAGGAGCAAGATTAAATAAAATGTCATTCAGTAACTAAATTTCTAACTATAATATTATCTTTTGTCACTTTTATTACGATTGTTCCAGGCATGTCTAATGAAAATTCATTACTATGAGATAGGCATTTATCTACAACTATATCTAAATGTTTTTTTTCCATAAATACTGAACTTGAAAAAGATTCACATTTCGTTTTTAACAGCAATTTTTTTTCTATATCTTCAAGCAAATTAAATTTTAATCTATCAAATGATATTTCATTCTTATTTTCGATTAAGTTTAATTTTGGATATTTTTTTTCAATTAATTTATTTTGATAAGAATTTATTTCACTTGCTAAATAGGTGACCCTATTTATAGAATTCAAAAAATCAGGATTTAATTTTTCAAGTTCTGGTATGACATTATTCCTTATTCTGTTTCTTGAGTATTTATTATCTTTGTTTGAAATATCATTTATAGGTTTTATATTTTTAGAAATACAATAATCATAGAGATCTCTTTTTTTGATTTCAATAAATGGTCTAAGAATTTTCAGATCTTTAAATTTGTTGATTACTGAAAAATATTTCAATCCCTCCATTCCTTTTAATCCTGCCCCTCTCGTTAACTTCATTAAAAAAGTTTCTACATGATCATTTAAGTTGTGTGCTGTAATTAAACAATAGGATTCAGTTTTAATAATATGTGATGAAATAATGTTATATCTAATATTTCTTAAGTTTTCTTCTGATTCAGAATCAGGTATTATTTTTTGCTCTTTTAAATTATGAATAGTTAAAGGAATATCCAATTTTGTGCAAATATTTTCAACAAATTTTTGATCTTTATTAGAATCTTTACGTAGTCCATAATTAACATGAAACGCTTCAAAATTTAATTGATAATATCTTTTTTTTAATTCACTTAATGCTATTATAAGAGATGTCGAGTCTCCTCCACCTGAAAATCCAATTACTAATTTTTTATCTATGAGATCAAATTTTTCAAGATTTTTAATTAATGTTTCCTCAATTATATTCATAATTAATTTATTAATTACTCTTCAAGTCTTTTTCTTATTCTTACTTTTGATATACGTGATCCATCAACTTCGTTTATAGTTATTCTTAAATTGCCATAACTTGTTTTTTCACCTATATCTGGAATTTTTTGAAAATTTTCTAATATAAAACCTGCTATTGTTTCATAATCTCCCTCTGGAATATTTAGTCCAAGTTCATTATTCGCTTCATCAATATTCATGGCCCCATCAATTTCATAAGTATTTGGTTCTAAGGTAATATATTTTTCTTTCGGCCTTATTCCTTCTTCTCCAGTTGACCCTACAATTTTTTCAATTAAAGAAGTTAAAGTTATTAACCCTGAAACACCACCGAATTCATCAACTATAAGTGAGATTTTATTTCCAGTCCTTCTCATTTCAGTAAAAAGTTCATCTAATCTTTTTGATTCTGGTATAAACAATGGAGTTCTCATTATGGAGCTTACAACTGATTTATCACTTAATTTATTTGTTGCCAAAGATGTCATAACATCTTTTGTTGATAATATTCCTACAACATCGTCGTAATTATCATCAAAAACAGGAAATCTAGAATGAGGATGGTTTTTATAAATTTTCAAAAAATCGCTAAATGATGTTTCAAAGTGCACCCATTCGATATTATTTCTTGGTGTCATAATTTCTTTAGCTTCAGTCTCTGCGAACCTAAATACATTTTCTAGCATTTCTCCTTGGTCAATATTTACAGTACCTTCTTCCTCGCCTACATCAATTAACATTCTAAGCTCTCCTTTAGTTACAGAAGGAGTAGAATCGACTCCATTTGATCTAAAAATTTTGTTTAGAGTTTTTGGTATCAAGGCAAAAATAAAAACTAAAGGCTTTGTGAATTTAATAAGAATACTGACAATATCTGACGTAGCTAAAGCCCATTTTTCTGGATTAATTGTCGATACAGCTTTTGGAGTTAATTCTCCAATTACTACAATCACAACTGTTGTTACAAGTGATGCAATAAGGATTGCTGTAGCTGAATTTTCACCAATTATACTAATTGCTAAGCTTGTTCCAATGGTTGCAACTGTTATGTTCAGTAAGTTACCAATAAAAAGTATAGTTGCAAAAAAGTCTTCAAAATTATCTTGAATCTTTGAAATTAATTTTGCTCTTCTATTACCTTCTTGTGAAAGGTGTTTTATCCTTATTTTATTTACTGCAATTATACTTGCTTCTGATGCACTTATAAGAGCGCTTAATAAAAGAAGTATGAATATTATAATTAGTGAGTTATACAATTTAAAATTTAATTATGAAGTGTGATTTTATGATGACGAAGAGATAATGTAAATTTTTTTTATTCTGCTTTTCTAATCTTTTTTTCGATTTCATCAGAAATTAACTTTTCTTCTTTTAAAAATTTTCTAGTACTGTCTCTTCCTTGACCTAATCTAACATCACCATATGAAAAAAATGAACCACTCTTTGTAATAATTTCCTTTTCAACTCCTAAATCGATCAATGAACTTTCTTTGCTTATACCTTCAGAAAAAATTATATCCATTTCTGCTTTTTTGAAAGGAGGTGCCATTTTATTTTTCACGATACGTGCTCTTACTCTATTCCCAACGATATCTGTTCCGTTTTTAATTGGTTCTATTCTTCTGAGATCTATTCTTACTGAGCTATAAAATTTCAATGCTCTTCCCCCTGGAGTGGTTTCAGGGTTTCCAAAAACTACTCCAACTTTTTCTCTTAATTGATTAATAAATATTGCAGTACAGTTTGTTTTCCTTATGGTTCCTGTCAATTTTCTTAAAGCCTGAGACATTAATCTGGCTTGCAAACCAATTTGAAGTTCTCCCATTTGACCTTCAATTTCAGCTGTTGGAACAAGAGCAGCAACGCTATCAACAACTACAAGATCAATATTCCCACTTTTAACTAAATATTCTGTAATTTCAAGTGCTTGTTCGGCTGAATCTGGTTGAGAAACAAGAAGTTTGTCAAGATCTATACCTATTTTACCAGAGTAAGAAGGATCCAATGCATGTTCTACATCAATATAAGCAGCATTTCCCCCTTGTTTTTGAACTTGAGAAACTGCTGATAATGCCAATGTAGTTTTTCCTGCTGATTCAGCACCAAAAATTTCAACAATCCTTCCTCTTGGAAGACCACCAATTCCTAATGCCATATCAAGTATGATCGATCCAGTTGGGATTATGCCTTCTTCATAGTCTTGAACATCATCTTTCATCAACATTATTGACCCTTTACCGAATGTTTTTTCAATTCCAGCTAGAGTAGTTTCAATTTCTTTTTTGGATTTAACTTCTTTTTTTGGCATATTTATAGGCTACTACAGATTATATTTTTTTTTTACAACTAAATGTCACTAATTTATTAATGGCCTGAAACCTAACTTTACGTCTAAGTTTAAGTTTTCATTACCCCTAATAACAGTCAATTCAATAGTATCACCAGGAACAGTATTTTCATTCAAGAAATTAACAAGCCCACTAAAGGATTTAACTTTAAATTCTAAATTATCCTTTTTGATAGCAACTATAATATCGCCAGGGTCGTTTTCATTTCTTCCGATTAACCCTGAATCACCAGATGGTCCGTCAGGATCAACATATGTAACTTCAATGCCCAATACTTGATCTTCAATTTCTAATTGCTTCTTTCTTTCATAAGTCAATTTTTCAGTTGCACCAATTCCTAGAAGAGAATGTTCATAATATTTTTTTGTAATCAATGATGGAATTACTCTTTTTGCAGTGTTTATTGGTATTGCAAATCCAATACCAGAGCTGGATCCAGATCTACTTGCAATTTGAGCATTAATTCCGATAACTTCTCCATTAGAGTTAAATAATGGCCCACCAGAATTTCCAGGATTAATAGAAGCATCATGTTGAATGACTGACCCAATTAAGAAATTTGTTTCTAAGTCAGGTCTCGCCCTTCCAATTGCACTAATTATTCCAGAAGTTAAAGTAAAATTTTCACCAAATGGGTTTCCTATAGCTATTGCCTGGTTACCAACATTTACAATTGAACTATCACCAAGAGATAGAGGTTTGTATTCATAAAAATCTGGATATTCCACTTCAAGTATAGCTAGGTCAGAATATATATCATGTGCAATTAAATTTGCTTTGAACTCATAACCATCATGAAAGGCGACAATAATATCGCTATCTAAAAATGCAGCCGCCTCCCTTACTACATGAGAATTAGTTGCAATTCTTCCTTCATCATCCCATATAAAACCTGACCCTGACCCAGTAGGGCCCATAAAAGTATCAATTCTAATTGCAACTATTGCAGGAAGAGCATTGTTGTAAATCTTAGATAGATCGTCTAGATAAATTGAATTTTCATTTTCTTTTATTACAGGAGTAGAAATAATTTTCTCTGTGTCACCATTTGTGCAGGAAAATAAAAAAACAGCTAGCAATGATGTGATTATCAAATTTTTAGTTTTCATTTTTTTTGAATATTGGGATTGGTTTCATCTTATGTAAATTTGGTGTTCTTATTTTTTTATATTGAGTATAAAATTTGCTAGACGAGTCTAGCATTGCTTCCTCCAATTGCTCATAAGTTAATCCGCCTAATTGATCTTTATCAGTTCTGCCATCTTCCCATAGACCATCTGTAGGTGGAGCATCTATTATAGATTGCAAGATATTTAATTTTTTTCCTAATTCCCACACTTCTGACTTCATTAAATCTGCTATGGGAGATATATCAACGCCTCCGTCTCCATACTTTGTATAAAATCCAACTCCAAAATCTTCAACTTTATTTCCAGTTCCTACAACTATCCCTTTAGAAGAGCCTGAAATATGGTGCAATGTTACCATTCTTAGTCTGGATTTAGAGTTTGCGAAAGCATGATCTGATTCAAATGAACTTAAGGATTTATAGAAATGATTATATAAGCTTGATAAGTCAATAGTCAGATGATGAACGTTTTTATAATTTCTTGTTAACCAATTTCCATGATCTAAACTTAAGTCATGTTGAGATTTTATTTGATTGATTGGCATTGAGACAGCATAAACTTCAAGATTGGTAAGAGCACATAGAGTGCTGACCACAGAACTATCTATTCCTCCAGATATGCCTACGACTAAAGATTCAATTTTATTCTCAGCACAATAATTTTTAATCCATGATGTAATTTTATCGATCATAAAATTATATTCTTGCGTATCCTCTTACCCTAGGTAATTTTGATTTACCTTCAAGAATCAAATCAATGTTTCTTGCACACTCTCTTCCGCTAGCTATAGCTCTAACAACCAAGGATTGGCCATGATTCATGTCTCCACATGAAAAGTAATTTTCTTTTGACGTCATCATATTTTTGTCAGTTTTAACGTTACCTCTAGTGTCTAGATCAACACCTAAAAATTCTATTAGGCCTTTCTTTTGTGGATGCAAAAAACCCATTGCAAGTAAAACCAAATCAGCCTTTCTAGTAAACTCACTGTTAGGTAGTTCTTTGATGTCCATGCCACCCTTATCATTTTTTTCAAAATTAATTTTCACGCCATGAAGTAATTCAACGTTTCCATTTTTTCCACTTAATTTCTTTGTAAGTACAGAATAATCCCTATCACCATTTTCTTCATGGGCTGATGAGGTCCTCATTACCAACGGCCATTCAGGCCATGGATTATATTTACCTCTTTGCTCAGGAGGAGCACTCATAAGCTCTAATTGGGTAACTGAAGCTGCTCCCTGTCTTGTAGCTGTACCAAGGCAGTCAGCACCTGTATCACCACCACCTAAAATTACAACATGCTTTCCTTTAGCATCAATAATTTCGTCATTTTCAATGCCAATAAGATTTTTGTTCTGTTGTGTTAGATATTCCATTGCATAATGAATCCCTTTAAGATCCCTGCCCTCAACTTCAAGATTTCTAGGTATTGTTGAACCACCTGCTAAACAAACAGCATCAAAATTTTTATCTAAATCCTCCACCTTATAATCAACTCCAACATTGATGTTAGTTATAAAATCTATTCCTTCTTTTTCAAGAAGATCAATTCTTCTTTGGACTACCCATTTTTCTAATTTGAATTCAGGAATACCAAGTGATAATAAACCACCAATAACAGAGTCTCTTTCAAAAACTTTTACTTTATGCCCAGCTCTGTTTAATTGCTGTGCTGCAGCCAATCCAGCAGGACCAGACCCTATAACCGCAACAGATTTTCCTGACCTATCCTTTGGTGGGTTAGGTTTTATCCAGCCTTCATCGAAAGCTCTTTCAACAATAGTTTTTTCAATAAATTCAATAGCTACTGGCTCTGCATTTATGTTTAATGTACAAGCTGCTTCACATGGAGCAGGGCAAATTCTTCCAGTAAATTCTGGAAAGTTGTTGGTTGCATGTAATTGTGCAATTGCTTTCTTCCAATCACCTTTAGAAACTAAATCATTCCAATCTGGAATCAGATTCCCTAATGGACAACCATTGTTACAAAACGGAACGCCACAATCCATGCACCTTGAAGCCTGCTCATTAGCTTGTTTCTCTGTCCAGGGCAAATAAATTTCTTTCCAGTCATTTACCCTTTCAGAAACATTTCTTCGTTTTAAATTTTCTCTTTTAAAATCTTTAAATCCAGTAATTTTACCCATTATTTTAATAATACTTCATGTTTTTTATTTAATTTTTCAAGAGCTTTCTCATAATCTCTTGGCACAACTTTTATAAATTTTGGAAGAACATTTGCCCAGTCGTTAAGCATTTTATTTGCTAATGGACTATCTGTTTCTTCAAAGTGCTTCTTAACAAGCTTATTTAATATTTTATCATCTTCTGAGCCTAATTTGGTTTCTTTCATATCACACAATTCAGAATTAAATCTAGTTTTGAAGTTACCATTTTTGTCATAAACATATGCTATTCCACCACTCATTCCAGCACCAAAATTTCTTCCAGTTTCACCTAAAATTACAGCAGTTCCTCCCGTCATATATTCACAACCGTGATCACCTATACCCTCAACAACTGCTATAGCAGAGCTGTTCCTAACACAAAATCTTTCTCCAGCAATTCCATTAATGAATGCCATGCCTCCAGTTGCACCATAAAGAGCTACGTTTCCAATAATAATGTTATCTTCAGGCTTAAAACTCGAATTCTTATTTGGAAAAACACTTAATTTGCCTCCAGAAAGTCCTTTGCCAAAATAGTCGTTTGAGTCACCTTCGAGATTAAATTTTAATCCATTGCATGCAAATGCTCCGAAACTTTGCCCCGCGCTTCCTTTAAAATTAATTGTTATAGTGTCTTCAGGTAACCCATTAGATCCATATTTCTTTGTAATTTCTGAACTTATAATTGTGCCAACTGTTCTATTAAAATTATGTATATCTTTTTCAATTGTTATTTTATTTTGAGAATCAATTGATTTAGAAATTCTTTGTAGGATTTCAAAATCTAACGCTTTATCAAGTTTGTGATCTTGCTTTTGAGTTGCGTATGGAGTGTCTCCATCAATTACTTCAGGCCTAGCTAAAATTATGCCTAAATCAACTGAAGCATCTGGCATATTTTTTGCTCTTTCAGATATTTTTAGTTTATCTGTTCTTCCAACCATTTCATTTACTGTTCTAAAACCCAATTTTGCCATATATTCCCTAAGTGATTCAGCTAAAAACATAAAGTAGTTTATTACTGCTTCAGGAGTACCTTTAAATAATTTGGTCAATTCTGGGTCTTGGGTAGCAACCCCAACCGAACAAGTATTAAGATGGCACTTTCTTAGCATTATGCAACCCATTACAATAAGCCCGGCAGTAGCAATTCCCCATTCTTCAGCACCTAGTAAAGCCGCTATGGCTACATCTCTTCCAGTTTTCATTTGTCCATCTGTCTGAACAACTATTCTCCCTCTCAATCCATTTGCAACTAAAATTTGGTTTGTTTCTGCCAAACCCAGTTCCCATGGTAAGCCTGCATGACGAATTGACCCAAGTGGTGCAGCGCCCGTGCCACCGCTCATTCCTGAAATTAAAACAACATCACTTTTTGCTTTTGCAACTCCAGCTGCTATCACACCAACTCCAGCTTCAGAAACTAGCTTTACATGTATTCTTGCATCCCTATTAATATTTTTTAGATCGTGTATTAATTGTGCTAAATCTTCAATCGAATATATATCATGATGAGGAGGTGGTGAAATCAATTCAACACCTGGAGTTGTTTTCCTAATAGAGCCAATGTATTCGGATATCTTACTTCCGGGAATCTGTCCACCTTCACCCGGTTTTGCACCTTGCGCCATTTTAATTTGCAAATCTGTTGAATTCACTAAATACTCAGCAGTGACTCCAAATCTTCCAGAAGCAACTTGCTTCATTCGACTATTTTTTTCTGAATTAAATCTTGCTGCATCTTCACCACCTTCACCGGTGTTACTTCTAGCTCCAATTCTATTCATAGCAACTGCAAGAGTTTCGTGCGCTTCTTTGCTAATTGAGCCTAGGGATATAGCACCAGTAGCAAATCTTTTAACAATTTCCTTGGCAGGCTCCACATCTTCAATTGAAATTGCATCTTTTTCAACATAATTGAATTCCAATAGCCCTCTAAGTGTAAAAGCATCTTCTGTTTCATCATCAGCGAGGTCTTCAAACTGCTTAAATTTTTCCTTATCGTTCAGTGTAGAAGAATGTTGAAGCAAGGAAATTGTTTGAGGATTCCACATGTGTGATTCACCTGTACCTCTCCATAAATAAAGACCTCCTAAATCTAATTCAAGTTCTTCTGGTATTTTTGTCTCCTTATATGCAGATAAATAATTTTGAAGCATATCTTTTTTAATCCTTCTTTCATCCACTCCACCAATTTTATTTGCAGTCCAAGTAAAATATTCATCTACAAATTCTTTGGATAAACCTATTGATTCAAAAATTTGAGCTCCTTGGTAGCCCTGCAATGTTGAAATTCCCATTTTGGACATAACTTTTAAAATTCCATATTCGGTAGATTTGATATAATTTTTAACAGCATTATCATCATTACCTGAAGTATTTAACACTGTTTCAATAGCAAGATATGGATTTATACCAGAAGCACCATAACCGAATAATGCACAAAAATGATGTACCTCTCTTGGCTCGCCAGATTCTACGATTAAATCTGCATTGGACCTTAAACCTATTCTTATTAAATAATGATGAACTGATGACAGCGCTAAAAGGCTAGGAATAGGAATAAAACCCTTTTTAAGTTTTTTATCTGAAAGGATAAGTATGTTGTAGCCATCATTAATTGATTTCTCACATTCGTCTCTCAGTTTTTTTATACCATCGATTAAATCAAAATCATTATTATTGTCTAATTTAATTAGAGTACTTATTACTTTTGATTTCATACCAACATTTTTTAAATTTTTAATGGATGAAATAGTATTATTATCTATAATTGGTTTTTCTAAAAATAATATAGAACTTTGATTTTCATTTTCTTCCAATAAATTAAATCTTCTACCAACAGGAAGTGACATTTGAGTAACCAGCTTTTCCCTTATCGCATCTAACGGAGGATTAGAAACTTGAGCAAACATTTGCTTAAAGTATGTATATAAATTTTGTGGCTTTTTAGAAAGAATAGAAATTGGTGAATCATTACCCATTGATCCAACAGGATCTTTCGAAGATTTTGACATAGGCTCTATAAGATATTTTAAATCTTCTTGAGTGTATCCGAAAACTTGTTGCATATTTATCAATGAAGAATTAAGTTTTTCAGTTTTATCTTTCTTAAAATCTTTTGAAGAAATACTATTTTTATCGAGCCACTCAGAATATGGATTTGAATTTGCTAAAGATTCTTTTATTTCCTCGTCTTGAACAATTCTGCCCTTATCAAAATCAATTAAAAACATCCTTCCAGGCCTTAATCTCTCTCGATATTCAATTTGTTCATCATCTATGTCCACTAATCCAGTTTCAGATCCCATAATTAGAGTGCCATCTTTAGTTACAGAATACCTAAATGGTCTTAAACCATTTCTGTCAAGAATCGCACCTACTTTTTTACCATCTGTGCATACTACAAGTGCAGGCCCATCCCAAGGCTCCATTAAAATACTGTGAAATTTGTAGAAATTTTTTAATTCTTCGCTCATAGATTCATGTCCATCCCAAGATGCAGGCATCATCATTGCCATTGTATGCTCGAGTTCTCTTCCGCCTAAATTTAATAATTCAAAAACATTATCAAAAGAAGCTGTATCGCTATCATTTTGATTACAAATAGGTGATAAGTCCTTTGCATAATCACCAAATTTTTCTGAGCCTAAAATTGGTTCCCTTGAGCTCATCCAATTTCTATTACCTCTAACTGTATTGATTTCACCGTTGTGAGCAACAAACCTGTACGGATGAGCTAATTTCCAATCACCTAAAGTATTTGTGCTAAATCTGGAATGAACTAGGCCGAAGCTACTTTTAACATCTGGATTTTGTAAATCTATATAAAATTCCCTTAACTGTTCAGATGTAAGAAGCCCTTTGTATACAATTTTTGTACTTGATAAGCTGCAGACGTAAATTAAATCTTTAAGGTCATCTTTAAATTCTGTTAAAACAATATTTTCAAACTTTTTACGAAGAATGAATAGTTTTTGTTCAATATTATTAATGGGTATATTATTTCTATTACCCACAAAAACTTGTTTTATTAATGGCATTATTTCTCTAGCAGTTTGACCAATTTTTTCAGGTGCCGTAGGAACGTCTCTCCATGATAAAACTTCTAGATTAAGTTCACGGGAACAATTTTCAAAAATTTCTTGTATTTTTTTTCTTTCGTTTTCCGTTTTTCCGCAAAATATCAAGCCTGTGCCATAGTTATCTTTAATTAACTCAATATTCGAATTGCGAAGTTGATCACGAAAGTAATCATGAGGAATTTGGATAAGTATTCCAGCTCCATCACCTGTCTCAGAGTCTGCACCTGAAGCACCACGATGCTCAAGATTGCATAATGCCTTGAGACTTTTTTCTACAATCTCATGAGATGGTTCACCCGTAATTTTAGCAACTAGACCTACACCACACGCATCTCTTTCTAGCTTTGGATCATAAGAACCTGATGATTCCAACAAATTAAAATTTTCTTTTATTTTTTTACTATTTAACACGGCATAATAAGGTTGTTAACAAATCAGTCTACATATAATAAATAACAATTAAAGGAAGATTTTAAGAAAAAAAATGTTTAAAATGTTAAATTTTTGTTAAATTATATCCAATTTATACATAACAATCTACAAATTGAGCCAATTGTTTAACTCAAATTTTGAAATGTGTTTTGAATATTCATTCCAAATTGATTCTTTACCTTTAAGATAAATTTCCAAAACATCTTCAGTCATTACCTCTTTTAGAAAATTGTTATTCATAGAATGATCAAGAATTTCTCCAAGATTATTTGGTAGTTTGTTTTCACTATTTGAATCTTTTAATGTTTTGGTTTCGGGAACTAATTTATAATTTTCTTTCATTCCTTTTAGGCCAGCATTTATAATTGATGCAAAAGTTAAATATGGATTGCAACCTGAGTCGGGAATTCTAAATTTTATTCTAGAAGAATCTTCACTTCCTTTTCTTATTTTTGGAATCGTAATTATATTAAAGCTGTTTGGTGCATGTGACCAACTGATGTGTGTCGGAGACTCATTTTCAGAAACAATTCTTTTATATGAATTTACGTGCTGATTAGTAATGATCATGAAATCCTTCATGTGTTTTAGTAGTCCAGCACTAAATTGCTCACCTTCATTTGAAATACCAGATTTAGATTTATTTTTAGTAAAAAGATTTTTTTCATTTTTAAAAACAGAAATGTGAAGATGCATTCCATTGCCTTCATATTTTTCAAAAGGTTTAGGCATAAAGGTTGCAAATACATTAGAAAGCATAGCTATTTCTTTAACAACAAGTTTAAATGTTTGAATGTTGTCAGCCATTGTTACTGAATCACTATATCTCAAACTAATTTCTTGTTGACCTGGAGAAACTTCATGATGAAATTTTTGAATTGGTATCCCCATTTGCTCCAAACATAACACAGTTTTTCTTCTTAAATCGGATTCCAAATCATCATGTATTCCAAATTGATCAAAATAAGTTTTTTCATCAATTGGTTTCATAGAATCTGAACTCTCAAGGTAGTAATACTCTATTTCTGGTGCAATGTAGAAAGTCAATCCCAGGTCGGCTAATTCTTTAACCTTATTCTTCAAAATAAATCTGCTGTCAAAGTTTGATGGATTGCCATCCTTATCTAAAACATCACAATTAATTTTTGCAACTGCTGGAGCATCTGGTCGCCATGGTAGTATTTGGAATGTTGTTGGGTCAGGAAATGCTATTAATTCTGTATCACTGGACCTTTCAGCGCCAAAAATTGATGATCCGTCAAAACTTATTCCTTCATTCAAAACTTTTTCAAATTCAAAATCTGTAATTCCGAAACCTTTTATGTTCCCGAATAAATCAGTAAACCATAACCTAATAAATTTAACTTCATTTTCACTAGCTTGATTTAGAACATAATTTATCGATTCCTGGTTATTAATCTTCATTTTTTATACCTGTGTTTCTTTAGTTATTTTAAATCTATATCCAACATTCCAAACTGTTTCAATAAAGTTGTATTTAATGTTATTAATTTTGCTTCTAAGTCTCCTAATATGAACATCAACAGTTCTTGTGCCTCCATAGTAGTCATATTCCCATACACTATGTAACAATGATTCCCTTGAAAATACTCTACCTGGTTTTACAGCTAAATATTTGAGCAATTCATATTCTTTAAAAGTTAAATCTATCTTTTCTCCATCTAAAGTAACTTCATAACTTTCTTGGTTTATTGTGAGCGGCCCTATTACAATTAATTCTTTTTCACTTTGGTTTGATTTCGTCATGACGTTTATTATCCTCAGAAAAATCTCATTTACATCATGAGGAGGAAGACAAAAATCAAAAAAAGGTCTGGAGAAATTTGAAATTAGAAGATCCATATCTTTCAAAGGCATTAGAGCAATTACTTTTTTATCAGCTTTTTCAGCTTTCTTTAGATTCTCTTTAAAAAGATCAAGATTTAAATCTTCACCAGAAATTAAAATTATTTCTTCATTTTCATTGTCAGCAAGATTTGCAATATCTTTAATTTGTTCAAGAGAATAATCAGAATTTGAAAATTTAGAAATTAATTCATCAGATTTTGATAAACTTAGACCCACGCTCAATATTGTTTTTTTCTCAGTAACCAAATTTAAATCCCTTTCAAAGAAAATGTTCAAAAATCATATTAATATTTTATCGTTTTTTTTTCTATAAAAGTCTTATTTTCATTAATTTTTTTATATTTGGGGATTTTTTAGTAAAAAATATACAAAAGTCGTTGACGCAAACTCCATTCAAATATATACTCCCTGATTGCGATTCATTTTAGTTTAATGAAACGATATATTTAATTTAATTTTAAATTAGGACTAATTTATGCCTACAATAAACCAACTTGTTAGAAAGAAAAGAAGGACTCCTAAAAAGAAGTCCAACACTCCTGCTTTGGGATTTAATTTTAATTCTCTTGAGAATAGGATGAATACTAATACAAACAGTCCACAGAAAAGGGGGGTTTGTTTGCAGGTAAGAACTGTTACTCCAAAAAAACCAAATTCTGCCTTGAGAAAAGTTGCTAGAGTTAGACTAACAAATGGAATGGAAGTAACAGCCTATATACCAGGCGAAGGTCATAATCTTCAGGAACACTCAGTCGTTCTCTTAAGAGGTGGAAGAGTCCCTGATTTGCCTGGTGTGCGATATCACATAATTAGAGGTTCACTTGATACAGAAGGTGTTCAAGGAAGGCTCCAAGGAAGAAGCAAATACGGAACCGCGAAACCTTCGTCGAAATAAAATTAATGGTGCAATAATGTCAAGAAGAAGAAGATCAGAAAAGAGAATAGTTGCACCGGACCCAAAGTATAACAGTACCGAAATAGTAAGATTTACTAATAAGTTGATGTATGGTGGTAACAAATCTGTGGTCCAGGGCATCCTTTATCAAGTAATTGAAGAGCTTGAGAAAAAAAATAATAAACCCGGTAAAGAAATTTTTGATCAAGCGTTAAAAAATGTAATGCCAACGGTTGAAGTGAAACCTAGGAGAGTCGGTGGAGCTACTTATCAGGTGCCTGTAGAGGTCAAGCCAGCTCGAAGACTATCTTTGGGTATAAGGTGGATTGTAGATGCAGCTAGATCAAGGTCAGGAATGTCATTAAAAAGAAAATTATACCAAGAGTTACTAGACGCTTCTAATGGCGAAGGAACTGCAGTTAAAAAGAAAGAAGATACACATAGAATGGCAGAAGCTAATAGAGCTTTTGCTCATTACAGGTGGTGATAATATGTCTGATCTACAGAAATTAAGAAACATAGGTTTTATTGCTCACATAGATGCGGGTAAGACAACTGTTACAGAAAGAGTTCTTTTTTTCACTGGAGCTACCTACAAAATTGGTTCTATTGATGATGGTACAGCTGTTATGGATTTTATGGAGCTTGAAAAAGAAAGAGGCATAACCATTGGTTCTGCAGCAACTGCTGCGTCATGGAAAGATTATGATATAAACATTATTGATACTCCAGGTCACGTTGATTTTACAGCAGAAGTTGAAAGAAGTTTAAGAGTTCTGGACGGTGCTGTTGTAGTATTTGAATCGGTATCTGGTGTTCAGCCTCAATCTGAAACTGTATGGAGACAAGCTGATAAACATAATGTCCCAAGATTATGTTTCATAAACAAGATGGATAGACTAGGTGCTGATTTTGAATTCGCCGTAAGTACAATCGTTGATAAATTAAATGCAAACCCTGTAATTATGCAGCTTCCAATAGGCGCAGAAGCTGAATTTAGGGGTCTAATTGATTTGCTTGAGATGAAAGCTTACGTATATGACGAAGGAAATAACCCAACTGAACCAAAAGAGATTGAAATTCCACAAGATATGCTAGATAAAGCTCAACAAGCTAGACAAGATATGATTGAGAAAATTGCTGAGACTGATGATGATGTAATGGAGAAATTTCTTGAAGACCAAGAAATAAGTATTGAAGAAATAAAGAAAGCTACAAGAAAAGCAACGATTGAATTAAAAATATTCCCCGTATTTGTGGGTTCCGCTCTAAAACATAAAGGTGTTCACCATTTACTTGACGCAGTATGTGATTACCTTCCATCTCCAAATGATTTACCTGCTGTTGAAGGAACAGATATAGAAGGTAATAACGTAATGAAAAGGGCGCTTAATGATAAAGAACCTTTTGCTGGACTTGTATTTAAGGTTGTCACTGATGAGCATGTCGGAAGGTTATGCTACATGAGAGTTTACTCAGGGACAGTAAACGCAGGAGATAAGGTATTTAATACAACAATAAACAAGCAGCAAAGAATTGGAAGACTGCTTAAAATGCATGCTGAAGATAGAGAAGAAATTCAGGTTGCCAAGTCTGGAGATATTGTGGCTGTTGTTGGTTTAAAAGAAATTTCCACGGCTCACACACTCAGTGACCCAAGTGACAGGATTCTGTTAGAATCTATGTCATTCCCTGACCCTGTTTTATCTGTTGCAATTGAAGCAAAAAGTAAAGCAGATCAAGATAAAATGGATATAGCTGTTACTAAGTTAGTCGATGAAGACCCTACTTTAAAATTTAATACTGACCAAGAAAGTGGTCAAATGGTGCTAGCTGGTATGGGCGAACTTCACCTTGATGTGATTGTAGAAAGAATTAAAAGGGAATTTAAAGTTGAAGCAAATGTAGGTGCACCAAAAGTTGCATATAGAGAAACCGTCAGGAAAACAGCATCTGCTCAGGGAAAATTTATAAGACAATCGGGTGGAAGAGGGCAATTTGGTGACGTAACTTTAAGAATAGAGCCTCTCGAAGCTGGTTCTGGGCTATTGTTTGAATCTGAAATTACTGGTGCTACTTTGCCAACAGAATATTATGGGCCCGTAGAACAAGGTTTTAAAGAAGCAGCTCAATCTGGTGTTGTAGCTGGTCACCCTGTTGTTGATATTAAGGCTATTTTAATTGACGGATCTCATCATGAAGTTGATTCTTCTGAGGTTGCATTCAAAATTGCTGCATCAATGGCTTTTAAAGAAGCATGCCAAAAAGCTAACCCATTTATACTAGAACCTGTAATGTTAATGGAAGTTGTAACTCCTGAAGAATTTTTGGGAGATGTTTTAGGAGACCTTCAAAGTAGACGGGCTCAAGTACAATCCATGGAACCTCAGGCAGGACTACAAATTGTAAAAGCACATGTTCCTCTTGCAGAAACTTTTCAATACGCTACTATTTTAAGATCAAATACAACCGGTAGGGCTAGTTTTACCCAAGAATTAGATCATTATGCACCAGCACCAGTTAAGGATAAATAAGAATGTCTAACCAAGCAATAAGAATAACCTTGAAAGCCTATGATCACAGAGTTTTAGATTTATCAGCTCAGCAAATATTGGAAGCAGCTGAAAGAACTGGAGCTGCTGTTGCCGGCCCAATTCCAATGCCTACAAACATTCGTAGATTTTGTGTTTTGAGATCACCTCATGTCAACAAGAAATCTAGGGAGCATTTTGAACTTAGAATTCATAAAAGAATTATTGATATTGTTGATCCAGGATCAAAAACTATTGACTCTTTAACGAGATTAAACGTACCCGCAGGTGTTGACATAAAAATGAGGCTTGATTGAAATGATTAATGGATTAATTGGTAAAAAACTTAAAATGACAACATCTTATGATGATGATAATGGATTAGCTATACCAACAACAATTATTAAGCTCGGTCCTTGCAAAGTAACACAAGTAAAAACAACAAAACGAGATGGTTATGAATCTGTGCAAATTGGATTTGATGAGAAAAAGAGTTTGAATAGTCCTAAAATTGGGCATCAAAAAAGAAGTAACACGTCATATAATATCTTGAAAGAAGTGACTTCAAGCAGTGTTGATTCAGTTGAAGTAGGACAATCATTTGATTGCAGTATTTTTGAAGTAGGAGAAAAAGTTTCTATCCGAGGAATTTCAAAAGGAAAAGGTTTTGCTGGAACTGTTAAAAGATATAATTTTAAGGGTGGGCCTAAGACGCATGGTCAATCTGATAGACATAGAGCGCCTGGATCAATTGGTGCTGGAAGTTCTCCTGGAAGAGTATGGAAAGGCACAAAGATGTCAGGTCACATGGGGTCAGAAAAAGTAACCCAAAAAGGATTAAAAATTACCAAAGTAGATAAAGAGAATAATTTGATAGAAGTTAAAGGTTCTGTTCCTGGTGCAAATACAAACGTATTAATAGTTTTAAAGGAAAATTATGCAAGTTGAATTGAAAAGCTTAAAAGGTGATGTTATAAAGAAAATTTCTGCTTCAGATGACGTATGGAAGCATCCTTTTAATGATGTTCTTGTGCACCAAGTAGTTGTAGCTCAATTAAGTAATAAAAGGCAAGGAACCAGTAATACTCTTAGAAGAAAAGACGCTAGCTACTCAACTGCAAAACTAAGAAATCAAAAAGGTGGAGGTAGAGCTAGGGTTGGAAGTAGATCTTCTCATGTTTTAGGAAATAGTGTTGCTCATGGTCCACATCCTCGATCATATAAAAAAAAGATTTTAAAGAAGGTAAAAAATGCATCAATTAAAATGGCTCTTTCAGAAAAAATGAGAGAGGGAACAGTAACAATAATTGATAAATTAAATGTAAAAGATATCAGTACAAAAAAATTAAATAAAATTATAAATGATTTAGATCTTCCCATGAAAAGTCGTATGTTGCTTGAAAAGTCTGAAATTAATGAAAATATACTTAAGTCTTCATCGAATATCACAAGAGTTAATACTGTTCAAGCAGACCTAATAAATACATATGATCTTCTAAATTCAAACCATCTTTTGATAACTCAAGAAGGTTTTAAAAAAATAGAAGAAATTTGGGGCAATAAAAAGGCTAAAAAATGAAAACAAAAACTTTAAGTGATATTATTATTTCTCCAGTTATAACTGAAAAAAGTACAATTCTTCAAGAATCAGGAAAATATACTTTTAAAGTATCAAATAATGCTAATAAATCATCTGTAAAAAAAGCTATTGAAGAGCTTTTTGAAGTTAATGTTTTATCAGTAAATATTATTTTGAAAAAAGGAAAACCTAAAACTTTTGGAAGAAATAGAATAATTACACCAAGTTATAAAAAAGCAATTGTTTCTCTAGCTTCTGGAGAAACTATTAATATTTCTGAGGGAACGTAATGAAAACTTATAAACCAACATCTGAAGGACAGCGCTCAAGAATTTCTGCGGATTTTGATGAGATTACAAGATCAAGGCCAGAAAAATCTTTATTGGCACCTATGAAGCAAAAAGCTGGCAGAAATAATACAGGCAGAATAACTGTAAGGCATAGAGGTGGTGGACATAAGAAAAGATATAGAATAATTGATTTCAAACGATCAATCGAAGGCACTGAAGGCACTGTTTTTTCTATAGAATATGATCCAAATAGAAGCGCAAGAATTGCATTAGTTAAATCTGATGATGGAAGAAAATTTTACATGATTGCTCCAGACGGATTGAAAGTCGGAGAGAAAGTTATGAGTGGCGAAGATTCGGATATTAGAGTAGGAAATTCTCTTCCTTTAAAGTCTATACCTGTTGGATATTTGGTTCATAATGTAGAATCCTCTCCTGGTAAGGGTGCAGTAATTGCTAGAAGTGCTGGAACAGTTGTTCAAGTTATGGCTCATGAATTCGGATATGTTTTATTAAGAATGCCTTCAGGTGAAGTGAGAAGGATATTAGAAAATTGTAAAGCAACTATTGGGCAAGTTGGAAACTTAGATCATAAAAATCAGAAATTAGGTAAAGCGGGAAGAAGTGTTCATAGGGGTAAAAGGCCAACAGTAAGAGGTCTTGTAATGAACCCAAATGATCATCCGCATGGTGGTGGAGAAGGAAAAACTGGTGTTGGAATGAAACAACCGAAAACCCCTTGGGGTAAGCCAGCATTAGGTAAAAGAACAAGAAAAACAAAGCAAAGTGATAAATTGATTTTAAGAAGGAGATATCAAAAGTAAAATGTCTAGATCGATAAAAAAAGGGCCTTTTGTTGATACAAAGCTCTTGAAAAAAGTTTTGAAAGCAAAAAATGAAGCCAGATCAAATCAAGTAATTAATACTTGGTCAAGGTCTTCAACAATCATTGAAGAAATGTTAAATTTGACTATTGGTGTTCATAATGGTCGAAAACATATTCCTATTTTTATAACTGAAAATATGATAGGACACAAACTAGGCGAATTTTCACCAACAAGAGTGTTTAAAGGACATTCTTCTAAATCAGATAGGTTAGGATAAATGACAGTTAAAGCAAGAACAAAGAATATTGGTATTTCTGTAAAGAAACTAAGACCTTATGTAAATCTTATTAGAGGGAAAAAGGCTATTGATGCATTAAATATTTTGGCATATATGAATTCTAGTTCTTCTGAAACATTAATTGAGCTTATAAAATCTGCAATCGCAAATGCTGAAAGCTCACAATATGGGGATAAGGATGAATTAGTTATTTCAACTATATATGCAGATAAATCAACAACGATTCGAAGATGGCGAGCAAGAGCAAGGGGAAGGGCAGGAACTTTTAACAGACCTCAATCACACATTTATGTTGAATTGAAAGATTTAAATTTTAATGAGGGAGAAGAATAATGGGTCAAAAAACTCATCCAATTGGTTTTAGGTTAGGTACAACGAGAGATTGGGTATCTCACTGGTTTGATGTAAACCCTAGAGATTATAGAGTTCAAGTTTTAGAAGATCACAAAATAAGAGATCATATTAAAAGTGAATTGGGGGACTCTTCGGGTATATCCCATATTCAAATTCAAAGAAATTCGGAAGATTTGGCTATAAATATTCATACATCGAGACCAGGTATTGTTATAGGTAGAGGTGGATCAAATGTTGATAAATTAAGAAATTCTATTGAAAAAATAACTTCTAAAAAAGCAAATATTTCCATTACAGAAATAAGGCAACCTGATCTAAATGCAAAACTTGTTGCTCAAAATATTGCTGAACAGATTGAAAGAAGAGTTGCAATTAAAAGAGCTATGAGACAAGTAGGTAACAGATGTATTCAAAATGGTGCTAAAGGTATCAAAATATTAATTTCTGGAAGGTTAGGGGGTGCTGATATTGCTAGATCAGATAAAATGATTGAAGGTCGAGTCCCATTGCATACTTTAAGAGCTGAAATAGATTATGCAATTGCTGAAGCTAAAACTACTTATGGAATAATTGGTGTAAAAGTTTGGATTTACAATGGTGAAGTTGGAGCAATCGATAAGGGCTTATCTGACAGAGCAGTACAAAGAATAGAAGAAAGTATTTCACAAAATAAGGAAATTTTCGAAATTACGGAGAATAATGAAAAACAATCAGATTCTAAAGAAAATAAAAATTCTCAATCAGCCCCAATCAGAGAAATTTTAGAAACACCAAACAATATTTTAGAAGAAGTTGATGAGTTAGAAACAAAAAAGACTACTGCAAAAAAGACTACTGCAAAAAAGACTACTGATAAGAAAACTACTCCCAAGAAAACAACAGATAAAAAGACT
>JAYYQG010000015.1:0-10188 GCA_036128515.1 Chloroflexota bacterium
ATGCAATGTTACTTAGATTATTAGATGGAGATGAATGGGTTGGAGGAACTAAGCAACCTTATGATCCAAGAATCCATTTTGTTTTAATTAGAGATGCATACATTGATGCAAACCCTGAGAATAAAGAACTTCATTCATGGTTAGACCATGCTTTAAATAAATTTGATGAAATTTATTCTGGTGAAAGACCAGGATTTTTAGATGGATACAAGAAATTAAAAGAACAAATTGCTCCATGGGGAGCTTAAGAAAGGAAAAAATAAATGAAATCTAAAGTTACAGTTGTAGGCGCAGGAAACGTTGGAGCAACAACCGCTCAAAGAATTTTTGAAAAGGGTCATAGTGATGTTGTTCTAATTGATGTAGTAGAAGGAATCCCTCAGGGAAAAGCTCTAGATATTTTAGAAAGTGGTCCAATTGTAAAATCTGATGCAAAAATTGTTGGAACAAACACTTATGAAGAATCTAAAGACTCTGACATTGTTGTAATCACTGCTGGAATTGCAAGAAAACCTGGAATGAGTAGAGATGATTTATTAATAACTAATATGAATATTGTTGGTTCAGTTACTGAAAGCATAATGAAGTATTCTAAAAACCCTATAATTATTGTTGTTTCCAATCCACTTGATGCAATGGTTCAGCACAGTTTTTCAAAAAGTGGTCTTTCAAAGGAAAGAGTTATAGGCATGGCTGGAATTTTAGATACAGGAAGATTTAGAACTTTTCTAGCTGAGGAATTAGATGTTTCTGTGAACAGCATCGACGCATACGTATTAGGTGGCCATGGAGATTCAATGGTTCCGCTACTCAAAGCAACCACAGTTGGTGGAGTACCAGTAGAAGAATTAATTGAAAAAAATAGATTAGAAGAAATTGTTCAAAGAACAAGAGATGGTGGAGCTGAAATTGTTGCGCACCTAAAAACAGGAAGTGCTTATTATGCACCTTCTGCTGCAGTAGCTCAAATGGTAGATGCGATCATATTTGATACTAAAGAGGTATTTCCGTGTGCTGCAATGTTAGATGGAGAATATGGAATAAGTGGAGTTTATGCAGGAGTTCCAGTTAAACTTGGAAGTTCAGGTATAGAAGAAATAGTTAACCTTAATTTGAGTCAAAGTGAAAAAGACGGGCTTACTGCATCTTCTAAAGCTGTGGAAGAACTAATTGAAGTAATGAAAGGTCAATCGTAAATGAAACTTAAAGGTAAAAAGGCTTTAGTAACTGCAGCTGGCCAAGGAATTGGAAGATCAACTGCTGAACTTTTCAGAGAAAACGGAGCTGAAGTTTATGCATGCGATATTAATCAAGAGACTTTAGACACACTTACTGGAATGAAAACAATACAGGCGGATGTAACAAAATACAGCGATATTGAAAATATCTTTAACATCACAGGTGGGGTTGATATTCTTTTTAATGGAGTAGGTTTTGTTCACGGAGGAACTATTTTAGATTGCGATGAAGATCAATGGGACCAAGCGTTTGATATAAACGTAAAATCAATGTATCAAATAATTAAGCTTTACCTTCCATACATGATTGAAAAAGGTTCCGGCTCAATAATAAATATGTCTTCTGTGGCATCAAGTTTAGCAGGTGTTGTAAACAGATTTTCTTATACTGCAAGTAAAGCTGCAATAATTGGGATTACTAAATCTGTAGCTAAAGACTTTGTCGGTAAAGGTGTGAGATGTAATGCAATTGCACCAGCAACAGTAGAATCACCTTCTCTTCAAGATAGAATTAATGCAGAAGATGACCCAGTACAAGCAAAAAAGGACTTTATTGCAAGACAACCAATGGGAAGATTAGGTCAACCAGAAGAAATAGCCAATTTGGCATTATATTTAGCGTCAGATGATTCTCAATACACCACTGGTGTTGCACATGTTATTGATGGTGGAATGATAATATAGTCTATAAATATTTAAGCAACTTTTGATTTTAAAGATTTAATAAAGTTTGAAGTTGAAACTAAATGTTTATTTACGCCTAACTCTTTCGGATCTAGCCCCATTGCCATACCTATTAATTGAGGAAGATGAAGTATAGGTAAATCAGCCTTGCCTCTTTTATTTTGCTTTCTTGCTTTTGCTTGATAACCATCAAGATTTAAATGACATAATGGGCAAGGGGTTACCATGGCATCTGCGCCATTATCCTTTGCATCACCAGTATGAGTAGCTACCATTTTGAGCGAATTTTTTTGATTGATTAGCAATATTGGAAATCCGCAACACTTAGTTTTACCTGCATAATCAGTAGATTGGGCACCTGTAGCTTCAATAACAATATCAAGCGAATGTTTTCTTTTAGGATTTTTTGTCATACCAAGTGCGTCAGAAGGCCTTATTAAATAACAACCGTAAAAAGGTGCAAAGTTAAACCCGGATAGGTCAATGTTGAACATTTTTTGTAAAGGCTCAACACCAATATCCTCAAGTAGAATCCAAAGAAGGTGTTTAACTTCAGTTTTACCAGAATAATGTAAATCTTCTTTTGCTAGCTCTTCATTAATTTCATCAAGATATTCTTGATCGTTAACAACTCTATGATTTGCTTGAGAAATAACTCCTTGGCAAGTAGAACATATTGTCATTATAGGAAGGCCCATCTGTTCAGCAAGCGCAAGTGTTCTTATGTTTAAAACATCACCTAATTTTTGATTTTTTTCTTGTAGAACTCCAGCACCTGTGCAGGCTGCTTTTTCAATCTCTTCAAGTTCAATTCC
Source organism: Chloroflexota bacterium (assembly GCA_036128515.1). Classification (GTDB taxonomy): domain Bacteria; phylum Chloroflexota; class Dehalococcoidia; order Lucifugimonadales; family Lucifugimonadaceae. The sequence continues at coordinate 2,738 of JAYYQG010000015.1, forward strand.
AAGCTTGTCAACAACCATCATTGTTGATTTATATAATTCTGGAGCAGCTCCCCTTGCAACACATCCAGGATAGAATGCAAACTTCATTATTCTTCCTCTTTTCCTTGATTATCCAATCTTTCTGCTATAGATGTTACCTTCTTCATATCTTTAGGTCTATGCGGAAGAATTGGAGGAAGTTTTCCTCTTATGAGAGATTTTATGCCAATTTTTGCTAAATCAATTAATCCAGAAATGTTAAGTAGGCCTGTACTCTCAAGTGCTAATCTAGTTTCGTCTAATCTTCCATGCTTTTTAATTGAATCATTAAAACTTTCTGTATGCCTGTATCCGCTCGTATTTGTATAACCTTCTTCTATTGCAAGGTCTCTCATTTTTACAATTCTTTCCATTGGGGCTACATCTTTTGGGCAAACCTCTACACACGCTAAACACCTAGTACAATCCCAAACACCAGTATTTTCATTTAATTTGCCAAGACGCGAGTTAGCTTCTTCATCTCTAGGATCTGCTACAAATCTGTATGCTTTTGCTAGTGCAGCAGGCCCAGTAAAAGTTGGATCAACCTCCATTGCGGTACATTCAGACACACATGCTCCACACATTATGCAATTCATAACCCCTAATAAATGAGTCATACTTTCATTTGATGCTATGTGTTCAGCTTCGGGCTCGAAAGAAGTTTTTACATACGGATCAACACTTTTCATTTTAGACCAAAAGGAATCCATTTCAGTAACAAGATCTTTTATTACCTTAAAGTTTCCCATAGGCTCAATAGTAATAGCTTCACCATCTGGTGCTATTTCTTTAACTCTAGTTTTACATACTAATTTTGCAGAACCATTTACCCTCATAGAGCATGAGCCGCAAATGGATGCTCGACAAGAACACCTCAGGCTGAGAGTACCATCTTGTTCTTCTCTAATTTTGATAAGACTATCTAAAATAGTTGAGTCTTCAGCAACATCAATCGAGTAATCTTGAAAATAAGTATCTTCACTCTCTTCAGGGTTATATCTCTTAACTTTGATTAAGGCTTCCAATTAATAAACTCTTTCAGTAGGTTCCCAATCTGTTATGGTCACTTTTTCACTAGTTGTATTTAATTCTTCTCCATTATATTCAACAATAGTGTGTTTTAACCAATCTTTATCATTTCTAGTAGTCACATCTGTTCTAAAGTGTGCTCCCCTACTTTCAAATCTTGCATTTGCACCTTGGCAAATTGAATCAGCAACATCAACCATAAATTCTAATTCAAGGTAGGAAGTAAGATCAGTATTAAATACTTTACCTTTATTTTCAACATAAACATTTGATAATTGACCTCTAACATTCTTCATTCCTTCAATGGCAAAATTTATACTATTTGTGTCTCTCCAAACACCAATACCCTTTGTCATTGTCGAACCCATTTTGTCTCTTAATTCAGCAGACCTCATTCCTTTAGGTCTATCCAAAATTGATTGAATACGAGATTTTTCTTTTGATAGCTCCTTAGGATCTATCTCCACGTCTTTTACTGATTTAATATATTCAACACTTTCTATGGCAGATCTTCTACCAAAAACAATCGTATCAAGAAGAGAATTTGCTCCTAATCTATTAGCTCCATGAACACTTACATTTGCACATTCACCTGCGGCATAGAGTCCTGGTACATTTGTAGCTCCATTTAAATCGGTTTTAATACCACCCATTATGTAATGCATTCCAGGTTTTATAGGTATAGGCTTTTCAGATAAATCTATGCCTCTAAATTCAAGTGCTACTTCTTGAAGATAACCTAATCTGTCTTCAATAAATTTTTTCCCAAGATGCCTTAAATCTAGAAAAACGCAACCATCTACGCCTCTTCCTTCATCAATTTCTGTCTGCTCAGCACGTGAAACAACGTCTCTTGAGGCTAACTCCATATACTCAGGGGCGTATTTTTCCATAAATCTTTCACCTTCTGAATTAATTAAATATGCACCATCTCCTCTAGCTGCTTCAGAAAGCAAAATTCCATTTCCAGCAAGTGTTGTTGGATGATACTGAATCATCTCAGTATCCATTAAAGGAACACCCACTTGCATTGCAAGACTTAATCCATCTCCAGTACAGATCAATGCATTAGTTGAAGGTTCAAATACTCTACCAGCTCCACCAGTGGCTAAAACTACTGCTTTTGCACTTATCATTTCCATCTGGCCAGTTTTTATATCAAAGGCGATTGCACCAGCAATTCGACCATCTTCTTTAATTAGTTTAGTGACAAACCATTCTTCATAAATATGCAAATTATATTTTACTGACTGTTCATACAATACATGTAAAAGTGCACTTCCAGTAATTGCACCAACGAAATAGGTTCTTGCTTTTTTTTGACCACCAAAAGCTCTTGTGCCGAGTTTACCTTCATCATCTCTACTAAAAATCACACCCATATTTTCAAGTTCAATTATGGCGTCTCCTGCTTCTCTACACATAACTTCAACAGCATCTTGATCAGCCAAATAATCACTACCTTTTATAGTTGAGAAGGCATGATCTCTCCAATCATCTCCTCTATCAGTTAAAGCGGCATTTATACCACCTTGTGCAGCATTAGAGTGACTTCTTACTGGGTGAACTTTAGTTATAACTGCAACATTAAGGCCTTGTCGAACTCCTTCGACAGCTGCTCTTAATCCAGCTAAACCAGCTCCAATTATTAATAAATCGTGTTTACTCATAAGTTTTTAATATTTCCTTACATTATTTTAGCATTATTTAACTAAAATAATTCATTATTTGTTAAATTCTGGTAAATCATTTTTGAAATAATTATCAAAGACATTAAAAGCTGATATTGTTTTTAGATCTATAATCTCAGCATTTTTGATTTTACTAATAATTTCATCATAACTTAGCCTAACAACCTCAATTTGTTCATCAATGTCTCCTTCAAGAATTGATTTTTCTAAATCACCTGCAAAATAACAATGAATTTTTTCGTCACACCAACCAGGAGCTACATAAAAATATGACCAATAATTTATACTTTTCGGGATTAATCCAATTTCCTCCTGAAGTTCTCGAATGACAGCTTTTTCATGTTCTTCATTTTCATTTAATGTTCCTGCAGGAAATTCTAGTAGCCATTTTTCAACTGGATTCCTCCATTGTTTTACAAGATAAAAAAATATTTCCTTATCAATTATTTCATATGGAACAGCAACTATTGACCCTACATGTTCTACAACGTCTCTTTCTGCAATAACATCACCATTTCGACTCAGTACATCTTTCCTCAAGTTTATATATTCGCCTTTATGAATAATTTCAGAATCTGATCTTTCAATTAGATTATTTTTATCCACTAATTGAATCTCCTTTTCTTAAATCAAGTTTTTGAGCCAAAGAAGTCCAGTATAAATTTTCAAAATTTTCTGATCTCAAAAAAAATGCTTTATTTTCATTATCAATTTCTACATCAATTTGATCAAAATCTTCAATTTTGTTGTCAATAAATCCGTCGACACTAATTGATAAATCTTCGTTTGATGAAGCTTTTAATGAAATAACAACGTCTTTTTCTATAACAAGACCCCCCATCAAACTTGTGTGCGCGGCTATTGGTTTCATTATCATATTATTTATAGAAGGTGATAATATGGCTCCCCCTAAAGACAATGAATAAGCTGTTGACCCAGTTGCAGTAGCAATAACAATCCCGTCACCTTTGTATGTTGCAAAATGATTTCCGTTTATTAGAGCTTCAACATTTACTACTCTTATTTTTGACCCCCTAGAAACCACTAAATCATTTAAAGCTGAATACTCTTTTTTTGAATTTGAGCTAACTAAATTTATTTTTAATTTATTCCTTGTTTCTATTACAGCATCTCCACTCAAATATTTTTGAAGTTTTGAATCAACGTCACTTGAATCAATTTCACACAAAAATCCGAGATTGCCCATATTAATTCCAAGAATAGGACAATTTGTACCATTAAGAACCTTGGCGCATCTGAGAATTGTTCCATCGCCGCCGATTGAAATTAAAAGGTCTGGGTTTGAGGGCAAATTATTTTGAAGAGAAGCTCCAACACTTTGAACAAACACTTCAAAATCGTCACTAATATTATTTTTTATTTTATTTGCCAAATCTTCTGAATCGCTTAATTTTTCATTAAACAAAATTGCAACTGTATTTGGCTTGTAAAATTTTTCCATTTTATAAAATTGTATTTAAAGCGCTTTCCACTATACTCAATAATGCAAATGGAGCCAACCCCAAAGCTAATATTAATATTGCTCCAATTGTTGTAACGGCTTTTAATCTAGGGAAAGTAATTTCAGGGAATGGTTGATCGCTCTTATCAACAAATAAAATTTTTACAATTTTCATGTAATAATAAGCAGAAATTAATGAATTCACTATTCCAAATGACGCTAACCAAAAATAATCATTAGATATAGCGCCACTGAAAATAAATGCTTTCCCCATAAATCCAACAGTTGCAGGAATACCCAATAAAGATATTAGCGAGATTGAAAATATAATTGATTGATATTTTTGCGCATTCCCTAAGCCTTTAAAATTTTTCATGTCATAGGAGTCAACATACCTTGATAATGAAATCATACTCAAGAATGCAGTTAAATTAGTAATACCATAAGCAATAAGATAGAAAACTGTAGAGTTAATTCCAGAGAAACTTTCCTCATTAATTTGTAATGAGGCAATTCCAATCAATATGTAGCCTGCATGAGCAATGGTACTATATGCAAAAAGTCTTTTTAAATCGTTTTGCCTCAATGCCATAATGTTTCCATAAAACATCGATACACAAGAAATTATTGCTATAAATAGCGAAATATTTGTATAAACATCAATATCAACAGATTCAAATAAAAATCTAATTAATACTGAAAATCCTGCAATTTTACTTACTACAGATAAATATAATGTAACTAAAGAAGGTGATCCTTGGTATACATCAGGGACCCATGTAAAGAATGGAAATGAAGCAATTTTAAATGAAAAACCAGAAATAATAAGTATAAGTGAAAAAATTATTAATAATTGAGTAGAGTCTTCAAAAACAAATCTTCCTCCAAGTGCATCTTTTAATGGCATTATGCCACTAAAAAACGTTGAACCAGATAATCCATAAAGTTGAGAAATGCCCATTAAAATTATTGCAGAACTTGTTGCACTTAAAATTAGATATTTAAAAGAAATTTCTAATGAATACCTTTGCTTATTTAGAGATAACATTCCAATGAGAGGTAATGATGTAAGCTCAAGTGCAACCCACGCTGTTATCATTTCGGTAACAGATGTAAGCATAATCATTCCGGTTAATGAGATCATAAATAATGTCCAAAATTCTGAACGCAACTTTAAAGTGTCACTAATTAGTTCTTTTCCGACTGTTGAAATTGATAATGATAATAAAAGAACAACTACTTTCAATAATAATGAATACTTATCAACTGAAATAATATTCGCTATTGAGGTACTCGTAACATTATCAACTTTGATGATCCCGGAAAATAATAAAATTGTAACTACTAATGAGGATAATATTCCAACAGAAGCAATATCAGAAGACCTTAATTTACTTCCAAAAATGAGGTCAGATAATAAAATTATTAATGAAAATCCAACTATTAATAATTCAGGTGCAACAAGTAAAATTTCATTCAAACTAATCATCTTGAAAATACCTCACCTATACCGATATTGAATAAGTCAGTGACTATTGATGGGTAAACACCAACAGTTACTATAGTTAAAGTTAAAATGATTGCTCCAATCAACTCAATATTATTCATATCACTTAAATTGTCATATTCTTTTGCCACTGGACTATCATTAGATACACCACTTCCAAGGAATGATCTTTGAATCATCCAAAGGGTGTAACCTGCTGCTAAAACAACACCGAAGACAGACAAAACTGTAGAAAATGCCCATAATCCTCCAAGCTTAAAAGTTCCGACAAAGATCATTAACTCTGCAACAAATCCACTCAAACCTGGTAAACCTAAACTTGCAAATCCAGCCAGAACAAAAAATGTTGTTATTAATGGCATTTTTATAGCTAATCCTCCTAGGTGAGGAATATGCCTTGTGTGAGTTCTCTCGTAAGTTAACCCAACTAAATAGAATGCCAAACCTGTAATTGTGCCATGTGTAAATAATTGAAGTGCAGTACCACCCAGCCCTTCACTGGAACCTAAGCTTGAATAAGCATTGTAAGAAGACAAACCTAAGATAATATAACCCATATGACTGACACTACTAAAAGCAATTAATCTTTTGAGATCTGTCTGGCGAATTGTTAATACAGCTCCGTAGATAACACTTACAGCACCAATTAAAGCAATGTACGGAGATAAATCAAATAATATCGAAGGATCAATTGAATTGAATATATCAACATTTATTCTCAATAATCCATACCCTCCCATTTTTAAAAGTACACCAGCAAGCATAATACTGACTGCAGTTGGTGCGTCAGTATGAGCATCGGGAAGCCAACTATGCAATGGAAACAATGGCAGTTTAATTGCAAAACCAATAAAGAAAATCAAGAAAATTAATACTGATGGAATAAGAATGTTAAAAGTTGAGCTCGCTACACCAACTAAATTTAGTTCAGTAATATCGTACATAACAAATGTACCTGTTGCGAAATAAACAGATAGAATACCAATTAAAAAGAATGCACCTGATGTTAAAGTAAAAATTAGAAACTTCATAGCTGAATACTGAGCTTTTCCTGAACCCCAAATAGAAATTAAAAAATACATTGGAATTAATTCTGCCTCCCAAAACACAAATAATAGCAACATATCTAATGACGAAAACACGCCTGTAACAACACCTTGCAAGATAAGTAACCACATAAAGTATTCTCGTTCTCTAAATGAAATCTTTAATGAAGCGATTACAGCACAAAAACCTAAAATTCCTGTCAACAATACCAATGGTGCGCTTAATCCATCTATCCCAACAAGATATTGTGCTTTAAATGTCTCAAAAGGTATCCATGCATCAAAATAATCAATAAATTGGAAACCACCATTTTGCTTATCAAAACTAAAATAAATTAGTATTGATAAAATCATCTCAATAAATGTAAATAATAAAGCAAAAAACTTTATTCTTTGCCTAATAAAATTATTTGAGGATGCAATACCAATAAATATTCCAGCAATAATGGGAAAAAAGATTAAAAATGATAATATACCTCCTGGCATCAACTAACCCCTATTCCAAGATAAACAAGATAAGAAATTAATATAATTAAAAATCCAACAACAAATGTAATGCTTTGGAGTTGGAGTTGACCATTTTGAGAAATAGAGATTTTATTAGACATCCATTTCAAACTTGCTGTTAATTTATAACTAAAATTATCGATTAATTTTTCTTCGATTATGCTAAAGATTTTTGAAAAATATTTATA